>CAXNJA010000035.1:0-22647 GCA_964202555.1 Mycobacterium sp.
GCCAGCGTCGCGGGCAGCGCCGCCAGCAGTGGCGCCAGCGTCGCGGGCAGCGCCGCCAGCAGTGGCGCCAGCGTCGCCTCCAGCGCGGTGTCTTCGGTGCTCAACCGCGCCCCCGATGCCGTGAAGGAGGGGACCGGCAAGGCGGCCGAGAAGACCGGCTGGAATTGGTGGTGGATTCCGCTCGGCATCGCGTTGGCCGCTCTACTGGCCGGTCTGCTGCGTATGCTCACGCGGCGCAAGCACGTGGAGGTTGCCGCGCAGCGTGCTCCTGACGTGACGACGACCCGGGTCGTCACCGATCCCAAGCGCAAAGACGTCGTCACCGATCCCAAGCACAAAGACGACCGACGCAACCACTGACCCGCACAGCAGGGCCACGAGCGACCCCCGCCTTCGGGCGGGGGTCGTTTCGACGTTTCACCTGCCGCGGGAGAATAGATTTGACGCCATGCTCAATGCCGATCACGACGATCACGACGATCACGACGATCACGACGAGCACGGGGTCACCGTCGAACAGCCGAAGACCACCGCGGTCGGCGTACCCGCGGTGCTGGTGGCGTTGCGCCGCAGTCTCGGGCAGATGGGGGCCGTCCGGACCCTGCGGACGCTGACCAGGGTCAACCAACGGGACGGCTTCGACTGCCCCGGGTGCGCGTGGCCGGAGGAACCGGGCGGGCGAAAAGTTGCGGAGTTCTGCGAGAACGGCGCCAAAGCAGTCGCCGAGGAGGCCACCCGCCGGGTCGTCAGGCCAGAGTTCTTCGCTGGACACCCGGTCTCCGAACTGGCCTCTCGAACCGAACACTGGCTGTCTCAGCAGGGCCGGTTGACCCACCCGATGGTGCTGCGACCCGGCGATGACCACTACCGCCCCATCGACTGGGACGCCGCCTGCGCCCTGATCACCGAGCACCTGCAGGCGCTCGCCAGTCCCGACGAGGCGGTGTTCTACACCTCCGGACGCACCAGCAACGAAGCGGCGTTCCTCTACCAACTGCTGGTTCGCAGTTTCGGCACCAACAACCTGCCGGACTGCTCCAACATGTGCCACGAATCCTCCGGCACCGCGCTGATCGAGTCGATCGGAGTGGGCAAGGGTTCGGTCACCGTGACCGATATCGAGCAGGCCGATCTGATCGTCATCGCCGGGCAGAATCCGGGCACCAACCATCCCCGCATGTTGTCGGTACTCCAGAAGGCGAAGGCCAACGGTGCGCGGATCGTCGCAGTCAACCCACTGCCCGAAGCCGGGCTCATCCGGTTCAAGGATCCCCAGAACGTGCGCGGAGTGGTCGGCGGCGGGACCCCGATCGCCGACGAGTTCGTACAGATCCGTCTCGGTGGGGATATGGCCCTGTTCCGCGGCCTGGCCAGACTGCTGCTGGAATCCGACGACCGGGCCCCCGGCACAGTGGTGGACCGGCCTTTCATCGACACGCACTGCCACGGATTCGACGACTACGCCGCCCTGGCCCGCGCCGTCGACCTCGACACCGTGCTCGATGCCACCGGCATCACCGCCGACCAACTGCACCGGGTCGCCGGCCTGATGGCGGCCTCCCGGCGCACCATTGTCTGCTGGGCGATGGGCCTGACCCAGCACACCCACGCCGTGGCAACCATCGCCGAGATCACCAACGTCCTTCTACTGCGCGGCATGATCGGCAAGCCGGGTGCGGGCCTGTGCCCGGTCCGTGGCCACTCCAACGTGCAGGGCGACCGCACCATGGGCATCTGGGAGAAGGCGCCGGAATCCTTTTTGGCAGCGCTGGATTCGCGTTTCGGCATCAGCGTGCCCCGCCGGCACGGCCATGACACCGTCAACGCGATCCGGGCCATGCGGGACGGCCGCGCGTCGGTCTTCATCGGCATGGGCGGCAACTTCGCCTCCGCCACCCCGGACACCGCGGTCACCACCGACGCCCTGCGGAACTGCGCGTTGACCGTCCAGGTCTCCACCAAACTCAACCGCAGCCACCTGGTGGGCGGCCGCACCGCACTGATTCTGCCCACCCTCGGCCGCACCGACCGCGATCTGGTCGACGGCCGAAAACAGGTGGTGTCGGTCGAGGATTCGATGTCGATGGTGCACCTGTCGCGTGGCAGTCTGCCGCCACCGGGTGAGCAGGTGCGCAGCGAGGTGGCCATCATCTGCCAGTTGGCGCGCCGACTGCTCGGGCCATCGCACCCGGTGCCCTGGGAGCGATTCGCCCAGAACTACGACACCATCCGCGACGAGATCGCGGCGGTGGTGCCCGGCTTCGCCGACTTCAACCGCCGGGTGCGCCAACCGGACGGATTCCAACTGCCGCACCCGCCCCGCGATGCCCGCGAATTCCCGACCGCCACAGGCAAAGCCAATTTCGCCAGCTACCCACTGCACTGGGTGCCCGTTCCCCCGGGCCGGTTGGTGCTGCAGACACTCCGCAGCCACGACCAGTACAACACCACCATTTACGGCCTCGACGACCGCTACCGCGGTGTCAAGGGCGGCCGCCGGGTGGTCTTCGTCAACCCGTCGGACATCGCCGTCCTCGGCCTGACCGACGGTGACCGGGTCGATCTGGTGTCGGAGTTCGCCGGTAAGGACGGGATGCAGGAACGCCGGGCGACGGACTTCCTGGTCGTCGCCTACCCCACCCCGCCGGGCAACGCGGCCGCCTACTACCCGGAGACCAACCCACTGGTGCCACTGGATCACGTTGCTGCGAAGTCGAATACGCCGGTCTCGAAGGCCGTCGTGGTGAGATTGGAGAAAGCCATCCGGCTGGAGAAAGCCGGGCCATGGGCCGGGTGACCTCACGGCGGCGGGTCACTCACCGAACCGGGGACGCGATCACCCAGCGTCCCGAGACGGTGGTGGTTGAGGAGCCACTGGAGATCCGCGTCAACGGATCGGCGATCACCGTGACGATGCGCACCCCCGGGGCGGATTTCGAACTGGCACAGGGGTTTCTGCTCACCGAGGGGTTGATCACAGCCCGTGAGGACGTCACCACTGTGCGGTACTGCGCCGGCGCTCAGCCGAATCCCACGTCGCTTCGCTCCAGCCCGCCGGGCGACGACGGGTTGAACACCTACAACGTCCTCGACGTCACCCTGGCCCCCGACGTCACCCTGCCGGATCTGGATCTCAGCCGCAATTTCTACACCACCTCGTCGTGCGGGGTGTGCGGCAAGGCATCGCTGGATGCGGTCGAACTGTCCAGCCGGCATTCCCCCGGCGACGACCCGTCGACCGTCCCGGCCGCCGACCTGGCCAAGATGCCGGACCAATTACGCTCGGCGCAAAAGGTTTTCGCCAGCACCGGCGGTCTGCACGGCGCGGCGCTGTTCGGGGTGGACGGCGGCATGCTGGCTGTGCGCGAGGACGTCGGCCGGCATAACGCCGTCGACAAGGTGATCGGCTGGGCGCTGGAGTCCGGGCGCATCCCACTGGCCGGGTCGGTGCTCCTGGTCAGCGGCCGGGTCTCTTTCGAGATCACCCAGAAGGCGGTGATGGCCGGGATCCCGATCCTGGCGGCGGTGTCGGCCCCGACCTCGCTGGCGGTGGATCTGGCCACCCAGTCGGGTCTGACCCTGGTGGCGTTTTTGCGCGGCGACTCGATGAACGTCTACAGCAGGCCCGACCGGGTCACTTAAGCGGTCTTAAGCGGTCTTGTCGCGCCGTTCGGAGCGGGGCACCTTGCGCGGCACGATCGTCGGGAGCACGTTGTCCTGCACGGTCTCCTTGGTGACGACCACCTTGGCGACGTCATCGCGGCTGGGGATGTCATACATCACCGGCAGGAGCACTTCCTCCATGATGGCGCGCAGGCCACGGGCCCCGGTGCCGCGGTGGATGGCCTGATCGGCGATGGCATCGAGGGCGTCTTCGTCGAACTCCAGTTCCACCCCGTCCATCTCGAAGAGTCGGCTGTACTGCTTGACCAGAGCGTTCTTCGGCGTGGACAGGATCTGGACCAGGGATTCCTTGTCCAGGTTGGTCACCGAGGCCACCACCGGGAGACGTCCGATGAACTCGGGGATCAGGCCGAACTTGATCAAATCCTCGGGCATGACCTCGGAGAAGTGATCCTGGGTGTCGAGCTCAGCCTTGGACTTCACCTCGGCACCGAAACCCAAGCCCCGCTTGCCGATCCGGTCGGCGACGATCTTCTCCAGACCTGCGAAAGCACCGGCGACGATGAACAACACGTTGGTGGTGTCGATCTGGATGAACTCCTGGTGCGGGTGCTTGCGGCCGCCCTGCGGGGGCACCGAGGCCTGGGTGCCCTCCAGGATCTTCAGCAGCGCCTGCTGAACACCCTCACCGGAGACGTCACGGGTGATCGACGGGTTCTCGCTCTTGCGGGCGATCTTGTCGACCTCGTCGATGTAGATGATGCCGGTCTCGGCCCGCTTGACGTCGTAGTCGGCGGCCTGGATCAGCTTGAGCAGAATGTTCTCGACGTCCTCACCGACATAACCGGCCTCGGTCAGCGCGGTGGCGTCGGCGATGGCGAACGGCACGTTGAGCATCTTGGCCAGCGTCTGGGCGAGGTAGGTCTTGCCGCATCCGGTCGGACCCAGCATCAGGATGTTGGACTTGGCCAGTTCCACCGGCTCGGCACGGGGGTCCCGCTTTTCGCCGGCCTGAATGCGCTTGTAGTGGTTGTAGACCGCGACGGCCAACGTGCGCTTGGCGGTGTCCTGCCCGATGACGTAGTTCTCCAGGAAATCCCGGATCTCCGCCGGCTTCGGCAACTCGTCGAGCTTGACGTCGTCGTTGTCAGCGAGTTCCTCTTCGATGATCTCGTTGCACAGGTCGATGCACTCGTCGCAGATGTATACGCCGGGACCCGCGATCAGCTTCTTGACTTGCTTCTGGCTCTTCCCGCAGAAGGAGCATTTAAGCAGGTCACCGCCATCTCCGATGCGCGCCATGGTGGGGCCCTACTTCCTTCGCACGGTTCGTTCGCTAGGTCTGGTGTCGGTCTGCCTCGACGCTACCCGCAAGGTCGGCCGGGAAGCGACCGATATGCAGGGTTTTCCGGGCGTGTCGCACGGGTCAGGCTTTCTGTGCCGACAGCTTCCGGTAGCTCAGCACGGTGTCGATGATCCCGTACTCCTTGGCCTGCTCGGCGGTGAGGATCTTGTCGCGGTCAGTGTCCTTACGGATGACGGCGGCATCCTTGCCGGTGTGCCGGGCCAGGGTCTCCTCCATCAGGGTCCGCATCCGCTCGATCTCGGCGGCCTGGATCTCCAGGTCGGAGAACTGGCCCTGGATGACCCCGCCGAGTGACGGCTGATGGATGAGAATGCGAGCGTTGGGCAGCGCCAACCGCTTGCCGGGAGTTCCCGCGGCCAGGAGCACCGCCGCAGCCGATGCGGCCTGGCCCAGACACACCGTCTGGATGTCGGCGCGCACGTACTGCATGGTGTCGTAGATCGCCATCAGCGAGGTGAACGAGCCGCCCGGGGAGTTGATGTACATGGTGATGTCGCGGTCCGGGTCGAGGGACTCCAGCACCAGCAACTGGGCCATGATGTCGTTGGCCGAGGCGTCGTCGACCTGCACGCCGAGGAAGATGATCCGCTCTTCGAAAAGCTTGTTGTACGGGTTGGACTCCTTGACACCCCAGCTGGAGTGCTCGATGAACGACGGCAGGATGTAGCGCGCCTGCGGGGAAAGATCAGACATTGGATGCTCCAGAGATGTGCGCGCGGGTGATGACGTGATCGACGAAGCCGTACTCAAGGGCTTCCTGGGCGGTGAACCACCGGTCGCGGTCGGAATCGGCCTCGATGCGCTCGATGGGCTGGCCGGTGAACTCGGCGTTGAGCCGGAACATTTCGCGCTTGATGAGAGCGAACTGCTCGGCCTGGATGGCGATGTCTGCAGCGCCGCCGGTGATGCCGCCCAGCGGTTGGTGCATCAGGATGCGGGCGTGCGGCAGCGCGTAGCGCTTGCCCTTGGCGCCGGCGGCCAGCAGGAACTCACCCATCGAGGCGGCCATGCCCATCGCATAGGTGGCCACGTCGCAGGGCGCCAGCACCATGGTGTCGTAGATCGCCATGCCGGCGCTGATGGATCCGCCCGGCGAGTTGATGTACAGCGAGATGTCCTTGGTCGGGTCCTCGGCGGCCAGGAGCAGGATCTGGGCGCACAGCCGGTTGGCAATGTCATCGTCGACCTGGGAGCCGAGGAAGATGATGCGCTCGGCCAGCAACCGCTCGTAGACCGAGTCCTGAAGGTTCAGCCCAACACCGGAACGCATGTGAGTCACGCCTGCCTGCTTTCGTTCAAAGGGGTTCGCTCTTGTCGACCCTAACCAACCGGACGCCGCTAACGATGCCGACGGGTGCCCTCTTTCGCTGTCGGCGTTACTTGGACCCGGAATCAGTCTCGGATTCGGCCTCCGGGGTGCCGAAGAACTCGGTGGTGTCGATCACCTCGCCGGCGGTGTCGGAGACGGTGGCTTTCTCCACGACGGCGGCCACGGCCAGGCCGCGGCGCACATCGGCGTAGACCACCGGCAGCTGGTTCTGCTGCTGCAGCAGATTGACCAGCTGCTGGGGCTCGATGCCGTACTGCCGCGACATCAGCACCAGCCGCTCGGAGAGGTCGCTCTCGCCAACCTGGATGTCCAACTCGTCGGCGATGGCGTCCATCAGCAGCTGGGTTTTGACGGCCTTCTCAGCGGCTTCCCGAGTTTCGGCGTCGAACTGCTCCCGCGAACTGCCCTGGGCCACCAGCGCCTCGGCGAACTTGTCCTCGTCGTGGCCCATGCCGTGGATGGCGTTGTGCAGCGCCGAGTCCACCTGGGCCGCAACGATCGCCTCCGGCAGCGGCACGTCAACGATCTCCAGCAAGGTCTCCAGCGCGCTGTCGCGGATCTTCTCGGCCTGGTGAATGCGCTTGACCCGGCGGACCTGCTCGACGAGGTTCTCCCGCAGCGCCTCCATGGTGTCGAATTCGCTTGCCAGCTGGGCGAACTCATCGTCGGCGTCGGGCAGCTCCCGCTCCTTGAGGGACTTCACCGTGACAGTCACCGCAGCGTCCTGTCCGGAATGCTCGCCGGCCACCAGCTTGGTGGTGAACGTCTTGGACTCGCCCTCGGACAGTCCGATGATGGCCTCATCCAGGCCGTCGATGAGCTGCCCCGAGCCGATCTCGTGGGACAGCCCGTCGGCCTTGCCGTCCGGAATCTCCTCGCCGTTGACCTCGGCGGAGAGGTCGAGGGAGACGAAGTCACCGTTCTCGGCGGGGCGCTGTACACCCTTGAGGGTGCCGAACCGGGCGCGCAGCGACTGCAGTTGGGCGTCGACATCCTCGTCGGTGATCTCCACCGGGTCGACCGAGATCTTCATGGCGCTCAGGTCCGGGAGCTCGATGTCGGGCCGCACGTCGACCTCAGCGGTGAAGACCAGTTCCTCGCCGTCCTGCATCCTGGTCACTTCGATGTCGGGCTGCCCCAGCGGACGAAGGTCACCGGAGCTGATGGCCTCGCTGTAGCGGGCCGGCAGCGCGTCGTTGACAACCTGCTCCAGTACCGCTCCGCGACCCACCTTGGCCTCGAGCAGCTTCGCCGGTGCCTTGCCGGGACGAAACCCGGGAAGACGGACCTGCTGGGCGAGTTGCTTGTAGGCACGGTCGAAGTCCGGCTGCAATTCCGTGAAGGGCACCTCCACGTTGATCCGAACCCGAGTCGGGCTCAGCTTCTCGATGGTGCTCTTCACGGTGCTACTCCTCGTTGTCGTGTGCGTCGTTGTCGTGTGCGTCGTTGTCGTGTGCGTCGTTGTCACGTGCGTCGTTGTATGCGGTCGTATTCGGTTCGTGCGCTGTGCGGCGGCGTGTCGGGGTGACAGGATTTGAACCTGCGGCCTTCCGCTCCCAAAGCGGATGCGCTACCAAGCTGCGCTACACCCCGCTGCTGTTGCTTCTCGCGCCAGCGATCCTACGGCCAGATCGGGGTCGAACTGGAATCGGACCCCGTGGCCCAGCAGGGAGCCGCCTGGATGCCGACTGGATTAAGAGTGGTCCCCGCCGGTACATTGACTCGCGCAAGCACGCGGGCGTAGCTCAATGGTAGAGCCCTAGTCTTCCAAACTAGCTACGCGGGTTCGATTCCCGTCGCCCGCTCCAAAGGCCCCCCGGGGGGGCTGGTAACGACCCCGCTGATAACGACACAGTCGCGGATCAGCGGCAAAACGACTGACGGCTTCTTTCGGTATCTTCGGAACCGTAACTTCAGAGGTCGGTTCAGTGCCCGCCCGGGGCCGGAAGCTCGTGGCCAGGAGGCGCCCAGGATGACAGCCCAGATGACGGCGCCGACCAGCCTCATACCCTTCGGCGGCACCTGCGATGACCGCTTCGAGACAGTCCGCACAGCCTTTGAACGCAACTTCATCCACGACAACGAAGTCGGCGCGGCCGTGGCCGTCTGGGTGGACGGCGACCTCGTGGTGAACCTTTGGGGCGGTCATGCCGACGCGCTGCGCCGCCGGCCGTGGCGGGAAGACACGTTGGCCAGTGTCTTCTCCGGCACCAAGGGCCTGACCAGCACCTGCGTGCATCTGCTTGCCGATCGCGGCGAAATCGACCTACACGCGCCGGTGGCTGCGTACTGGCCGGAATTCGGACAGGCCGGTAAGCAGGACATCACTGTCGCCATGGTGCTCGGACACCGTTCGGGGGTGATCGCGCCGCGCACCCGAATGCACTGGAGCGAGGTGACCGACTGGCAGCGGGTGTGCGGGGCACTGGCCGCCTCCGAGCCGTGGTGGCAGCCCGGCACCGCCCAGGGCTATCACATGGTGGCATTCGGGTTCGTTCTCGGCGAGGTGGTCCGGCGGGTGACCGGCCGGACAGTGGGGCAGTATCTGCGCACCGAGATCGCCGAACCGATGGGAATCGACGTGCACATCGGGCTGTCGGCCGCCGAGCACCACCGCTGCGCGGAGATGATCAACAAGCCGCACATCCGCGACGTCCTGGCCAACGGCGGTGCGCCGGGGCACCCGAAGTCCCTCGGCGAGCATCCGATGGCCGGGTTGTCGATCGCGATGGGTTTCGTGCCCGATGACGAACTCGGTTCCCACGACCTGACGACGTGGCGGTCGGCGGAGTTCCCCGGTACCAACGGCCACGTCTCGGCGTTGGGTCTGGCCACCTTCTACAACGGGTTGGCCCAGGAGAAACTGCTCAGCCGAGAGCAGCTGGAACTGGTGCGGGTTTCCCAGGGCGGGTTTGATCCCGACGTGGTGCTCGGCCCGCGGGTAGCCGACCACGGCTGGGGGCTGGGCTACATGCTCAACCAGCGTGGGGTGGCCGGCCCCAACCTGCGCAGCTTCGGCCACGGCGGCTCGGGTGGCTCCTACGGATTCGTCGACCTCGAACACCGCATCGGCTACGCCTACGTGATGAACTACTTCGACGCCACCAAATGCAACGCCGATCCGCGCACCGCAGCGTTGTCCGACGAGGTCTACCGGATTCTCGGGGCGCTTTAGCTGAGCGGATTCCCATCAGCGTGCGAAGTGCCACGCCCTCGGTACTGTGGTCGGCATGGACGGTGTTCTGGTGTTGCTTCTGCTCGGTGTCGTCGCCGTAATGGCTGTGACGATGTTCAGTTCCGCACGCAAGTCCGGCAATAGGGCAGCTCTCGGCCTGGCCGACGCCAAGGCGGACGCGCGGCGGGTGATTGAACGTCTCGGCGGACAGGTGCTCACTCTGACCGGAACCGATCAAGCTTCTCAGCAGGCGCTCGCCGATGCCTCGGAGCGGTTCACCGCGGCCTCCTCCCAGATCGAGCAGGCCACCACCGCCAAGCAGGCGATGCTCGCCAAGGAAAGCGCCGTCGAGGGGCTGTACTACGTGCGGGCCGCGCGGACCGCGATGGGCATGGACCCCGGGCCGGAACTGGAGGCCATCGCCGGGCAGAAGTCCGCCGGTTCGGTGACCGAGGACCGACGCATTCAGTTCGAGGGCCGCGAGATCGAGGCCTCCCCCATGCCGACCAACCGCACTCCGAACTACTACCCGGGCGGCCGGGTGGCGGGCCGGCCGGTGCCGGCGGGCTGGTACTCCGAGCCGTGGTGGAAGCCGGCGCTGGTAGCCGGCGCCTGGGGCCTGGGTTCGGTCCTGTTGTTCGATGCGATGTTCTCCGGGATGTCCGGCGTCGGATACGGCGCCTCGGGTTTCGAGAGCGGCTACGGCACAGGGTTCGACTCGGGCTTTGACTCCGGCTTCGACTCGGGATACGACCAGGGCTTCGATCAGGGCATGGATTCGGCGGGCGCCGGCGACGGCGGTTGGGGTGACGGCGGCGGCGGCTGGGACGGTGGCGGCGGCGGCGACTTCGGTGGCGGCGGCGGCGATTTCGGCGGCGATTTCGGCGGGTTCGACTTCTAGGTCTGACAAGCCGGGCACCAGAACAGGTTCCGCGCCTCCATCGTCGCGGTGAGCACCGGGGTGTCGCATAGTCGGCAGGGGTGTCCGGCGCGGCGGTAGACGTAGGTGCGCGGCCCGCGCGGCCGGTAACCCGGTGCCCCGTGATCGTGTTCGGGCCGGATCACGATGATGCGGCCCCGGCGCACACCGACCTTCATCAACTCCACCAGATCGGTCCAGGCCGCGGTGAACTCCTGCTCGTCGATGTCGCGGCCGGCCCGGTACGGGTCGATGCCGTGCCGGAAGAGCAGTTCGGCGCGGTAGACGTTGCCCACCCCGGCCAACACCGACTGGTCCATGAGCAGAGCACCGATCGCTCTGCGGGACTTGGAGATCCGCGCCCAGGCCGGCTGGGGGTCGGCGTCGCTGCGTAGCGGGTCGGGGCCGAGCCGGGCCAGAATCGCCGACATCTGCGCCTCGTCGATCACCTCACACGCGGTCGGCCCGCGCAGATCGGTTCCGTAGTCGGTCCCGACGATGCGCATCCGTACCTGACCGCGCGGGGCCGGCATCGGGGTGCGGTGCTCCCGGAAGGTGCCGTAGAGCCCGAGGTGGACGTGCACGATCGGCCCGCCTCGATACTCGTGGAACAGGTGCTTGCCCCAGGCCGAGGCGCGGCGGAGTACGAGCCCGTCAAGTTCCGCCGCGTCTGCGAACCGACCCTGCGGACTGCAGACTCCGACCGGCGAACCGGCGTAGCGGCGCTGGTGCAACCGGGCGAGCCGGTGCAGGGTATGGCCCTCCGGCATTGGCTAGGCGACGCTCAGACGCCGGGAACCGGCGGGGCGGTATGGGTCCGCTCGTAGTCGGCCAGGATGTCGATCCGCCGTTGATGGCGGGGCGCCTGCGACCATGCGGTGCCCACGAACGTATCGACGATGGCCAGCGCCTCGGCTTCGGTGTGCATCCGTCCGCCGATGCCGATCAGTTGGGCGTTGTTGTGCTCGCGGGCCAGCGAGGCGGTTTCAGTGCTCCATGCCAGGGCGCATCGGGCGCCGGGCACCTTGTTCGCGGCGATCTGCTCACCGTTGCCCGATCCGCCCAGCACGATGCCCAGGCTGCCCGGGTCGGCGACGGTGCGCTCGGCGGCGGCGATGCAAAACGCCGGGTAGTCGTCCTCGGCGTCGTAGCTGAAGGCGCCACAGTCGATCGGCTCGTGCCCGGTCTTCTGCAGATGGGCGATGATCGCCTGCTTGAGTTCATATCCGGCGTGGTCGGCTCCCAGGTAGACGCGCATGGCGGTCACCTTAGTCATACGTCGGCGGCTCGGTGCGGGTGCGCTTGAGTTCCCAGAAATGCGGGTACGACGCGAACGTCACCGCGGCGTCCCACAGTTGTCCGGCCTGCTCGCCGCGCGGAATCTTCGACAGCACCGGCCCGAAGAAGGCGACACCGTCGACGGCGATGGTGGGGGTCCCGACGTCGGGGCCGACGGCGTCCATGCCCTCGTGGTGGCTCTTGCGCAATGCCGGGTCGTAGGACGGGTCGTCGGCGGCCGCGGCCAGTTCAGCCGGCAGTCCGGCCTCGGCCAGTGACTCGGCGATGACCTGTTCGAGATTCTTGTTGCCCTGGTTGTGGATTCGGGTGCCCATCGCGGTGTAGAGGTCCGTCAGCACCTGCGCATCGCGGGCCTGTTCGGCGGCGACGGCAACCCGCACCGGGCCCCAGGCCTTCTTCATCAGTTCCAGGTACTGCTCGGGTAGGTCGCGACCCTCGTTGAGCACCGCCAGACTCATCACCCGGAACCGGACCTCGACATCGCGCACCTGCTCCACTTCCAGAATCCAGCGCGAGGTGATCCACGCCCAGGGGCACAACGGGTCGAACCAGAAATCGGCACGCGACTTGCTCATGCGCTAAAGGATAGGTTGGAGCGCGTGCTTCCTAACCTGACCCGCAATGATGCCGTCGAACGCGCGGCACTGGTAACCGTGGACCGCTATCGGATCGAGCTTGATCTGACCGTCGGCGACACGACGTTCAGGTCGGTGACCACGGCGTTTTTCCAGGCGCTGCCGGGTGCCGACACCTACATCGACCTGGCTGCCGATCGGGTGCACCGCGCGGTGCTCAACGGCCACGACATCGACGTGTCCGGCTATGACGAGTCAACCGGGATCCCGCTGGTTGGCCTGGCCCACGACAACGTCCTCGTGGTGGAGGCCGACTGCTACTACTCCAACACCGGTGAGGGACTGCATCGTTTCGTCGATCCGGTCGACGGCGAGGCGTATCTGTACTCGCAGTTCGAGACCGCCGACGCCAAGCGGATGTTCGCCTGCTTCGACCAGCCCGACCTCAAGGCCGTCTTCGATATGACCGTCACCACACCGCAGCACTGGCAGGTGATTTCCAACGGCGCTCCAGTGTCGGTCGAACGAACCGGCGACGCGGGGGTGCACACCTTCGCCACCACCCCGAGAATGAGCACCTACCTGGTGGCATTGGTGGCCGGGCCGTACGCCGTCTGGCGCGACGTCTACCGCGACTCACACGGCGAGATCCCGCTGGGCATCTTCTGCCGCGCATCGCTGGCCGACCACATGGACGCCGAGCGGCTGTTCACCGAGACCAAACAGGGCTTCGACTTCTACCACCGCAACTTCGGCGTGCCCTACGCCTTCGGCAAGTACGACCAACTGTTCGTCCCGGAGTTCAACGCCGGCGCGATGGAGAACGCCGGGGCGGTGACATTCCTCGAGGATTACGTGTTCCGTAGCAAGGTCACCCGTTACAGCTACGAGCGGCGTGCCGAAACGGTACTGCACGAGATGGCGCACATGTGGTTCGGCGACCTGGTGACCATGCGGTGGTGGGATGACCTGTGGCTCAACGAGTCCTTTGCCACTTTCGCCTCGGTGCTCTGCCAGGCCGAGGCGACCGAATACACCCAGGCCTGGACGACGTTCGCCAACGTGGAGAAGTCCTGGGCCTACCGTCAGGACCAGTTGCCATCGACCCATCCGGTGGCCGCCGACATCCCGGATCTGCACGCCGTGGAGGTCAACTTCGACGGCATCACCTACGCCAAGGGCGCCAGTGTGCTCAAGCAGTTGGTGGCCTATGTCGGCCTGGATTACTTCCTGGCCGGCCTGCGCGACTACTTCGCGGCGCACGCCTTCGACAACGCCACCTTCGACGATCTGCTGGGTGCGCTGGAAAAGGCATCTGGCCGCGATCTGTCGGACTGGGGCAGGCAGTGGCTGAAGACCACCGGGCTGAACACTCTGCGTCCGGAGTTCGAGGTCGACGACTCCGGGCGGTTCACCCGGTTCGCCATCCGCCAGGGTGGCGCGGCCCCCGGGGCCGGCGAGACCCGGGTGCACCGAATCGCCATTGGGATTTACGACGATGACGGAGAAGCCGGCACCGGCAAGCTGGTACGGGTGCATCGCGAGGAGCTCGACGTAGCCGGCGATGTCACTGAAGTCTCAGCGCTGCAAGGAGTTTCACGTGGAGCACTGATCCTGGTGAACGACGACGACCTCACCTACTGTTCGATGCGGCTGGACCCTGAGTCACTTCAGACGGCGACGACTCGCATCGCCGACATCGCCGAACCGCTGCCCCGCACGCTGGTGTGGTCGGCAGCCTGGGAGATGACCCGCGACGCCGAGCTGCGGGCACGGGACTTCGTCGCACTCGTGTCCGGCGGCGTGCAGGCCGAGACCGAGGTCGGGGTGGCGCAGCGCCTGCTACTGCAGGCCCAGACCGCGCTGAACTCCTACGCCGAGCCCGGATGGTCGGCGAACGAAGGTTGGCCGGCCTTCGCCGACCGACTGCTGGAACTGGCCCGCGCCGCCGCACCCGGGTCTGATCATCAGTTGGCGTTCGTCAATGCGCTGTGTGCTTCGGTCCTTTCCGGGGCGCAGCCGGAAGGTCATCTGGCGGTGCTGGCCGACCTGCTGGACTGCGATGCCGAGCAGTGCGGACTGCCCGGGCTTGTGGTGGACACCGACCTGCGGTGGCGGATCATCACCGCCTTGGCCGCCGGCGGCCGGATCGACGCCGACGGGCCGCAGACTCCCGTCATCGACGCCGAGGTCACCCGGGACCCGACCGCGGCAGGGCGCCGCCATGCGGCCGCGGCCTCGGCCGCCCGACCGCAGGCCGACGTCAAGCACCAGGCCTGGCGGGAGGTCCTCGAGGACGACACCCTGCCGAACATCACGGCCCGTTCGATCATCGCCGGATTCGTCCACCCCGGGCAAGGTCCCCAGATGCAGGCGACGGTGCTCGCGCCCTACACCAAGCACTATTTCGACGCCATCGCCGCTGTCTGGGAGCGCCGCTCCAGCGAGGTCGCCCAAACCGTGGTGGTGGGCCTCTACCCGTCGTGGGATGTCAGCGCCGACGGCCTGGCGGCCGCCGACTGGTTCCTCGGCGGCCTGCACCTACCGCCGCCGCTTCGGCGACTGGTGATCGAGGGCCGGGCCGGGGTGGAACGGGCGCTCAAGGCCCGCGCCTTCGACGCTCGGCTGCCGTCCTAGGGTCGGGAGATCGCCGCGGACATCACCCGCACGGCGCTGATCAACCCGTCGATGAGGTTTCCCTCGCGGAAGGCCGAGGCCGCTGCCGACACCCCGAGCGGCGCCGCGGACTCGATGCCGCGACCCCGCAGTTCGGAGCCGTAGGCCACCTCGATGGCGCGCTGGTCGGGTGAAACGGCAAGCAGCACCGCGTTACTCGGGGTGGGCACGTCGGCCAGGATTTCCTGGGCGCGAGTGGATGACTCGGCGCCGAGGTCACCGACGTAGACCGCGAATCGGGCCTTGGACCGCCGACTGGCTTGGGTCAGCGCGTCGTCGAGGGTGACCAGGTCCAGCGCCCGGAAGGGGTACTGGTGCGGAAGCCTGTCCGGCTCGGTCGCAATGGACAGCCGGCCGCTGGACGTGGCCGCCCAGCCGAGCGGCAGAGCGGCGGTATCGAGGCGTGCTTCGGGTCTGACGACGGACTGGCTACCAGCGGCCACTTGCGCCTCCTCCTACGACATGATCGCCGGCCACGTAATCCCCACCGTGGTAATCCCCACCGTGGTGATCCCCACCGTGGTGGCGGACCGGAATCGGCTCCTCGGTCGCCGTCCACAGGACGGGATCATGGGTCCACGGCTGCGGCAGCCGGTAGCGGGCGGGCCGATTCCCCGCATTCCGGTAAATCAGCGCGATCAGCACGATCACCCCGAGCACCGGCAGTCCAAACAGCAGTGCATGGTTCACGTGCGAAACCGTATCGCAATCGGTGAGTGGGACCGGGAGCGGGCGCTCAGGCCGCGCCCTCGCCCAGATACCGCACCCACGCGGGATCGAGTTCCTTGACCGTGCACAGCAGCCGCCAGTGCTGGCCCTTGGGGGAAGTCGGCACCAGGCGCAACGTCCAGCCCAGTTCGGTGAGCAGTTTGTCAGCCTTGCGGTGGTTGCACCCTGAGCAGGCGGCCACGCAGTTCTCCCAGGTGTGTTCTCCGCCGCGGCTGCGCGGAACAACATGGTCGACGGTGTCGGCTTTGCCCCCGCAGTAGGCGCACCGAAACCGGTCCCGGTGCATCAGCGCGGCCCGGGTCAGCGGGATCCGGGCGCGATACGGAACCCGAACGAAGCTGCGCAGGCGGATCACCGACGGCACGGTGATGACCCTGGTCGCGGAGTGGATGACCGGCCCATCAGGATCGTCGTGCACCACGTCGGCCTTGCCGCACAGCAGCATGACGACGGCGCGGCGGATGGGCAGCGCGGTCAGGGGCTCATACGTGGAGTTCAGCAGCAGCACCCGGCGCCGACCCCACACCGACGCCTCCGGGGGGGATTCGACGCTGTGCAGGGCATGGCGCACGGCGGCCCGAGCGGGCATGTTCCGTAAGCGCTGCACCATGCATCCTCCGCAGACCAGTGCACCACGGATCGGCGCCGACCGCACGTGTATTCCTCTCGTGTTCAATGGGGGCGTGGGGCAGACCTTCTACGACGCGATCGGCGGCGCCGAGACGTTCCGCACGATCGTGGCCCGTTTCTATGAACTCGTCCGCGACGACGAAATACTGCGGCCGCTGTATCCGGAGGACGACTTCGACGCCGCCGAGGACCGGCTGCGGATGTTCCTGGAGCAGTACTGGGGCGGTCCGCGGACGTACTCCGAACAGCGCGGCCACCCGCGACTGAGGATGCGCCACGCACCATTCCGGATCGGGTTCCTGGAGCGGGACGCCTGGCTGCGGTGCATGCACACCGCGGTCGGCTCGATTGACCGGCAGACCCTCGACGACGAGCATCGCGGTGAGCTGCTGGCCTACCTGGACATGGCGGCGGACTCGATGGTGAACGCGCCGTTCTGATCTACCCGATCTACCCGATCAGCAGCGCGGCCGCCCCGCGGCGGCGGAACACCGACCCGTAGCGGGCGTCAAGGCGCAGCCAGGCCGGTGCCGCCCGGACCCGAACCACCTCCGCGGGGTCGGGCTTCTCCGGCATGAAACGCATCGCCGCCAGAGCCAGCACGCAGCGCATCGGCACCGCCACCGATCCCGCGTCGGCACTGACCTGCAGCACCTCCTGGTCCAACAGTGAGGCCGGCGGGCCGGGCGCGCCTTGTTCCCGGGACAGTTCGGCGGCCTGGCGCGCCAAGTCGTCGAGTGCCGTCGCAGGGACGTCATCGAGGTGAACAAAGCCGGTCTCGGCAGGAAGCGCGCCGCGCCACGCCGAATCCATCGGGTAGCCCGCGTCGATGCGCCCGTCGGAATCGGCCTCCCGCAGGGCGCCGACCAAGGCGTCGGCGGCGCAGGTCAGGTCGGGTGGTCGCAGCGTCCCGGCCACCACCCGGGCGGCCAGCACGTCGAAGCCGGTCACCACCCACGCGCCGAGCAGACCGTCGGTGCGTACCCGCAACCGCACCACCGCGGATTCGTCGAGCAGTCGGGCGCGGTCTGCGAAGACCGCCAGAGCGGTGCGCTGGGCGGGATCCGGGATCCACAGACCACGTTCCGGCGAGCCACCCATCATCGCTGCCAGCGCGCCAGATACTCCCGATGCCCTGGCGAGAGACGGACCAGTCTCTGCTCCTGAATGTGCACGGCCGCTAGCTGCGTCTCGGCGATCACCGCCGGCTTGGAATCGAGGGCCGCCTGAACCGACCGCACCTCGTAGCCGATGGTGAAGTCGACCGCGCGCAGCCGCTTGGTCCACATCGTCACCTGCAGCGGCGAATCAGCAAGGCGCAGTTGGCCTTTGTAGAGCACCTGCACCTCGTGGATCAGCAGCCCGATGGTCTTGACGTCGTCGGCGAAGGGTTCGCGCAGGAAGTCGACGCGGGCCTCTTCCAGGATGGTCACCATGGTGGCGTGGTTGATGTGCTGGTACATGTCGATGTCCGACCAGCGCACCCGAACGCCCGTGGTGAATCCGTGTCGCGCCAGCTCAGGCACTGGTCCCCGCTCCACTCGTCCTGGTCATACTGCGGATCTGGCGGGCCGCCACCGACAGCGTGGCGAGGTCGCGCGCATCGGTCTGGTAGATCTCACTCAACGTTCGCCGGGCGCGGCTCACCCGGGAGCCGTTGCCCTGCTCCCATTCGGCGATCTTCTCCTCACCCGACTCCGATGTCTCGCCGACCGCCAGCACGTCGAAACACAACGCGCGCAGCGAGCCGTAGATGTCATCACGAATGGCCAATCGCGCCAACGCATGCCAGCGGTCGTCGCGCGGCAGGCCCGAGACCGCGGTGAGCAGGCCGTCGGTGCCCAGATAGTCCATCAGGGCGAAGTAGGTGTCGGCCACCTCGGCGGCGTCGCGGTCGACGATGTCGGCGATATCGATCACGTCCAGCAGGCTGTACTGGTAGAGGCCGGAGGCCACCGTGTAGGCGAGATCCTGCGGTACGCCGTTGGCGGCGAATTCGCCCGTCTCCTTGGCGACGATGGCCTGATCGTCGCCGCGCAGCCACCCCGGCATACCCGGTGCCAATGCCGCGACTGTGGCGGCGAAACGGTTGATCTCCGCGCCCACTGCCAGCGGCTGCGGTCGGTAGTTCAACAGCCACCGCGCGGAGCGGTCCAACAGCCGCCGAAGATCCAGGGTCATCCGGTCGGTGACGGCAACCGGAACACCGTCGGAGCCGGCGGCGCGGATACGCCGCCACGTCCGCTCGATGCCGAAGATGGCGTCGCCGGCCGCGAAGGCCCGTACGGCGTCGACGTAGTCCACGCCGGCGTCCTCGGTGACGCGGTAGGCGAAGGTGATCCCGCCGGTATCCACGACCTTGTTGACCAGCATTGTGGTGATGATCTCGCGGCGCAGTTGGTGGGCGCGGATCTCAGTGCTGAAACCCTCCCGCAGTGGCGCCGGAAAGTACCCGGGCAGCCTGGCGGCGAAGACCTCTTGGTCGGGAAGATCGCTGGCGAGTACCTGCTCTTTGAGCGCCAACTTGACATGGGCCATCAGGGTGGCCAATTCCGGTGAGGT
Source organism: Mycobacterium sp. (assembly GCA_964202555.1). Classification (GTDB taxonomy): domain Bacteria; phylum Actinomycetota; class Actinomycetes; order Mycobacteriales; family Mycobacteriaceae; genus Mycobacterium. Next base: position 18,886 of record CAXNJA010000035.1, read on the forward strand.
CAGGCCGGCGCCGATGTCCTGGCGGCGGCGGATCTCCTTGTCGGTCGGCAATGCCTCGAGCTCACGGTTGAGGCCGCGGCGCTGTTCCAACTCGCGGATCTGGCGGGCGTGCACGTTGAGCAGCGCGGGCGCGTTGGCCCGACTCGTTCCCATCAGGTCGTTCTGGTCGCTGTTGTCGGTGAGCACCAGCCGACCCACTTCGTCGGTCATCGACGCCAAGAGTTCGGTCCGCGCGGCGGGTTCGACCAGCCCGGCGCCGACCAGCGAGTCGACCAGGATCTTGATGTTCACCTCGTGGTCGGAGCAGTCCACCCCGGCCGAGTTGTCCAGCGCGTCGGTGTTGACACGACCGCTGCACAGGTCGAACTCGACCCGGCCCAGCGACGTCACCCCGAGGTTGCCACCTTCGCCGATTACTTTGGCGCGCAATTGGTTTGCGTTGACCCGCACGGTGTCGTTGGCGCGGTCGCCGACATCGGCGTCGGATTCGGCTTCGGCTTTGATGTAAGTCCCGATCCCGCCGTTGAAGAGCAGGTCCACCGGGGCACGCAGGATGGCACGGATGAGGTCGGGTGGAGTCATCTCGGTGACGGTGTCCTCGATACCCAGAACTCGATGCATCTGCGCGCTGATCGGTATGGACTTCTGCTGCCTGCTGAAGACTCCCCCACCCGGGCCGATCAGTCCGGGGTCGTAATCCTCCCAACTCGAGCGCGGCAGGTCGAACAGGCGTTGGCGCTCCACGAACGAGCGGGCGGCATCGGGGACCGGGTCGATGAAGATGTGGCGATGGTCGAAGGCGGCCACCAGGCGGATGTGGTGGGACAGCAGCATGCCGTTGCCGAACACGTCGCCGCTCATATCGCCGATACCGACGACGGTGAAATCCTCGGACTGGGTGTCGACGCCCATCTCGCGGAAATGCCGCTTGACCGATTCCCAGGCACCCTTGGCGGTGATGCCCATGGCTTTGTGGTCGTAGCCCACCGAGCCGCCGGAGGCGAACGCGTCACCGAGCCAGAAGCCGTAGGAATTCGCGACGTCGTTGGCGATGTCGGAGAACGTGGCGGTGCCCTTGTCGGCAGCGACCACCAGGTAGGCGTCATCGCCGTCGCGGCGGACCACCCGATCCGGGGCGACAACGCCACCGCCGGCCCGGCCGATGTTGTCGGTGACGTCGAGCAGACCGGAGACGAACAGCCGGTAGCAGGCCACCCCCTCCTCGCGGAAGGCCTCCCGGTCTGCGGGGGGCCGTTTCACGACGAAGCCGCCCTTGGCGCCGACCGGCACGATCACGGCGTTCTTGACGGCTTGTGCCTTGACCAGGCCGAGGATCTCGGTGCGGAAGTCCTCGCGCCGGTCCGACCAGCGCAGGCCACCGCGCGCGACCGAGCCGAATCGCAGATGCACACCCTCGACCCGTGGCGAGTAGACGAAGATCTCGAACTTCGGCCTGGGCAGCGGCAGTTCGGTGATCAGTTCGGGATTGAGCTTGACCGACAACACATCTCGGGCGCGCGCCGAGCCCGGGGAGGAGACGTAGAAGTTGGTGCGCAGGGTCGCCTGGATGAGGGAGGCGAAGGCCCGCAGCACTCGGTCGGTGTCCAGGCTGGTCAGTGCGTCGATGTCGGTGGCGACGGCCCGCGCGGCGGCCTTGGCGTCGCGCCCGTTGTCGGCCGCGTCGGGGTCGAACATCGCCTCGAACAACGTCACCAAGGAGCGTGCCGTCGACGTGTGCTCTCCGAGCACCGATTCGATATGCGCCTGGCTGTAGGGGAATCCGGCTTGGCGCAGGTACTTGGCATAGGCGCGCAGCAGCATGACCTGCTGCCAGGTCAGGCCTGCGCGCAGCACCAGTTCGTTGAACCGGTCGATCTCGGCGCGGCCCTGCCAGATCGCGGTGAGGGCCTCGGTGAAGCGCTCCGCGGTGGCGTCCCAGTCGCGGTGGCTGCCCGACTGCGGAACCGAGGCGTCCGGCCGGATCTTGAACTGGTAGATGCACACCGTCAGCCCGTCGGGGCGGATCACCGTGAACGGACGCTCCTCGAGGACTTCGACACCCATGCTCTGCAACATGGGCAGCAGCCGGCTCAGCGATGCCGAACTGCCGCCGAGGTACCAGGTCAGGTACGCCTCTGGTTCAACCTCGCCGGGCTCCAACTGCAGCCGCACCGAGTCCGGCGCCAGGCTCTCGATCAGTCCTATGTCGGTGATCGCCTCGTCGGGGGTGACCGCCTGCTTGAACTCTTCGGGCAGTACCTCGGCGTAGTGCTCGGCGACGGGCCCGGACAGGGCGTCGGCCGGTAATGATCCGAGCAACCGGTCGGCCCAGGTGCGGGTCGCGGCGGTCAGAAGATCCTGGATGCGGGTCCGGTTGGCCTCGGTGGTGTCGATCCGCACGGGGGCCGGATCTTCGGGAAGCAGGACGGTGAAATGCACCAGCGCCCAAGGCGATTCGCTGACCCTTGCGGCGTAGTCGATGCTGGAGCCGCCGAATTCGCGGATCAGGATGTCCTGCATGGCCAGTCGAACGCCGGTGGTGTAGCGGTCGCGGGGCAGATAGACCAGGCAGGATACGAAGTGGCCGAGCCGGTCGGTGCGCGGGAACAGCAGTGTCCCTCGCCGGGACCCGAGGTCGATGACCGCGGCGGCCATCGCCAGCAGTTGTTCGGAAGTCAGCGTGAACAGTTCCGAACGCGGGACGGTTTGGATGATGTCCAGGACCAGCTGCCCGGGGTGGCGTGGGTCGTCTCGAGAAATCGCCAGTGCTTCCTGGACGCGCCGCGAGATCAACGGAATGTCGAGCACGTTGGCGTTCATCGCGGCGACCGTGAAGAGCCCCACGAACCGGTGCTCGATCACCCCGCCGGAGCCGGTCTCCCGCACCACCACGATGTAGGGGTAGGACCCGTAACGCAGGAAACTGGGCATGGTGGCCTGCGCCAGCACCAGCGTCTCACCCGGTTCGCTCAGTTCGGGGAGCACCTCGGTGCGCAGCCGCGCCACCCCCAGCCGGGTCGACTCATCGGCAGTGGCGACGCCATCGACGATGGTGCAGCGTTGGGCGCCGAGCAGCACGAAATGGATGTCCAGCCAACGCAGCAGATAGGAGACGTCCATCCGGTCGGCGCCGGGGAATCGGGTTCCGTCGTCGGCGGCGATGTCGTGTGCCAGCTGCAACAGGGAGGCCGACAGCGCTGCGGAGTCCTGGGCCACTTGGCGGGCGTCGGCGACGACCATCGGCAGCAGCCGCACCGCTTCGGTCAGTGCGCGCTGGTTGACCGTGTCGGCGAGCTCGATGTGGATCCAGGACTCTTCGGTAGCCGTGGCGCCCGCTTCGGCGGGTCGCACGTCGGCCAACGACCCGTCGGGTAGTCGTCGCACCTGCATCGTCGGATACATCACCGCGGTGTAGGCCACACCGAGTCGGTGCAGCAGCACGGTGATCGAATCCATCAGAATCGACGCCTGATCGGTGACGATCTGCAGAGCGGGGCCGAACCCGCCGTCACCGCGGCCGTACACCTCGACGAGCGTCTCCCCCGGTTGCCGAAGGGAGGCCAGTCGCTCCTGAGCAGCAATCAGGGCGGGCGGGACCACCGGGTCATGGCCGGCCGTCCCGTCCGGGCCGCGATAGGTCCGCGCGTATGCGGATGCGAGATACGAGGTGTCCGGGCCGGCCGTCACAGCCCAGACACTAGTCGCGTGTGAGCCGCCGGTGGGTCACTCTGTGCGGGCGGGCCGCGTCCGCACCGAGACGAG
>CAXNJA010000036.1:0-21665 GCA_964202555.1 Mycobacterium sp.
TTCCGGGCGGGCCGGACGGGGCTTGCGCAGCACCACGTCGATTGGCACCCCGCCGGTGGACATCGACTTGCGCAGCGTCTTACGCAGGTCGATCGACCCGGCCCGGGAGCGGCGGCGCTTGGCGGCCAGCCGGCTGGCCAGCATCCGGGCCAACGGGGCCACCACCCGGCGCATCTGGCGCAGCTGATCGCCGGAGGCACGCAGGAACTCCACGTTCTCGGCCAGTTGCGGGATGCCGTACATCTGGACGTGCTCGCGGCCCAACTGCTGCGCGGTGCGCCGTTTGGTTTCACCTTCCACCATCCGGCGCAACTGCGCGATCTTCTGGGCGGCAAGGGCTTTGGCGATCTGCTGCTGCGACGGCGACGGATCGTCGCCGTGCGGGGCCAGCAGTCCGGCGAGTAACCGGCCCTCCAGCTGGTCCAGCCCCATCGCCTTGAGCGCCTGGTAGGACGAGTAGGACGGGCCGCGACTGGAGGTGTAGCGGCCCTGTGCCTCGACGATCGCGGCGATCATCGCCACCAGGCGGTCGTCGAGGTCGCCGATGTCGGGGTTGTCGGTGAGCATATCCAGCAGCATCTGGCGCATGGCCTCGAGGTCTTGCGGGTCGAGTTCGTCTGCGGGGGCTGCTGTTTCGTCCTCCAGCACGGTTCGCCCACCCAAGGCGGCAGGCCACCAGAGGTCGAACAGGGCGTCGTAGGTCTGCCGATGATCCGCGCGGCGCAACACCGCACAGGCCAGGCCTTCCCGGACCGTCTCCCGATGAGTGAGGTCCAGCACGCTGAGCACCTGTCCGGCGTCGACGGTCTCCGACGGGCCCACCGCGATCCCCTGCGCCCGAAGCGCTTCGACGAACCCGACCAGATGGCCGGGCAGGCCGTTGGGAGCCAGCGGTTGCGGGGGGCGGGTTCGGCGGGCAGCCATATCAGTTCAGCCGAAGCTCGCTGGTGGCGCGCTGCTGGTCGGACTGGTGTTTGAGCACCACACCCAGCGTCGCGGCGATGGTCGCGTCATCGATGGTGTCCATACCCAACGCCAGCAGGGTGCGGCCCCAGTCGATGGTTTCGGCCACCGAGGGAAGTTTCTTCAGTTGCATTCCGCGCAGCACGCCGATGATCCGCACGAGTTCGGCGGCCAGTCGCTCGGGCAGTTCGGGAACCCGGGACAGCAGGATGCGCCGCTCCAGGTCGGGGTCGGGAAAGTCGATGTGCAGGAACAGACACCGGCGTTTGAGCGCCTCGGACAACTCCCGGGTGGCATTGGAGGTCAGCACCACGAACGGCTTGCGGGTTGCGGTGATGGTGCCCAGTTCGGGGACGGTGACCGCGAAGTCGGAGAGCACCTCCAGCAGCAGACCTTCGATCTCGATGTCGGCCTTATCGGTCTCGTCGATCAGCAGCACGGTGGGCTCGGAGCGCCGGATGGCGGTGAGCAACGGGCGCGACAGCAGGAACTCCTCGCTGAACACGTCGTCCTTGGTGCGCTCCCAGTCGTGGTCGCCGGCGGTGGCCGATTGGATCCGCAGGATCTGTTTGGCGTGGTTCCACTCATACAGCGCGCGGGCCTCATCGACGCCCTCGTAGCACTGCAACCGCACCAGTTCCGACCCGGTGGACTGCGCCACCGCGCGGGCCAGTTCGGTCTTGCCCACTCCGGCGGGGCCCTCGACGAGCAACGGCTTTCCCAGGCGGTCGGCGAGGAACACCGCGGTGGCGGTGGCGGTGTCGGGCAGGTAGCCGGTTGCGGTCAGCTTGGCTGTCACGTCGTCGATGTCGGCGAACAACTGAGCGGACGGGGCGGGGGGTGCGGGGGACTCGGTCAAGGCTCTCCTAGGCGGGCCGGATGTGGCCGTCGCCGTAGACGATCCACTTGGTGGAGGTGAGTTCGGGCAGACCCATCGGGCCGCGGGCGTGCAACTTCTGGGTGGAGATGCCGATCTCGGCGCCGAACCCGAACTGCTCACCGTCGGTGAACGCGGTGGAGGCGTTGACCATCACCGCGGCAGCATCGACCCGCTGGGTGAACCGTTGCGCCGCAGCAAGATCGGTGGTGATGATGGCCTCGGTATGGCCGGTGCCGTAGGTGGTGATGTGGTCGATCGCGGCGTCGATGCCGTCGACGACGGCCAGCGCGATGTCCATCGACAGGAACTCCGCGCGAAGCTCGTCCTCGGTCGGGTTCTCGTGCACACTCACCCCGGCCTCCTGCAGCGCGCTCACCAGTCGCGGCAGCGCGGAGTCGGCGATGGCTTTGTCGATCAGCAGGGTCTCGGCGGCGTTGCACACGCTGGGGCGACGGGTCTTGGCATTCAGCACGATTCGCTCGGCGACATCGAGGTCGGCGTCGGCATGCACGTAAACATGGCAATTGCCCACACCGGTCTCGATGGTGGGCACGGTCGCATCCCGCACGACGGCTTCGATCAGCCCCGCGCCACCGCGCGGGATCACCACATCGACCAGACCGCGGGCCTGGATGAGGTGGGTGACGCTGGAACGGTCGGCGCTGGGCAGCAGTTGCACGGCGTCCTCGGGCAGGCCCTCTCCGCACAGCGCCCCGCGCAGCACGGTGACCAGTTCGGCGTTGGAGTGCGCGGCCGACGAACTGCCGCGCAGCAGCACTGCGTTACCGGATTTACACGTCAACCCGAAGGCGTCGACGGTGACGTTGGGCCGGCCTTCGTAGACAATCCCGACCACCCCGAGGGGTACCCGTTGCTGGCGCACCTGCAGACCGTTCGGCAGGGTGCGGCCGCGCAGCACCTCACCGACCGGGTCGGGCAGGCCGGCGACCTGCCGCAGCCCGGCGGCGATGCCGTCGACCCGTTGCGGGTTGAGGGCAAGGCGGTCCAGCATGGCGTCCGGGGTGCCGGATTCGCGGGCGGCCTGCAGGTCGCGGGCGTTGGCGGCCAGGATCTGGTGGGTGTGGGCCAGCACCGCGTCGGCGGCGGCGTGCAGGCCGCGGTCTTTCTCGACGGTGGTCAGCGAGCCCAAGGTGCGCGCGGCGACCCGGGCGCGACGGGCGGCGTCATGCACTGCCGCCCGCACGTCGAGGTCCTGCGCGGAGGCTTGCACACTCATCTGCCCAGGGTATCGGTTCCCCGATCGCCCGGGATCTCCCGTTCGATCTCCTCCAGCCACACCGTGGCCGCCATGTCCGAGGGGGCGCGCCAGTCGCCCCGCGGGGACAGCGAACCGCCGTGTGAGACCTTCGGCCCGTTGGGCAGCGCCGAACGCTTGAACTGACTGAACGAGTAGAAGCGCTGAGCGAACACCGCAAGCCAGTGCCGGATCTCCCCCAAGGTGTAGCCGTGCCGCTTCTCGGCCGGGAAACCCGGCGGCCAGTCACCGCACTGCGGGTCGTTCCAGGCATGCCAGGCCAGGAAGGCGATCTTCGACGGCCGGAACCCGTAGCGCAGCACCTGGAATAGCGAGAAGTCCTGCAGCGGGTACGGCCCGACTTTGGCTTCACTGCTCTGCACCTGCTCGCCCGCACCGGCGGGCACCAGTTCCGGGGTGATCTCGGTATCCAGCACCGACTGCAGGATCACCCCCACCTCCTCGTCGAACTGCCCCGAGGAGATCACCCACCGAATCAGATGCTGGATCAGGGTTTTCGGCACCCCGGCGTTGACGTTGTAGTGGCTCATCTGATCGCCCACCCCGTAGGTGGACCAGCCCAGCGCCAACTCGGACAGATCGCCGGTGCCCAACACGATCCCGCCACGCTGGTTGGCGATGCGGAACAGGTAGTCGGTGCGCAGACCCGCCTGGACGTTCTCGAAGGTGATGTCGTAGACCTGCTCGCCGCGGGAGTAGGGGTGACCGATCTCGGTGAGCATCAGCGCCGCGGTGGACCGGATGTCGATCTCGGAGAAGCTCACCCCGAGCGCTGTGGACAACGCGATCGCGTTGTTCTTGGTCCGCTCGCCAGTGGCGAAACCGGGCAGCGTGAACGCCAGAATGTCACTGCGGGGCCGGCCTTCGCGGTCCATCGCCTTGGCGGCGACGATCAGCGCATGGGTGGAGTCCAGGCCGCCGGAGACGCCGATGACGACCTTGGGGTAGTCCAGCGCGCGCAGTCGCTGCTCGAGGCCGGAGACCTGGATGTTGTAGCCCTCGTAGCAGTCCTGTTCGAGCCGGACCGGATCACTGGGTACGAACGGGAACCGCTCCACCTCACGGCGCAGCCCGATGTCGCCACGGGGCGGATCCAGCCGAAAACTGATGCGCCGGAACGCATTCTGGGACTGATGGTGACGGCGGTTGTCGTCAAAGGTTCCCATCCGCAGCCGTTCGGCACGCAGCAGGTCCAGGTCGACGTCGGCCACCGAGCGACGGTCGCCCTTGGGGAAACGCTCCGAGGAGGCCAACAGCCGACCGTTCTCGTAGATCATGGTCTGGCCGTCCCAGGCCAGGTCGGTGCTGGACTCCCCTTCCCCGGCGGCGGCGTAGACGTAGGAGGCCAGGCAACGCGCCGAGGCCGACCGAGCCAGCAGCGCGCGGTCCTCGGCGCGGCCGATCGTGATGGGGCTGCCGGAGAGATTGGCCAGCACCGTCGCCCCGGCCAGTGCGGCGTGCGCACTTGGTGGCACCGGCACGAACATGTCCTCGCAGATCTCCACGTGCAGCACCAGACCCGCGACATCCTCGGCGGCGAACAGCAGATCGGGGCCGAACGGCACCTCGTCGCCCAGTACCGCGATGGTGCCGGTCATATCGTCGCCGGCAGCCATCTGACGGCGCTCGTAGAACTCCCGGTAGGTCGGCAGGTAAGACTTGACCGCGACGCCCAGAACCCTGCCGCGGTGGATCACCACGGCGGTGTTGTAGATCCGGTGCAGGTGGCGCAGCGGCGCACCGACCACCAGCGCCGGCAGCAGGTCGGCGGATCCGGCCACCACGTCGGCCAGTGCCGACTCGACGGCGTCGAGCAGGCTGTCCTGCAGCAGGATGTCTTCGATCGAGTAGCCCGACAGTGTCAGTTCGGGAAACACCGCCACCGCCACCCCGTCGTCGTGGCAGTCCCCGGCGATGCGCAGCACCGAGGCGGCGTTGGCGGCCGGGTCGGCCAGCACCGTCCGGTGGGTGCAGGCCGCCACCCGCGCGAATCCGCGGGCGTAGGCCGAGAAAAAGTCCACGCCACATTGTCGCAGTCCAGCGGCGAGTTCGACGAAATGGCGGGTTTCTCTCGAACTTTTCCGCCCGTTCGGCGGTTTGGGCGGGATCAGTACCCTCGTCGTGTGGACGCCCCCGAACTCGTCGCGCTGCTGCGCGGCCGGCAGCTGGCGGTGCTGACCGGTGCGGGGATCTCGACGGACTCGGGCATCCCCGACTACCGGGGCCCGGACTCCCCGCCGGCCAACCCGATGACGATCCGCCAGTTCACCTCCAGCCGGGAGTACCGGCAGCGCTACTGGGCGCGCAACCACCTGGGCTGGCGACATATGGCCCAGACCCAGCCCAACGCCGGGCACCGCGCCCTGGCCGCGCTGGAGCGGGCCGGCGTGGTCACCGGCGTGATCACCCAGAACGTGGACCTGCTGCACACCAAGGCCGGCAGCCGCGCTGTCATCAACCTGCACGGCACCTATGCCCGAGTGGTGTGCCTGGACTGCGGCCACACCATGTCGCGGGAGGCGCTGGCCGAGTTACTGGAGGCCGCCAACCCCGGATTCGCCCAGCGCGCCACAAGGGAGGGCGGCTTGGCGGTGGCCCCCGACGCCGACGCGATTGTCACCGACACCGAGTCGTTCGGATTCATCGACTGCCCGCAGTGCGGCGGGATGCTCAAGCCCGACATCGTCTATTTCGGCGAGTCGGTCGCCAAAGAGGTTGTCGAACAGTCGTATTCACTGGTGGAACAGTCGCAGGCGTTACTGGTTGCCGGGTCGTCGCTGACCGTGTTCTCCGGATACCGGTTCGTCCGGCACGCCGCCGCGCACGGCATCCCGGTCGCGATCGTGAACCGCGGGCCTACCCGCGGCGATGATCTCGCCACCGTGAAGGTGGAGGCGGGGTGCTCACCGATCCTGGCGTTACTCGCCGAGGAGTTGACCGGGCCCGGCGGGGTAGGCTACCTGCCATGTCAATAGTCGACGTCGCGTCAGCGTTGGCGGTGGGTGTCGCTCAGACGGTGCTCAAACCGGTGCGTCCCGACCCCGGTCCGGCCACCGCGCGCTGGGGTGTCGGGGTCGGCGAGTTCGCCGCGGGCAGGATGCCCGGGGTGGTGCGGGGCTTGGCGCGTGAGCTCAACCGGTTCGGATCGGTGATCGTCAGTCCGGCTGCGATTGAGTTCGACGGCCACGAGGTGCCCTGGTCGCAGGTGACCGAGATCAAGACTCGCCGGCTGGTCGGCTACCTGTTGACCGACGCGATCACCCAGGGAGTCGACCGGCTGCCGATCTGGCGGTTTCCGGGGCGGGGCCTGGTGTTGAGCGGTCTGTCCCACACTGCGCTGACGGCGGTCGCGGTGGCCGCCGACCTGCGCCTGGACCGCGGTGTGTTCACCCTCTACCTCCCGGCCGAGGTGCAGTCCAAGGGGCTGATCCGCCGCAAGCAGATGTCCCCCGGGTTTCCGGCCGCTCTGGTGCTGACCGACCCGGCGGTGCGCGACCTCATCGAATCCACGGCGCAGGCCCATGGGATCCCGGTGCGCCAGGCCGACGACGACGCTCTGGAACTCGCCGCCGAACGCGCCGCGGTGATCCGCCACGGCATCGGACAGATACGTGCGCTGGTCGGTATCGGGCAACGCTGACCGCAACAACCTAAACGGCGACCAGATCGTCGGCGTGAACCGCGGGCCGGCGAAGCTCAACGGGAAGATCCGCGGTGGAACGCCCAATCATGGTTTCCAGTTCAGCGGCGTCGTAGGCGACCACACCGCGCGCCACCACCTCTGCGTCCGGCCCGTGCAACTCCACCACGTCACCGCCGAAGAACTTCCCGGTGCACGCGGTGATGCCGGCGGGCAGCAGTGACCGGCGCTGTGTGACCACCGCGCGCACCGCACCGGCGTCCAGGCTCAGCGACCCGGCGGCCTCGGCGGCGTAGCGGACCCAGAACCGCCGGGCAGACATCCGCATCGCTCGTGGCGCGAACACCGTACCCACCGAGGCCTTGGTCAGCGCGTCGTCGGCGTCGGCGGCGGCGGCCAGCAGCACCGGCACCCCGGCGTCGGCGGCCAACAGCGCCGAGGACAGCTTGGAGGCCATACCTCCGGTCCCCAGCCGGCTGCCCTGGCCCGCCACCACACCGTCGAGGTCGTCGGGTCCGGCGACCTCGGGAATGAAACGCGCATCAGATTTTCGTGGATCCGAATCGTAGAGCCCGTCGATGTCGGACAGCAGCACCAGGGCGTCGGCACCCACCAGGTGGGCTACCAGCGCCGAGAGCCGGTCGTTGTCACCGAACCGAATCTCGTTGGTGGCCACCGTGTCGTTCTCGTTGACGATGGCCACCGCGTGCAGCGCGCGCAGCCGGTCCAACGTGCGCCGGGCATTGGTGTGCTGCACTCGCTGGGAGATGTCGTGGGCGGTCAACAGCACCTGCCCGACCGTGCGGTCATACCGGGCAAAGGCCGCGCTCCAGGAGTTGACCAGCGCCACCTGCCCGACGCTGGCGGCGGCCTGCTTGGTGGCCAGATCGGTGGGGCGCCGGCTCAGACCCAGCGGCTCGATGCCGGCTGCGATCGCACCCGAGGACACGATCACCACGTCGGTGCCGGCCTTCATCCGGGCCTCGATGGCGTCAGCCAGTGCGGCCAGTCGGGTGGCGTCAAACAGCCCGGAGGGGTTGGTCAGCGCGGTGGTGCCGATCTTGACGACGATGCTGCGGGCGGTTCGGACGGCGTCCCGGTGGGAGCTCACGGCTGTTCCTCATCGGGATGCTCGCGACGCTGGCGTTTGGCTTCCCGGCGCTCTGCCGCCCCGATCCGCTCGTTGCGTTCCACCCGGATGTCGGTGCCGCGGCCGGACAGGGTGACATCGACCCCGGCCGGTGTCTGCGGCTCCCAGTCGAACGTCATGTCCCCGATCGTCACCGCGCACCCGGCCGAGGCGCCGCGGCGCAGCAAGTCCTCCTCGACGCCGAGTCGGGCCAACCGGTCACCGAGGTAGCCAACGGCCTCGTCGTTGTCGAAATCGGTCTGGGCGACCCAGCGTTCCGGGCGGGTGCCCCGCACGATGAAGCCACCGGGACGGCTGTGATCCGATTCGACGGTGAACCCGCTGGAATCCACCGGCACCGGCCGGATCACCGGGCGGCGGGCCACCACCGGCGGCTGGGCGGCACGGTAGGAGGCAACCATGTCCCACAGCGCGAACGTCAACTCGCGCAACCCTTCCCGGCTGACGGTGGACACCTCGAAGACGGGCCAGCCACGCTCAGCGATCTCAGGGCGGACGAAGTCGGCGAGTTCGCGGGCCTCCGGTACGTCGATCTTGTTGAGTACCACCGCCCGTGGCCGCTCAGCGAGATCACCGAGGGTGGAGTCGGCCGCCAAGGTGGGCCGGTAGGCCGCCAGTTCGGCCTCGACCACGTCGATGTCGGAAATGGGGTCGCGGCCGGGTTCCAGCGTCGCGCAGTCCACCACGTGGACCAGCACCGCACAGCGCTCGATGTGGCGCAGGAAGTCAAGCCCCAGACCGCGCCCCTGGGAGGCACCCGGGATGAGGCCCGGCACATCGGCGACGGTAAAGGTGTGGTCCCCGGCCGACACCACGCCGAGGTTGGGCACCAGGGTGGTGAACGGGTAGTCGGCGATCTTCGGTTTGGCCGCCGAGATGGTGGACACCAGCGAGGATTTGCCCGCCGAGGGGAAGCCGATCAGCCCGACGTCGGCGACGGTCTTCAGTTCCAGGGTGAGGTCGCGGGCCTGGCCATTCTCCCCGAGCAGAGCGAAGCCGGGGGCCTTGCGGGCCCGGGAGGCCAGCGCAGCGTTACCCAACCCGCCGCGGCCGCCCTCGGCGGCGACGAACCGGGTGCCGTCCCCGACCAGATCAGCCAGCAACCGGCCCTGCTCATCGAGGACCACGGTGCCGTCGGGCACCCTCAGTTCCAGGTCGGTCCCGGCCGGACCGTCGCGATTGCTGCCGGTGCCCTGTTTTCCCGACGGCGCCACCACGTTCGGATGAAAGTGAAAATCCAGCAGGGTGTGCACCTGCGGATCGACGACGAGGACGACGCTGCCGCCCCGTCCGCCGTTACCACCGTCGGGGCCGCCGAGTGGCTTGTACTTCTCGCGATGCACCGAGGCGCATCCATTACCGCCGTTGCCCGCGCGGGTATGAATCACCACGCGGTCGACGAAGCGGGGCAAGCTACTCCGGTCGCGCGGTGCGAACGATGTTGACGACCTTGCGGCCGCGCTTGAGACCGAATTCGACGGCTCCGGGGGCGGTGGCGAACAGCGTGTCGTCACCGCCACGGCCGACATTGACGCCGGGGTGGAAATGAGTACCCCGCTGCCGCACCAAGATCTCGCCGGCCTTGACGACCTGGCCGCCGAACCGCTTGACCCCGAGCCGCTGGGCGTTGGACTCGCGGCCGTTGCGTGAGCTGGAAGCGCCCTTCTTATGTGCCATGTCTGTTCGCTCCCCTACTACTTGATTCCGGTGACCTTGAGGACCGTCAGCTGCTGACGGTGACCCTGGCGCTTGTGGTAGCCGGTCTTGTTCTTGAACTTGTGGATGCGGATCTTCGGGCCCTTGGTGTGCTCGAGGATCTCACCGGTGACGGTGACCTTGGCCAGCGCGTCGGCGTCGGTGGTGACGTTGGCTCCGTCGACGACGAGGGCGACCGGCAGTGACACCGAGGCACCCGGCTCGGATTCGATCTTCTCGACCTTCAGCACGTCGCCGACGGCGACCTTGTACTGCTTGCCGCCCGCCTTGACGATCGCGTAGGTGGCTGTGTCGGCTGCCATCAGTTCCTCTTCAGTCGTGGGCGCGCGCTACCGGGGGGTGGCGCGTGCTGGTCTGGATTGTGGGCCGCCGGCAGAGCCTGGCGGCAACTGCTCAAGGGTACGTGACCAGCACATCCAGGGTCAAACCGCGGGTGGCCCGGCGGGCCTGGCCGCGGTGCGGCGGCGGACACGGGCGGTCGGGGCGGACGCGGGGGCCTGGACCTCCTCGCCAAGATCGTCGTCGTCCTCGTCGTCGTCGTCGAGATCGTCGTCGAGATCGTCGTCCTCGTCGTCGGCGTCGAGATCGTCGTCCTCGTCGTCCTCGTCGTCGGCGTCGTCGAGATCGTCGTCGTCTACGTCCTCGTCGTCGAGGTCGTCGTCCTCGTCGTCCTCGTCGTCGTCGTCGTCGTCATCGTCGTCGTCATCGAGGTCGTCGTCGTCCTCGTCGAGATCGCCGACGAGTTCGATCCCGGCGCTCCCGGTCTCGTCGTCCTCTCCGACCAGCAAATCGGCGTCGAAGTCCTCGGATTCCTCGTCGGATTCCTCGTCGCCGTTCTTGGCCGCGGCCATCGCCTTGAACATCGGATGCTCACCCGGCACATGGGCGGGCACTCGCGCAACGACCTCGGCGGTCGCGGCAACTGCATCTTCACCGCGGCCCTTGCGGCCGCGCCGGTTGCGCCGGCCACCGCCGGTCGATTCCGACTTGCGGCCGTTCGAGGGCGCGTGGTCCACGGGTTCGGCGTGCACCATGATGCCGCGGCCACTGCAGTGCGAACAGGTGCTCGAGAATGCCTCGATCAGTCCGGTGCCCAACTTCTTGCGGGTCAGTTGCACCAGGCCCAGTGAGGTCACCTCGGAGACCTGGTGGCGGGTGCGGTCGCGGGCCAGTGCCTCGGTCAGTCGGCGCAGCACCAGATCGCGGTTGGACTCCAGCACCATGTCGATGAAGTCGATCACCACGATGCCGCCGATATCGCGCAGTCGCAGTTGGCGCACGATCTCCTCGGCCGCCTCGAGGTTGTTCTTGGTGACGGTCTGCTCGAGGTTGCCGCCGGCGCCGGTGAACTTGCCGGTATTGACGTCGACGACCGTCATGGCCTCAGTGCGGTCGATGACCAGGGTGCCGCCGGAGGGCAACCACACCTTGCGGTCCATCGCCTTGGCCAACTGTTCGTCGATGCGGTACACCGCGAACACGTCCGGGCCTGCCGAAGCCGCCTGGCCGGCGGAATCGGACTGCGCCCCGCCGGCGGGCTCGTACTTGGTCAGCTTCGGAAGAAGCTCGGGAGCAACGGAATTCACGTAGTTGGTGATGGTCTCCCACGAGGTTCCACCGGAGACGACCAGGCCGGAGAAGTCCTCGTTGAACAGATCCCGGATGACTTTGACCAGGACATCGGGCTCCTCGTAGAGGGCGATCGCCGCGCCGGCCTTGTTGGCTTTGACGCGTTCGGCTTCCTCGGCGATCGTGGCCCACCGCTCCTGCAACCGGTTGACGTCGGTGCGGATGTCGTCTTCCTTGACCCCTTCGGATGCGGTACGGATGATCACCCCGGCCCCAGCCGGAACCACCTCGCGCAGGATGTCCTTGAGTCGCTGACGCTCGGTATCGGGAAGCTTGCGGCTGATGCCGGCCGAGGACGCTCCGGGCACGTAGACCAGGTAGCGGCCGGCCAGCGAAACCTGCGTGGTGAGCCGCGCGCCCTTGTGCCCGACCGGGTCCTTGCTGACCTGCACCACGACGTAGTCGCCGGGCTTGAGCGCCTGCTCGATCTTGCGGTTTGCGCCCCCGAGTCCGGCGGCTTCCCAGTTGACCTCACCGGCGTAGAGGACACCGTTGCGGCCGCGGCCGATGTCGACGAAGGCCGCCTCCATCGACGGCAGCACGTTCTGCACGATGCCGAGATAGATGTTGCCGACCATCGAGGCCGAGGCTGCCGACGTCACGAAGTGCTCGACGACGATGCCGTCCTCGAGCACGGCGATCTGGGTGTAGCGCGCACCCTCGTGCGGGGGTTCGGTGCGGATCTTGTCGCGCACCACCATGACCCGGTCCACGGCCTCGCGGCGGGCCAGGAACTCGGCCTCGGTCAGGATCGGCGGGCGGCGCCGGCCTGCGTCGCGCCCGTCCCGGCGACGCTGACGCTTGGCTTCCAGGCGGGTCGATCCGCTGATGCCCTGGATCTCGCCGTCGGAGCGTGCCGCTTTGGCGCGCGGCGCACGCTCGTGGACGACGGTGTTGGGCGGGTCATCGCCCGTGGTGGCCTCGGCGTCCTCGCCTGTTCCGGCGCGGCGGCGGCGACGGCGACGACGGCGGCGGGTGGCGCCGGTGGAGGATTCCTCGTCACCGGACTGCTCGTCGTCGGCATCATCGCCGTCCTCGGCAGTGTCCTGCGTGCCGCCACCGGCGGACTCGCCGGAGGTCTCACCGGACTCGTCAAGCGATTCGTCCTCGTCGCCCTCGCCGTCGGCCTGCTCGCCCCGGCCTCGACCGCGCCCGCGACGTCCGCGGCGGCGGCGGCGGTTGGCCGGCCGGTCGGCTCCGTCGGCCTCGGCGTCCTCGCCGTCCTCGCCGTCATCGGCGTCGTTGTCGGTGTCCTCGACGATGTCGGGGGCGGCGGCGATGACCGGTTGGGGCGCGACGAACAGCGGCATGTAGGCCGGTTGCTCCACGATGGCCCCGACCGTCGTGCCGTCATGGGTCTCGAGGATCAGCCGGGATTCCGGCTCGGACTCCTGACCGTTGACGATGATCATCGCGCTCTCGGCGGGGAGTTCAAGCTCGATCGTTGCCGCGGCGAGCAGTTCGCGCACCCGGACGGCATCAGCCTGGTCCACGCTGGACTGCGGGCTGCGGGAACGCCCGTCGATGTCGGTCAGTGCGTCGAGGACCCGCTTGCTGGTGGTACCGAGCACCCGGGCCAGTTCATGGACCCTCAGGCGTTCGGGTAGATCCTCTTCGGCCGCGGGGGGTTGCCCCAGCGACGTTGATTCGGATAGTTCCTGGTTGTGATCATCATCGGCCACGTAATCTCCTCGAGCCCCCGGGCGCGTCCTGCGACGCGGCCACGCGAGGGCTTCCGCTGTGTGTCCGGCGGTTGCCGGACTTGTCAATAGGTCTTGCTCCGACGGTCAGCGATGGTCGCGCACGTCTGAAGTCTCATGCCGGTGGCCCGTTGCCGGGTCACCGCACCCAGTATCCCACACCGCCCGCCGGCTATAGCCGACCGGGCTGACACCTCAACGCCCGGGGAACCACAGACCGATCTCGCGGGCCGCGGATTCCGGGGAGTCCGAGCCGTGCACCAGGTTGAACTGGGTCTCGAGGCCGAAATCGCCGCGGATCGTGCCCGGGGTGGCCTTTTCGACCGGGTCGGTGCCGCCGGCGAGCTGGCGGAAGGCCGCCACCGCGCGCGGACCCTGCAGAATCGCCGCGACGACCGGGCCGGAGGTGATGAACTCCACGAGTTCGCCGAAAAACGGCCGCTCGGAGTGCTCGGCGTAGTGCGCGCGGGCCAGCGCCTCGTCGACGTCCTTGAGTTCCAGCGCCACCAGGGTCAGGCCCTTGCGCTCGATCCGGGTGATGATCTCGCCGACCACCCCCCGCTGCACACCGTCGGGTTTGATCAGCACCAGAGTCTGCTCAGTCACGACTGCGAAGAGTACCTGTACTCATTGCGGGGGCGGCTGCTGACCGGGCAACAGACCCAGCCGCTGGCGGCGCAGCACCTCCCAGCGCAGATAGGCGATGACTGCCCACACCACGGTGAACAGGACGCCGATGAACCCGACGCCCGGATACAGAGCGAAGCCCAGTACCAGCAGTAGTTGCACGCCGAGGTTCGCCCAGATGGCCCATGGGCGCCCCTGCATGCCGGCCAATACGCCCAGCAGCACCGCGAATCCCACCAGATACGCGGTAGACCAGGGGGTCAGACCCCCGCCGACCACTGCGACCACCGGCAGAGCCAGCAGCACGGTGATGATCTCCATGATCAGGGTTCCGGCCGTGACACCGCGAAAGCTCTTCCACGGATCAGGTCCGTCGACACCCGGGGTTGCAGTGGTCACTGCGGGTCCTTCCCAAAGAGCGTGCGGGCCACTCCGGCGGTCACCACCGAGCCGGTGATGACGATTCCGGCCCCGGCCCCGCCGTCCCCGGAGTCCTCCACCAGAGCAGTCGCGGTCTCGATCGCGTCGGGCAGCGCGGAAGTCCGGATCACCCGGTCAGGTCCGAAAACGTCCTCGGCAGCCAAGGCCAGCATGTCCGGTTCCAGCGCCCGCGGCGAACCGTTGTCGGTGACCACGACCGCGTCGAACACCGGTTCCAACGCCGTCAGGATGCCGGTGACGTCCTTGTCGCCCAGCACGCTGATCACACCCACCAGGTACCGGAAGTCGAACTCGGTCGTCAACGCCGCAGCCAGGGCGGCCGCCCCGGCCGGGTTGTGGGCCGCGTCGATGAAGACCGTGGGAGCGCTGCGTACCCGCTCCAGCCGGCCCGGACTGCGCGCCGCGGCGAACCCGGCGCGCACCGCGTCGACGTCGAGTTGGCGGTGCGCCCCGGCGCCGAAGAAGGCTTCCACGGCGGCCAGGGCCAGCGCGGCGTTGTGGGCCTGGTGTTCGCCATGCAACGGCACGAACACGTCCGGGTAGACCCCACCGAGACCCTGCAGTTCCAGCACCTGTCCGCCCACCGCGACCCGGCGATCCAGTACCGCGAACTCCGAACCCTCCCGGGCGACCGAGGCGTCGGCTCGCACGGCTTGCGCCAGCAGCACTTCCATGGCGTCGGGCACTTGGCGGCCGATCACCGCGACGGTGTCGGCCTGGCCGTCTCCACCGGCGAGGCCGCCGATGATGCCGGCCTTCTCCCCCGCGATCTCGGCGATGGTGTCACCGAGGAAGTCGGTGTGGTCCATGCCGATCGGGGTGATGACCGCAACCGGCGCGTCGATGACGTTGGTGGCGTCCCAGCGGCCGCCCATGCCGACCTCGATGACGCCGATGTCCACCGGTGCGTCGGCGAAAGCCGCGAACGCCATGGCCGTGACAACCTCGAACTTGCTCATCGCCGGCCCCGGTTCGCCGAGTTGGCCGGCCTGGGACTGCGCGTCGACCATCTGCACGAACGGCTCGATCTCGCGGTAGACCTCGACGTAACGGGCAGGACTGATCGGCCGGCCGTCGATGGCGATGCGCTCGGTCGCCGACTGCAGGTGCGGGCTGGTGGCCCGGCCGGTGCGTTGTTGCAAGGCGGTCAGCAGCGCGTCGATCATCCGGGCGACCGACGTCTTGCCGTTGGTCCCGGCGATGTGGATACAGGGGTAGCTGCGCTGCGGTGAGCCGAGCAGGTCCATCAAGGCCTGCATCCGCGCGGTGCTCGGTTCGATTTTCGTTTCCGGCCAGCGCTGATCGAGCAGATGCTCGACCTGCAGCAGCGCGGCGATCTCGTCCGGGGCGGGTTCGGGCTCGATCATGTGAGCGCAGCCAGGCGCGCGGTGATCCGGTCGGTTTCCTCGCGGGCCAGTTTCTGGCGGTCCCGAATCTTGTCGACGACGTCGCCGGGCGCCTTGGCCAGGAACGCTTCGTTGTCGAGTTTGGCGGTGGTGGCGGCCAGGTCTTTCTGCGCGGCGGCCAGGTCCTTCTCCAGACGGCGCCGCTCGGCGGCGACGTCGACGGTGCCGGAAGTGTCCAGTTCCACACCGACGGTGCCACCGGAGAGTCGCACTTCCACCTGGGCGGTCGGGGTGAAGTCGGTCTCCGGTGTGGTCAGCCACGCCAATGCCGCCACCGGCGCAACGTGGGCCGCCAAGCCGGCGGCCTCGACACCGGCCAGCCGTGCGGGCACCTTCTGCCGGTCGGCCAGCCCCTGGTCGCTACGAAACCGCCGGACTTCGGTCACCAGCTTCTGCACATCGGTAATCCGTTGCGCGGCACCAGCATCGACTTCCACGCCGGAGGCCTTCGGCCACGGCGCGATGACCAGCGACTCCCCGCCGGTGAGTTGCTTCCAGAGCACCTCGGTGACGAACGGCATCACCGGATGCAGCAGCTTGAGCAGGGTGTCCAGCACAGCGGCCAGCACCGAGGTGGTGCCGGAAAGCCCCTCGGCGAGTTGGACTTTAGCCAATTCCAGGTACCAGTCGCAGAACTCGTCCCACGCGAAGTGGTAAAGCGCCTCGCAGGCCCGGCTGAACTCGTAGTTATCCAACGCCGCATCCACGTCGGCACGAACCTGCTCGGTGCGGCCGAGGATCCACCGGTCGGCGTCGGTCAGCTGATCAGGGCTGGGCAGCGGGGCCGGTGCGGCGCCGTTCATCAGCGCGAACCGTGTCGCGTTGAACAGCTTTGTGGCGAAGTTGCGCGAGGCGCGCGCATGGTCCTCGCCGATCGACAGATCACCGCCGGGGCTGGCGCCCCTGGCCAGCGTGAACCGCAACGCATCCGCGCCGAACAGTTCCACCCAGTCCAGCGGGTCGATCCCGTTGCCGCGCGACTTGCTCATCTTGCGGCCGTGCTCATCGCGGATCAGGCCGTGCAGGAAGACGTTCTCGAACGGCATCTGCCGGCCGCGGCCGCCGTCGCAGGTGATCGCGTCGTCGTCGGACACGAAGGTCCCGAACATGACCATCCGGGCCACCCAGAAGAACAGGATGTCGTAGCCGGTCACCAGAACGCTTGTCGGATAGAACTTTTCCAGATCCGGCGTGCGGTCCGGCCAGCCCATGGTCGAGAATGGCCACAGCGCCGAGGAGAACCAGGTGTCGAGGACGTCGGGGTCCTGCTCCCAGCCCTCCGGCGGGGTCTCGTCCGGGCCCACGCAGGCGATCTGCCCGTCCGGGCCGTGCCAGATCGGGATGCGGTGACCCCACCACAGCTGTCGGGAGATGCACCAGTCGTGCATGTCGTCGACCCAGTCGAACCAGCGTGGTTCGAGGTTCTTGGGATGGATCACGATGTCACCACCCCGGACGGCGTCGCCGGCGGCCTTGGCCATCGACGACACCTTGACCCACCACTGCAGGCTCAGCCGCGGTTCGATGGGTTCACCACTTCGCTCGGAATGGCCGACGCTGTGCAGGTAAGGGCGCTTCTCGGCGACGATGCGGCCCTGCTCGGCGAGCGCCTCGCGGACCTTGACCCGGGCCTCGAACCGGTCCATCCCGTCGAAGTGCGTTCCAGTACCGTCGATCCGGCCACGGGTGTCCATGATCGAGGGCATCGCCAGGTTGTGCCGCATGCCGATCTCGAAGTCGTTGGGGTCGTGGGCGGGAGTGACTTTGACTGCGCCGGTGCCGAATTCGGGATCGACATGGGTGTCGGCGACCACGATGATCTCCCGGTCCTGAAACGGGTGCGCCAAGGTGCGCCCCACCAGATCGCGGTAGCGCTCGTCGTCGGGATGCACGGCGATCGCGGTGTCGCCCAGCATGGTTTCGATTCGGGTGGTGGCCACCACGATGTGCGGTTGCGAGTCCTGCAGTGAGCCGTAGCGGAACGACACCAGTTCGCCCTCGACCTCCTCGTACCTGACTTCGAGGTCAGAGATCGCGGTCTGCAGTACCGGCGACCAGTTGACCAGACGCTCGGCGCGATAGATCAGACCGGCGTCGTAGAGCCGCTTGAAGATGGTGCGCACGGCGCGGGACAGGCCGGCGTCCATGGTGAAGCGGTCACGGGTCCAGTCCACGCCGTCGCCGAGGCACCGCATCTGGGCGCCGATAGTCCCGCCGGACTCGTGCTTCCACTGCCACACATTCTCGATGAACTGCTCACGGCCGAGGTCCTGCTTGGTCTGACCGTCGGCGGCGAGCCGCTTTTCGACCAGGCTCTGGGTGGCGATGCCGGCGTGGTCCATCCCGGGCAACCACAGCACCTCATAGCCCTGCATACGCTTGCGCCGGGTCAGCGCGTCCATCAGCGTGTGGTCCAGCGCGTGGCCCATGTGCAGGCTGCCGGTCACGTTGGGCGGCGGCAGCACGATCGAGTACGGCGGCTTACTGCTGGCGGCGTCGGCCGTGAAGTATCCGGCGTCCACCCAGCCCTGGTAGATACCGGCTTCTACCGCGCCGGGATCCCAGGTCTTGGGCAGTTCCCGGGAGTCGGCGGCGGCGCGGGTGTCGTCAGGCACCCGACAAGTCTAGGAATCCGCTCAGCGGCCGCCGCGCAGCAGGCCACCCAGGATGTTGCCGATGGCTCCACCCTGGCCGCCACCGAGCACGCTGCCGAGGATGCTGCCCAGTGGATTGTTGCCCGCGGCCGCGCCGCCGGCGGGCGCGCCCCCGCCGAGGATGTTGCCCAGCAGATCGCCCATGCCGCCACCCGGGGCGGCCTGTGCCTGGGCACCGGCACCGGCACCGGTACCGGCCTGGTTGCGCTGGGAGAACTGCCTGCCGACATACGCCAGCACGATCGGGGCCAGCATCGGCAGCAGTCGCTTGATCAGGTCGCCGCCCGGGGCGCCGGCACCGGACAGCGCGGACGCCACCTGGTTGGTGTCGTTGCCGCCGAAGAGACTGGCCACCATCTGGTTGCCCTGGCCCTCGTCGATCTGGTCGACCACGACACCGCCGTCGAGCAGATCGGTGTGGCCCTCCGCGACGACAGTGGACTCCAGCTGCGAGGAGTCGATGTCCTCGGCCGCGACGTTTTCGTGAAGCGTGCCCAGCAGGGTCGGCACCAAGGTCTGGATGGCCTGGTTCACCTCGCCCTGGTCGGCGCCGAGCTTGTTGGCGATGTCCGCCACCGGGATCTGGTTGAAGAGGTCATCGAGACCGGCCATGTTGGTTCACTTTCGTTTCAGCTGTAGTTGCCATGAACGGCTCCGACAGTAGTCAGCCGCGGGCCGCGGCGCCATTATTACGCTCTGGGCGTGCTGGCTGCCGGTGCGGCGTTGAGCCGGGCGGTGTCCAGCGAGATGCCCGCTGCCGGGAAACGGGCCAGCAGGGCGTCACCCATCGCCGCGGCCGGTGTCAGGACACCGTGCAGTTCCGGCAGCTTGTCGCGGTCGAGTGCGAGCGCCAGGCCGCACTCGGCGAGCATCACCGACGTCGCCTTGTAGCCGGGGTCACCGCTCTGGGACATGGTGGCCACATAGCGGGCGCCGGTGCTCGTCGTCGTATACGTCTCGACCCGGTAGTAGCCGTTCTCCCGGACTTCCTCGCTGGGACCGGTGCCCGGCTTGGGTGCCACCCGTTCGACCAGCCGCTGAGGCAGGAAGCGGAAGAACCGGCTGCCGAGCGCCGAAGATCCGGCGGTGGCCGCGGTGGTCAGGGCCGAGAGCACCGGAGCGGCCCGCGACGGGCCCATGCCCATGTATTCGGCGTAGCGGAACCGCCGGCCGTAGGAGTAGTCCAGCAGCGCGTTGCTGCGGCGCACGATCCTGGTGTTATAGGCGGCCATGACGAAACCGGCGGCCCAGACGCCGACCAGTTCCGGGGCGATCTCCCTGCCCCGGCGCCACGGCAGATCGGGCTGCGGACCCAGTTCCGGCTCGGCACCGCGATCCTGCGCCAGCGTGTAGGGGTCCTCGAGCAGCTTGCGGGTGTCGGGATTGGTGGATGCGGCTCGCATCACTTCGGTCATCGAGGCGATCGTGCCGCCGGAGACGCCACCGGCGAATCCGCGCAAGACGAAATTGGTGTCGAGCAGCTCGCCTTCGCCGTCCTCGCGGGCGCGACGGAACAACGCGTAAACGCTCATATCCGAGGGGATGGAGTCGAACCCGCAGGCGTGCACGATTCGCGCGCCGGTGTCGACGGCCTGCTTGTGGTAGTCATCGATGCTCTGCCGGACGAACATCGCCTCACCGGTCAGGTCGGCGTAGTCGGTGCCGGTCTTCGCACAGGCTGCGACCAACGGCAGGCCGTACCGGCTGTAGGGGCCCACCGTGGTCAGCACCACCCGGGTGCGGGCGGCCATCGCCTCCAGCGAGGCCGGCGATGAGGCGTCAGCGGTCACGATGGGCCAGTCCCGGGCAGCCTCGCCCAGGGTTGCCCGCACGGCGGCCAACTTGTCCGGTGACCGTCCGGCCAGCGCGATCCGGGCGTTCCCGCCGGCCTTGGCCAGGTACTCCGCGGTGAGTTTGCCGACGAAACCGGTCGCTCCGTAAACGACGATGTCGAATTCACGCTGGGTCATGAGGTCAACTTACTCGCCGACCCGGCCCCGGCTTCCCGGGCGCAATGGCCAGCCGGTCAGCTGACTCCCAGCGCGTCGGTGAAGGCCTTGCCCGGGTCGGTGAAGGCGGTGCACATCTGGCCCCAGTCGACCAGCCCTAGCGGGCCGCGGCCCAGACCCTGACACGAGCCGGCGGCCGGAGAGGCGGCCGGTGCGGCGGCCAGTCCGGTCGAGGCCGAGACCGGCGCGGCGAAGACCGGAGCCCCGGCCTTCTTTCCACAGGTCGGCCAGGCGCCGATGCCCTGGGTGCGCAGCACGTTCTCGGCGACCCGGATCTGTTCCGCACGGGAAGCCTGGTGCGGCATGCCGGTCCCGCCGTTGGATTTCCAGGTGGCCGGGCTGAACTGCAGCCCTCCGTAGTAGCCGTTGCCGGTGTTGATAGCCCAGTTGCCGCCGGACTCACACTTGGCGATGGCGTCCCAGTTGATAGTGCTGTCCGCGCTTGCCGTCCCGCTACCCAGCGTGACCGCCGCCAGGGCCAGCCCGAGCGCGAGGGCGGCCAGCGTGAGGAGTCGGCGGAGCACGATCATGTGGGGTGGATCGCAGCCAGCGGGGCGGTTGTTACAGAAGAGAAACACAAAGGTGGCGCCGGATTGCTCCGGCGCCACGTTTGTCGGGATCGCTAGTCGTCAGCCACGCCCACCGCAGGACGGCCAAGCGCCGATGCCCTGGGTGCGCAGGGTGTTCTCCGCCACCCGGATCTGCTCCTCGCGTGAAGCCAGGTGCGGCATACCGGAGCCGCCGTTGGCCCGCCAGGTCGACGGGCTGAACTGCAAGCCGCCGTAGTAGCCGTTGCCGGTGTTGATGGCCCAGTTGCCGCTGGACTCGCACTGGGCGATCGCGTCCCAGTTGACGCTGTCAGCGTTGGCAACGCCGGCGCCCAAAGCAATCGGAGCCACAGCCATCGCACCGGCGACAGCCGCCATTCCGAACATGTTGCGGAAGTTCTTCAACATCTTTCCTTTCGCCGAACGTGCGCCAGATCCGTGTCACCAGTTCCCCTGATAACTCGGTTGAGGGTCGTGCCGTCTCGGTTCTGGCACAACAGCGGGTCCTACGGCACTGCTAGCGCGCAGTTCCCGCTCACACGCAGGGGTTCCTAATCTGGAATTGTTCAGGTCTTTGGCGACCCGAGTAGGACGGTACGGGAGACTGTTGCAGCAAGTCACGCTAATGACACATCAATTTCTGGCAGATAACGGACTAATCACAAGCGCGAATATCGCAGACACTCCGCAGGTCACAACGGCGTGTCAGACGCTGCCCGCAGGCGACCCTGAGGGTCAAAATGTGACAGGAATCACAGTTTGAATGTGAACCCAGCCACTGCGATGCAATTCACACCAATAACATCAGTCACACCAATAACATCAGTGGCGCATATCCGACGGTGCGTTCACATTGGTCAGCGCGGGACCAGGCGGCAGCACCACGCGCCGGGTGACCACCGTTGCGATCAGACACCGCATGCTTCGCTGGCCGGCGGCGACCAGCACGTCGATGCGTTCAGCCAAACCGGTTCGGTAGATCCCGGCCAGATAGTGATCCCGGCCGTCCCAGGGCAACACCACGTC
>CAXNJA010000037.1:0-21511 GCA_964202555.1 Mycobacterium sp.
CCGGCTGAACGCCATGATCCCGAAGAACCACGCCAGCGCCTGGATGAAGAGGTCGTAATGGATGGGCACCGGTTCGTTGCGGATCCGTTCCAGACCGCTCTGGGCGGTTGCCGCACCGGTATTGGCGGTCATCAGCAGCACCCTTGCCTGGGGGTCGATGTGGCCGCCGGCCGACAGCCGCTGAATGTCGGCGGCCTGCCGGTTGAGCAGATCCACCGCATCGGCGTCCGGGGGATCCTCCGGCGTCAGCTCGCGCACCCCGTCCAGGACCGGCACACGACGCAGCTCGGCGGCCAGTTGCCAGTCGTAGCGGACCTGGCGGCGCCGCATCCGGTCGGCAATCCCGGCCACCTCCGGTGAACCGTCGTCGACGGAAGTCAGCCCGTTGTGCAGGGTCCGCGAGTTGATGATGATGCCGCCCCATAGGGTGCGGGCCTCCCACCAGCGGTTGTAGGCGGTGGTGTTGCGGAAGGCGATGAACACCGAGGCGCCGATACCGAGCACCGAGAGCACCGCCGCTGCGTACTCGTTCTGCGCGGCGTCGGGAACCGGCACCAGCACACCGATCATCACGGCGATCGCGAGGAACGTGAACCGAAGCTGCCACATCACCAGCCCGACCACCCGCAGCGGCCCCAATCGGCCGACCGATCTGATCATTGATCGGTCTTCACCTCAGGCATGGCCGACATTCTCGCGCACCACCGCCGGGCGACTTGAGGTATTCGGCGGCGATGTCCGCCGAGCCGTCGGCCTGAGGGGAAGATGCTCCCCCGGATGGACTCGAACCATCAACCGCCCGATTAACAGTCGGGAGCTCTGCCAATTGAGCTACAGGGGACTGATCCCGCCCATCAGCGGGACGCGGACAGACTTTATCGTATCCGCGACGGTTCAACCCAAAGGCCTCGCGGCCGGGCGACATCTCCGGTCGTCAGGCAGGATGGGAACAGCCGAGAGCGCAAGCGGAGGGAACACAGGTGATCGGGATTGTGGCCGTGCTGGCGACGGGCTACGTGTTGGGCACCAAGGCCGGACGCGAACGCTACGAGCAGATCGCCGCTACCGCTCGCGCCGTGGTCGGCCATCCGGCGACCAAGTCGATGATCGACGCGGGACGTCGCAAGGTTGCTGAGCGGGTATCGCCCGACCCGCCGATCGTGAACCTCACCGAGATCGAAGCCCAGGACGTCCCGCCGAAACGCGACTGACCGCCTGGCTG
This sequence comes from Mycobacterium sp., assembly GCA_964202555.1. Lineage (GTDB taxonomy): Bacteria > Actinomycetota > Actinomycetes > Mycobacteriales > Mycobacteriaceae > Mycobacterium. The sequence continues at coordinate 1,223 of CAXNJA010000037.1, forward strand.
CCGCCGCTGGGCGGTTACTGCCCGCCGATCGGGACGTTGATGGTCTGGCCCGGCAGCAATGGGCCGGTGGTGACGCCGATGCCGTTCATGCCCGGAATGTTGTTGCCGTATCCGGGGCCCCAGATGCCGACCGACGGGGTGCCGATGTAGGTCGGGGCGCCGTTGGAATAGCCGAGGCAGATACCCTCATCCCGCGCGCCGAACCAGGCCAGGCACCTGCCGGTGGCGGAATCGGTGGTCGACGGAGAACTCAGGGCGGCCAGGGCCGGGACGGCCAGCGCGGCGGCGGCCAACGCCCCCGCCGCGGCGACGCGCCGGAGGGGGAACTTCGCGGGAGCCATACCTGACCTTTCGCCGTACCGGGCCGATTCGTTAGCCCGCGGGTTAACAATAGCCTGATCGATGGCCTGTTGCTCAGGCCGAGAGGTCGTCGCCGCTGGCTTGCTCGAGCAGGCTGCGCCGGTAGGCCTCCAGCGCCACCAGGTCGCCGAACAGGGCGTGGTACTCGTCACCCTGCTCCACCGGCGACATCCGCTGCAGTTTCGACTTGATCTCGGCGATCTGCCTGCCCACCCAGACTTCCTGCAGCCGGGCCAACACCCCGCCGACGTACCGCGGCAGCCTCTCGTCGTCGTCGACCTTGATGGTCTCCACGCCGAGTTCGCTGACCATCCCGGCGGCGGCCGGGGTGGTGGCCTGTTCCCGGACGGTTTCCATCCACTGCGCCCCGGTCAGCCCGGAGGAGGTTCCGCCGGCCGCCTCGATCGCGTTGCGCACCGCGGTGTAGCCGGGGTGGGTGAAGCTGTCCGGGGCCAGCGAATCGAAGACCGGACCCGCCAGCGCCGGGTACTGCAGAGCCGCCTTGAGCGCCTCACGCTGCGGCCACAGTGCGGGATCGCGGGGGTCAGGCCGCTGGCCGCCGGGGTCGCTCCGAGGGGCGGACGTGGCCCGGTCGGCGCTTCGAGGGCCTCCGGTGCCGCCGGTCTTGCGGCCGGCCTCCGCACGGACCCTGCTGAGGACCTGGGCGACGTCGTCCCAGCCGACCCAGCCGGCCAGTTGTCGGGCGTACTCGTCGCGCAGGCTGGAATCCTTGATTTTGGCGACCATCGGCACACACTGCCGCAGGGCGGTGACCCGGCCCTCGGCGCTCTCCAGGTCGTATCCGGCCAGGGTGGTGCGAATGGCGAACTCGAACAGCGGGGTGCGGCGGGCCACCAAATCGCGCAACGCACCGTCGCCGAAATGAAGCCTGACGTCGCACGGGTCCATCCCGGCCAATTTCCCGTCCGAGGCCACCGCCACGAAGCTCTGCCCGGCCAGGTTCTGCTCGCCGGCGAAGGCTTTGATGGCGGCGGCCTGCCCGGCCGCGTCGCCGTCGAAGACGTAGATCAATTCGCCCTTGAAGAACTTGTCGTCCATCATCAGCCGACGCAGCATCCCCAGGTGCTCGTCGCCGAACGCGGTGCCGCAGGAGGCCACCGCAGTGGTGACACCTGCCAGGTGCATGGCCATCACGTCGGTGTAGCCCTCGACCACGACCGCCTGATGCCCCTTGGCGATGTCGCGCTTGGCCAGGTCGATTCCGAACAGCACCGCCGATTTCTTGTAGAGCACGGTCTCGGGAGTGTTGACGTACTTGGCCTCGATCACGTCGTCGTCGAAGATCCGCCGGGCACCGAAGCCCACCGTCTCCCCGCTGGCGCTGCGGATCGGCCACAGCAGCCGGCGATGAAAACGGTCCATCGGGCCGCGCCTGCCCTCCCGGGACAGCCCGGCGGCCTCCAACTCCTTGAACTCAAAGCCCTTGCGAATCAGGTGTTTGGTCAGCGAGTCCCACCCCGACGGGGCGAAACCGCAGCCGAACCGACCCGCCGCGGCGGCGTCGAAGTGGCGCTCGGTCAGGTACTGACGAGCCGGTGCCGCCTCGGCGGATTCCAGTGCGGCCGAATAGAACTCCTGCGCTGCGGCATTGGCGGCGGTGAGTCGGCTGCGGCTGCCGCGGTCGCGCTGAACCGTGTTGCCACCACCGGTGTAGGTGACCGCGTAGCCGATCCGATCGGCGAGCACCTCAACGGCCTCGACGAAGCTGACGTGCTCCATCTTCTGAATGAAGGCGTAGACGTCGCCGCCCTCGCCGCAGCCGAAGCAATGGAAGTGGCCGTGGTTGGGCCGGACGTGGAAGGACGGGGACTTCTCGTCGTGGAACGGGCACAGACCCTTCATCGAGTCGGCACCGGCGCGGCGCAACTGCACGTAGTCGCCGACCACATCCTCGATACGGACCTTGTCGCGGATCGCGGTGATGTCGCGGTCGGGGATGCGGCCCTTGCGGGCTCCCCCGCCTCCGCCGTAGGGAGAGTTGGGGGCTGTCACGAACCCAAGTCTAGGTCGATACGTTCAAGCCGACCTTCGGTGTACGAGGCGATCTGGTCGATGACGACCCGCATCCGCCCGGCGTCGTCGGCGGCAGCGGTGAAAGCCGGGACCAGCAACGGGTCCAGGGTGGCCGGGGCGCCCACCAGCAGCCAGTGCGCCACCCGCGCGACCCGTTCCCGTTGGGCGGCCTGCATGTCGAGGTGCTCCGGATCGGACATGATGAACTGCAATGCCAACGTCTTGAGCACGGCCACCTCGGCGCGCACCGTCGGCGGTACATGCAGATCGGCCTGGTAGCGCATCAGCGGACCCATCCCGGCCCGCCGGCGGGTCTGGGCAATGGCCGCCGAGGCGAAGCGGCCGACGAACTCGCTGGTCAGCTGCTTGAGGGCGACCGAAGCGGTCAGGGTGGCGTCGTACTTGCCGATCGCGGCCACCACCGGAAGCCGGGACAGCCGCCGGGCAGCCTGCTGCAGGTCATCAACGTCGGCTCCGGATCCGTAGACCGAGGTGCCCAGTTCGGCCAGGGCGGCGGCGGCGACGCTGTCGGCCAGCACCCGCAGGTCGATCCTGCCCGACACCACGCCGTCCTCGATGTCGTGTACCGAGTAGGCCACGTCGTCGGCCCAGTCCATGACCTGGGCCTCCAGGCACGGCCGGCGCGGGTCCGCCCCGGCGCGGACCCAGTCGGCGATCGCGGTGTCGTCGCCGTAGAAACCGAACTTGCCACCGGCCGGCGGGCGCTGCCAGGGGTATTTGGTGACGGCATCCAGCGCCGCCCTGGTCAGGTTGAGCCCCACACTTCGGCCCCGGCTGTCGAGGACCTTCGGTTCGAGCCGGGTGAGGATCCGGAAGTTCTGCGCGTTGCCCTCAAAACCCCCGCAGCCCTCAGCGATTTCATTGAGAGCGCGCTCACCGTTGTGCCCGTAGGGCGGGTGCCCGATGTCGTGTGCCAGGCCCGCCAGATCGACCAGGTCGGCATCGCAGCCCAAGGCGACGGCCATTCCGCGCCCGATCTGGGCCACCTCCAGCGAGTGGGTCAATCGGGTGCGCGGTGTGTCACTCTCCCGCGGTCCGACCACCTGGGTCTTGTCGGCAAGCCGCCGCAGCGCAACGCTGTGCAGCACCCGGGCCCGGTCGCGGGCGAAGTCGGTCCGGTGCTCGGCGCTGGTCCCGGGCAGCGTGGCCGACTTCGCCGGGTCAGCCACCACCCGCTCTCGGTCCGCCTCGCCGTAGCGGGCGGCCACCGTCGCTGTCACTGTCGCTTCGTGTGTCACCGGGCCATAGTCTGCCAGTACGCCCTGGGCTGATCGTGCCCAAGTTTTGCTGGCATCAACGCCCAAGCCACTACATTGGCGGTCATGCGCTTCGCCCGACTGCTCAGTCTGCTCGCCGCCATCTTCACGGCCGCCACCTTGCTGGCCCCGTCCGCGGCCGCCGAGCCGCCGTTCCGGCTGCCGGATTACGTCACCGACAACTCCGGCGTGCTCAACGACCGCCAACTGGCGGACGTGCAGAAAGCGGTGGATCAGCTCTACAGCGAGCGTCGGGTGCGGCTGTGGGTGGTCTTCGTCGACTCGTTCGCCCCGCAGGGCGCGGTCGGCTGGGCCCAGCAGACCCAGAAGATCAGCGATCTGGGCAGTGAGGACGCCATCCTGGCGGTGGCCACCAAGGACCGGTCCTACTCCTTCCTGGTCTCCCCCACCGCCTCCGGCGGCAGCTCCACCAAGGTCGACAACATCCGGCGCGACCGGATCGAGCCGGCGCTGCGCAACAGCGACTGGACCGGCGCGGCGGTCGCGGCCGCCAACGGCCTTGGGGGCCTCAAGGGCGCACCGGCAGCCGGGAGGGGCGGCGGTGGCGGCGGCTCGATGCTGGTGCCGCTGGCGGTGCTGGCCGGCGTCGGTCTCCTGGGCTTCGGGGGCATGACCCTGTGGAGCCGCAAGCGCCGCCGCAAAGCCCATGAGGCGGCTGTCACCGCGGCCCAGAACATCGACCCCACCAACCCCGAAGCGCTGGCGTCGGTGCCCATCAATGCCCTCGATGACCTGTCGAAGTCGATCGTGGTGGAGGTGGACAACGCGGTGCGCACCAGCGCCAACGAGTTGGTGCTGGCGGTCGAGGAGTTCGGCGAGACCCAGACCGCACCGTTCGCCACCGCGGTGGACAACGCCCGGCAAACCCTCAAGCAGGCCTTCACGGTGCGGCAGAAACTGGACGACGAAGTCCCCGAGCCGCTTCCTGAGCGGCGCGACCTGCTGACCCGGGTGGTGGTGTCGGCGGCCAAGGCGAACAAGGAACTCGACACCCAGTCCGCGGCATTTCGGCAGATGCGCGATCTGGTGTTCAACGCCCCGGAGCGCCTGGACGCCCTCACCCAGCAACTGGTCACCGTGACCGCCCGTCTGGAGCCGTCCGATCAGAAGCTTGGGCAACTGCGCACCGAGTTCGACGAGGGCGCGCTGGCGTCGGTAGCCCGCAACGTCACCGCCGCCCGCGAGCGGGTGGACTTCGCCGACGATGCGATCACCCGGGGCCGCGAGCTGGCCGCCAAGCCGGTGGCCGGCGAGGTGGGCGATCTGATCGACTGCGTGCGTGGTGCGGAATCCTCTCTGCAGCAAGCCAATACGATGCTCGATGCGGTGGACAGCGCGGCCAGCGATATTCGCCGTGCGGTCTCGACGCTGCCCGCGGCGATCGAAGACATCCAGCGGGGCATCAGCCAGGCCGGTGAACAACTCGCCAAGGGCGGGTTGGCCACGTCCACCGAGTTGTCCACCGCACGCGATGCCGCGGTCAGGGCCGTCTCGGCCGCGCAGACCACCGGCAACACCGACCCGTTGGGCACCTTCACCCAGTTGACCCAGGCCGACGCCGACCTAGATCGGCTGCTGGCCAACGTCACCGAGGAGCGGGAGGCCTCCGACCGACTGGAGCGCTCCTACGAGCAGGCGCTGGCCACCGCCGAGTCACGGGTGCGGTCGGTGTCGGATTACATCGACACCCGCCGCGGCAGCATCGGCTCGGAGGCCCGCACCCGACTCAACGAAGCCGCCCGTCAACTCGAGGCCGCCGAATCCAAGCGGGAAACCGCCATCGACGAGGCGATCAAGCACGCCAACGGCGCGTCGATGCTGGCCGCTCAGGCCCAGCAGTTGGCCAACGACGACGTGCAGGCCGGCCAACGCCAGTACCAGGCCAGCTATGGCGGGCGCCGCCAGTCCGACATGGGCGCGATGGTCGGCGGCATCATCCTGGGCAACATCCTCAGCGGCGGCTTCGGCGGCGGCGGCGGCGGCGGCTTCGGCGGCGGAGGCTATGGCGGAGGCGGCGGGAGCACGTCCTACGGCGGTTCGTCGGGCGGCGGCGGCTGGGTCGGCGGCGGCGGACGGTTCTGAGCGCCCCTCTCCCACGTCGAGCGTCGCGCTGGGGTAACGCTCGGCGTCGGGCGTCGCCCTGGCGCAACGCTCGGCGCGATTGACGACCCGAGGACGCCTAGCCCAACAGCCGGGCCGCCAGATAGCCCGCCACCGCGCCTAACCCGACCCGCTCCTGGGTCATGGCGTCGCGCTCGCGGACAGTGACCGCCTGGTCCTCCAGCGTGTCGAAATCGACCGTCACGCAGAATGGCGTGCCGATCTCATCCTGGCGGCGGTAGCGCCGACCGATCGCCCCGGCGTCGTCGAAGTCGACGTTGAAGTTGCGGCGCAACTCCGCGGCCAGGTCGCGCGCCTTGGGGCTGAGATCCTCGTTGCGCGACAACGGCAGCACCGCCGCTTTGACCGGCGCCAGCCGCGGGTCCAGGCGTAACACGGTGCGCTTGTCCACCCCACCCTTGGCGTTGGGGGCTTCATCCTCGGCGTAGGCGTCCACCAGGAACGCCATGAACGAGCGGGTCAGGCCGGCTGCCGGTTCGATGACATAGGGCACGTAGCGGGTGTCGCTGGCCTGGTCGTAGTACGACAGGTCCACCCCGGAATGCTGCGAGTGCGTTTTGAGGTCGAAGTCGGTGCGGTTGGCCACCCCCTCCAACTCTCCCCACGGGTTGCCCTGAAAACCGAACTTGTACTCGATGTCGACGGTGCGGTCGGAGTAGTGCGACAGCTTCTCTTTGGGATGTTCGTAAAGCCGGAGGTTCTCCGGGGTGATGCCGAGGTCGAGGTACCACTGCATCCGGGTGTCGATCCAGTACTGGTGCCAGTCGCGGGCGGTGTCGGGTTCGACGAAGAACTCCATCTCCATCTGCTCGAACTCGCGGGTGCGGAAGATGAAGTTGCCCGGCGTGATCTCGTTACGGAAGCTCTTGCCGATCTGGCCGATGCCGAACGGCGGCTTACGCCGGGAGGTGGTGACGACGTTGGCGAAGTTGACGAAGATACCCTGCGCGGTCTCCGGACGCAGATAGTGCAACCCCTCCTCGGTCTCGATCGGACCGAGGTGGGTCTTGAGCATCATGTTGAAGTCGCGGGGTTCGGTCCACTGCCCCTTGGTACCGCAATCCGGGCAGGTGATGTCGGTCATCGGCACCGCCTCGGGAGACGTGACACCGTCCTTGGCCCCCTTCTTTTCGAAGTGCGCCTCCTGCATGTGGTCCTGTCGGTGCCGCTTGTGGCAATTCAGGCACTCAACCAGTGGATCGTTGAACACCTCAACGTGACCCGAAGCGACCCACACCTCACGCGGCAGGATGATCGAGGAGTCCAGGCCTACGACGTCGTCGCGGCCGGTCACCATCGACTGCCACCACTGCCGTTTGACGTTCTCCTTGAGTTCCACCCCCAGCGGCCCGTAGTCCCACGCCGACTTGGTCCCGCCGTAGATCTCGCCGGACTGGTACACCAACCCGCGGCGCTTGGCCAGATTGACGACGGATTCGATGACGGACGCCACGTGAGATGCACTCCTGTCTGCGGTTAGAGCAACCGCTACAGCGTAGGTGACCGGCTTTGACAGGCTTGCGCACCCGTGGAATGGTCGGCGGGAAATGATTTCCGACAGCGATCCGCGCTCCGCCGGCGCCGGCGTCCGCGCCACCCGGCAACGGGGGGCGGTCATGGCGTTGCTCGACTCCGTCGAGGAGTTCCGTTCCGCCCAGGACCTGCACGACGAACTGCGCCGCCGCGGCGAGAACATCGGATTGACCACGGTGTATCGCACCCTGCAGACACTGACGGCCGCCGATCTGGTCGACATGGTGCGCACCGACACCGGGGAGTCGGTGTACCGGCGGTGTGCCGCCCCGCACCATCACCATCATCTGGTCTGCCGCGAATGTGGATCGGCAGTCGAGGTCAGCGGCCGGGAGGTGGAGGCGTGGGCCACAGAGATCGCCGCCGAACACGGATTCGTCGACGTCCACCACACCATCGAGTTGTTCGGAACCTGCGGCCAGTGCCAGCAGGCCTAGCCTGTCAGGGTGGTCGCCGCCTCAGCCCCGCCGGCCAGCACCATCGGCACCAAGATCTTCAGCGCAGGCGCGTCAACGCCGGCCGGAAAGTTGTAGCGCAGCATCACTGTGGCGTGACCACCGGGATCTTCGCTCATCATCACGGTGCCGAACATCGCACTGCTGGCCAAGGCGGCCACCCGTTCCCGAAGTTCGTTGGTGCACGGCAGATCCCAGGCAAGAACCTGGGTCAACGCGATGACCACCAGTCCCTCGGCGAGCGGAACGGTACGTAGCGACGCCACCGTGCCCGCATGGCGCACGAGGACCGCCCCGTCTTCTTCGACCTCGACAGGCAGAACCTCTCCGAGAACATCAGCGAGGCTCACCGGGCTGGGCTCATCGGGTCAGGCGCTGCCGAACCGGCGGTTGCGGTGGACATACTCCTCGCAGGCCGCCCACAGGTCACGACGGTCGTAGTCCGGCCAGAGCTTGTCCTGGAACACGTACTCGGCGTAAGCGGCCTGCCACAGCATGAAATTGCTCGCCCGCTGCTCCCCCGAGGTGCGGATGAACAGGTCGACGTCGGGAATGTCGGGCCGGTGCAGATGCTCGGCGATGGAGCGCTCACCGACCCGTTCCGGATCGATCCGGCCGGCCGCGGCGTCCCGGGCGATCTGCCTTGCGGCTTCGGCGATTTCGGCCCGTCCGCCGTAGTTGACGCAGTAGTTGACGGTGATCACCCGGTTGGCGACCGTCATCTGCTCGGCGATATCGAACTCCTTGATCACGCTGCGCCACATCCGCGCCCGGGATCCGACCCAGCGCATGTTCACGCCCATGATGTCGAGGTTCTCCCGGCGGCGGCGCACCACCTCCCGGTTGAAGCCCATCAGGAAACGGACCTCTTCGGCGCTACGCCGCCAGTTCTCGGTGGAGAAGGCGTAGACACTCAAGTGTTTGATTCCGAGTTCGATTGCCCCGCAGGTGATGTCGATGAGGACCGCCTCGCCCATCTTGTGACCCTCGGTGCGGCTCAGGCCGCGCTGGGTGGCCCACCGGCCGTTGCCGTCCATCACGATGGCGACGTGCTGGGGCAACTGGTCGGCTGGGATGGCCGGCGGGACGGCCTTGGAGGGGTGCTGTGGCGGCCGGCGCGGGCCGCCGTTCGAAGGGGCCGGCAGTTCCGGGAAGACCACCGGCCACGTCGAGGTGTCGGGGAAAATCGGGTAGTCGTCAGGCGCGGGGGGAAGCTGCGGAAACACCTCCCGGCGCTTGCGCTCAGCCCCCCGCCAGGAGCTGGCCACCCGGTCCATCGCCATGGGGGACATCCTGCCTGAAGACGTCGGCGGATTGAGAGTGGACCCGCTCGACAAGCGGCAGCGTCCGCAACTGACGTTCCAGGTGCCACTGCAGGTGGGCGGCCACCAATCCGCTGGCCTGCCCCCGGTGCGACGCCGAGGACGCCTCCGCGATCTGCCAATCCCCCTCGTTGAGGGCCGCCATCAGATCCAGGACGGCCTGCGGCGGGGTGGCCGATCCGGACGGGCGGCAGTGCATGCACACGCTCCCGCCGGCGCCGATGTGGAAGGCCCGGTGCGGGCCGGGTGCGGCGCAGCGCGCACATTCGGTCAGCGACGGGGCCCAGCCGGCAATACCCATGGCGCGCAGCAGGTAGGCGTCGAGCACCAGTTCCCGGGGACGGGCTCCGTCGGCGACCGCCCGCAGCGCTCCCACGGTCAGCCGGTGCAGCGCCGGGGCCGGGGCGTGTTCCTCGCCGGCGAGTCGCTCAGCGGTCTCCAGGACCGCGCAGGCGCAGGTATAGCGGCCGTAGTCGCAGACGATGTCGGTGGCGAAGGCGTCGATGGACACCACCTGGGTGACGATGTCGAGGTTGCGGCCCGGATGCAGCTGGACGTCGATGTGAGCGAACGGCTCCAACCGGGAGCCGAACTTGCTGCGGGTACGACGGACGCCCTTGGCAACCGCGCGGACCAGGCCGTGATCGCGGGTCAGCAGGGTGACGATTCGGTCGGCCTCGCCAAGCTTGTGCTGGCGCAGCACGACCGCCCGATCCCGGTAAAGCCGCATCCGATCAGTCTTGCACCGCGGCGTGACAACTCCTAGAACCCGAGACGGCCGAGTTGCTTGGGGTCCTGCTGCCAGTTCTTGGCCACCTTGACCCGCAGTTCGAGGTAGACCTTGGTGCCCAACAGCCGCTCGATGTGACGGCGGGCGGTGCTGCCGACCTCCTTGAGCCGGGCACCGCCGCGGCCGATCACGATGCCCTTCTGGCTGTCGCGTTCCACATAGAGCACGGCGTGCACATCGATCAGCTCCCCCTGTTCAGCCGAGCGGCCCTCACGTCGGCTGATCTCGTCGATCACCACCGCCAGCGAGTGCGGCAGTTCATCACGGACACCCTCCAGGGCGGCTTCCCGGATCAATTCGGCCATCAGGACCTCTTCGGGCTCGTCGGTGAGCTCCCCGTCCGGGTAGTACGCCGGGCCGGGTGAGAGGTTCTCGACCAGTGCGCCGATCAGCACGTCGATCTGCTCGCCGGAGGTGGCCGACACCGGCACGATGGCGGCGGCGGTCTCGCCGACGAGGTCGTGGACCGCGAGCAGTTGGGCCGCCACCGCATCCTTTGCCACCTTGTCGATCTTGGTGACCACGACCACCAGCGTGGTTCTCGGTGCGACGGCGCGGATCTGCTCGTAGATCCAGCGGTCGCCCGGTCCGATCGGCTCGTCGGCCGGGATGCACAACCCGATCACGTCGACGTCGCTGTAAGTGTCACGCACCAGGTCGTTGAGCCGCTTGCCCAGCAGGGTGCGGGGCCGGTGCAGACCTGGGGTGTCGACCAGCACGATCTGAAACTCCGGGCGGTGCACGATCCCGCGGATGGTGTGCCGGGTGGTTTGCGGCCGGCTGGAGGTGATCGCCACCTTGCTGCCCACCAGGGCGTTGGTCAACGTCGACTTGCCGGTGTTGGGCCGGCCGACCAGGCAGACGAAACCGGAGCGGAAGTCCTCAGTCACCGTTGGGCCCGTCGGCCGCCCCGTCGGTCGCGCCGCCGGCGCGCCCGTCCTCCGCCCCGTCGTCCCCGATGCCGTCGCCTGTGTCGTCCCCCGTGTCGTCGCCCGTGGCGCGGCGAACCAGGACGGTGCCGATGCGCAGCCGACCTCGAGGGTCCCGGTCCCCCTCTGCCCGCAGCCGCAGTCCGTGGGAGGTGATCTCAGCGCCGGGCAACGGCACCCGGCCCAGCTCCAAGGCGAGCAGGCCGCCGACCGTGTCGACGTCGAGGTCCTCGTCGAAGTCGATGTCGTAGAGCTCCCCGACATCCTCGATCGGCAACCGTGCGGACACCCGGAACATGTTGTCGCCCAGCTCTTCCACCGGCGCCACCTCATCGGTGTCGTACTCGTCGGCAATCTCGCCGACGATCTCCTCCAGCACGTCCTCGATGGTGACCAGTCCGGCGGTTGCGCCGTACTCATCAACGAGCAAGGCGATGTGGACGCGGTCTCGTTGCATTTCCTTGAGCAGGTCATCGAGCGGCTTGGAGTCCGGAATGAACACCGCCGGGCGCATGACCTCGGCCACGGTGATGTCCCGGGCTGCGCTGGCCGAGTAATACGTGCGGCGCACCAGATCCTTGAGATACACCACCCCCAGGACGTCGTCGACGTTCTCCCCGACGACCGGGATGCGGGAGTGGCCACTGCGGACCGCCAGCGAAGTCGCCTGGGCCGCACTCTTGTCGCTCTCGATCCACACCATCTCCGTGCGCGGGACCATCACCTCCCGCGCCGGGGTGTCGCCGAGTTCGAACACGGATTGGATCATTCGGCGTTCGTCGGCGGCCACCACGCCACGCTGCTGGGCCAGATCCACCACCTCGCGCAATTCGATCTCGGAGGCGAACGGGCCGTTACGGAAACCCCGTCCGGGTGTCAGCGCATTGCCGAGCAGGATAAGCAGCCGGCTGATCGGGGTGAGCAGCACCGAGATCGCCTGCAAAGGAAGCGCTGACGCCAGCGCAAAGGAATAGGCGTGCTGCCGCCCGAGCGTGCGCGGTCCGACCCCGACAACGACGAAGCTGGCCACCGTCATGATCGCCGCGGCGCCGATCAGCGCCCAGCGCAGACCGACGCGATCGTTGAGGTAGGCGACGAGCAACACACACGCGGTGGCTTCACAGGCAATCCGCAGCAGCACAACGAGATTGATGTAGCGGGGCCGTTCAGCGATTACCCGGCCCAGCCGGACCGCGCCGGGCCGTTCGTCGCGGATGAGTTCCTCGACGCGGGCGATGGACACCGTGGAGATGGCGGCGTCGATGGCGGAGAAGGTCCCACCGAGCAGCATCAGGGCGATCGCGCCGATCAGTGGCGCTATTGCGGTCAAAGTTCCCAGCCGGTCAACGGTCGAAATGCCGGGTCTTGTCCAGCAGGCGCCGGTCACGCTCGGCCTGCCGGTCGTGATGGTAGGAATTGACCTGCTCGGCGACCCACCCCTCAAGGAGTTGGCGCTGCAGCGCGAACATCTCCTTCTCCTCGTCCGGTTCGGCATGGTCGTAGCCGAGCAAGTGCAGTACGCCGTGCACGGTGAGCAGGGCCAGTTCCTGGCCCAGATTGTGCCCCGCCGCCGCGGCCTGCTCGGCCGCGAACTGCGGGCACAGCACGATATCTCCCAGCATCGACGGTCCTGGCTCCGGCGCGTCCGGCCGCCCGCCCGGCTCGAGCTCATCCATCGGGAAGCTCATCACGTCGGTCGGGCCGGGCAGGTCCATCCAGCGCATGTGCAAATCGGCCATCGCGGCCAGATCCAGCAGCACCATCGACAGTTCGGCGGCGGGGTTGACGTTCATCTTGCGGATGACGAACCGCGCGACGCTGATCAGTTCCTCTTCGGAGACGTCGACACCCGATTCGTTGGAAACCTCAATCATGCTCAGCCCTAATGCCGTCGGCGCTGCGCCCGGTTGACCCCGGGCTGTTCATCGGCTCTGGCGTAGGCGTCGACGATGTCGGACACCAGCCGATGGCGTACCACGTCGGCGCTGGTGAGTTCACAGAAGTGGATGTCGTCGATGCCGTCGAGGATGTCCATGGCCGCGCGCAGACCTGAACGCGAACCACCGGGCAGGTCGACTTGGGTGATATCGCCTGTCACAACGATTTTCGAGCCGAAGCCCAGTCGGGTCAGGAACATTTTCATCTGCTCGGCAGTGGTGTTCTGCGCCTCGTCGAGGATGATGAAGGAATCGTTGATCGTTCTACCGCGCATATACGCCAGCGGCGCCACCTCGATCACCCCGGCGGTCATCAGTTTCGGGATCGCCTCGGCGTCCATCATGTCGTGCAGCGCATCATAAAGTGGCCGCAGGTACGGGTCGATCTTCTCGGACAGCGTGCCCGGCAGAAAGCCAAGGCGCTCACCGGCTTCCACGGCGGGACGGGTCAGGATGATTCGGGTGACCTGTTTGGTCTGCAGGGCCTGAACTGCTTTGGCCATAGCCAGGTAGGTCTTGCCGGTGCCGGCCGGACCGATGCCGAACACCACGGTGTTGGCGTCGATGGCGTCGACGTAGCGCTTCTGGTTCAGCGTCTTGGGCCGGATGGTTTTGCCCCGTCGCGACAAAATGTCGAGGGTGAGGACTTCGGCGGGCGAGGTGTTGTCCTCTCCGGCCACCATTGCCACGCTGCGCCGGACCGCGTCCGCCGACAGCGCCTGACCGCCGGCGACGATGGCGATGAGTTCGGAGACCACCCGCTCAGCCAGGGCGACGTCTGCCGAGGAACCGGAGAGATTCACGGTGTTGCCGCGAACGTGTACCTGCGCCGCGAGGCTGGCCTCCAGTGCGCGCAGGTTCTCGTCGGCGGAACCCAGCAGGCCCATGACGAGGTCGGGCGGAACAGTCATGCTGCTGCGCACCTGCGCTGCAGTACTCGTCTCGCGGGGCGTCACGTGGTCTCGATGCCTACTTTCTCGGGTTTCCCACTCGTGAGGGACGTGCCGCGATTCTACCGCCGCCATCGGCGCGAGCAGCGCGGGATTGCGGTCAGCCGATCGACCACCGCGGGGTGAGCACCCCCAACGCCCCCAGCGCCACCGCGGCCGCCGTGGAGGTTCGCAGCACGGTGGGCCCCAGCCGGACCGGCACCGCCCCGACCGCGGCCAACGCCGCCACCTCGGCATCGGTGATCCCGCCCTCGGGCCCGATCACCACGACCACCGACTCGGCCCGGGCCACCGCAACCTCGGCCAGTGGGCGTTCGGCCGATTCGTGCAGTACCAGTGCCACCGCGCCGGGGCGGGTGCGCAGAGACTCGCACAACTCGCCGATCGCCAGCGGGCCGGTGACCTCGGGAATCCAGGCTCGACGCGATTGCCGGGCCGCGGACCTAGCGACAGCACGCCACCGGCGCAGGCCCTTGGCGGCGCGGTCGTCGTCCCAGCGGGCCACGCAGCGCTCGGCCTGCCAGGCGATGAATTCGTCGGCTCCGGCTTCGGTGGCCAATTCGACGGCCAACTCGGAGCGCTCGGCCTTGGGGATCGCCTGCACCACCGTCACCGTCGGGCGGGGCCGCGGGGCGGTTCGCCGGGCGGTCACCAGGGCGGTGAGGCTGCGTTTGTCGGCGATTTCCACCACGCATTCGGCCAGCGTGCCGGCCCCGTCGGACAGCACGAGGGACTCCCCGGGCCGGATCCGGCGCACCGTTGCGGCGTGGAAACCTTCGTCGCCGTCGATGATTGCGGTCGCACCGACGGCCGGGATGGTGTCGGCGTAGAACAGGGTGGCCGCCATGACGGTAGGTCTCAGCGGCCGCTGAAGGTTTCCCGCAGTCGGCTGAACAAGCCACCGCCACCAGCCTGCGGCGCCGCCGCACGGGCGCTGCGCACCCCGGCCCGTTCGGTGCTGCGGCCCTGGATTTCGGTGAGCAACTCACGCGCCCGGGCGTCGATCTTGGTGGGCACCGTGACATCGATGTGGGCATGCAGGTCGCCGCGTGACTCGGATCTCAGGCGCGGCATCCCGTGGCCACGCAGCGTGGTCACCGAACCGGGCTGGGTTCCGGGTGCGATGGGGATCTCGATGGGGCCGTCGAGAATGCCGTCGACGGTGACGGTCGTGCCCAACGCCGCGTCGACCATCGGCACCTCGACGGTGCAGCGCAGGTCGTCGCCGTCGCGGACGAAGATGTCGTGTTGCTGTTCGTGGACTTCCACATACAGGTCGCCGGCCGGCCCGCCGCCGGGGCCGACCTCGCCTTGAGCGGCCAGCCGGACCCGCATCCCGTCGGCGACGCCGGCCGGAATCTTGACGCTGATCTCCCGGCGGGCGCGGACCCTGCCGTCCCCGCCGCAGCGGTGACATGGGTCGGGGATCACCTCGCCGACGCCGCCGCAGGTAGGGCAGGCCCGGGAGGTCATCACCTGGCCGAGCAGTGAGCGCTGGACCGTCTGGACCTCGCCGCGGCCGCCACAGATGTCACAGGTGACCGGGGTGGAGTTACCGTGGGTGCCCTTGCCCTGGCACAGGTCGCACAACACAGCGGTGTCCACGGTGACCGCCTTGGTGACACCGGTGGCGCAGTCGTCCAGGGTCAGCCGCATCCGCAGCAGCGAGTCCGACCCCGGCCGGACCCGGCCGATGGGCCCCCGCGCGCCGCCGCCGCCGCCACCGAAGAACGCCTCAAAGACGTCGCCCAGACCGCCGAACCCGGCGAACCCGCCGCCGGCACCCCCGCCCGACAGCGGGTCACCGCCGAGATCGACGATGCGCCGCTTCTCGGGGTCCGACAGCACCTCGTAGGCGGCACTGATCTCCTTGAATCGCTCCCCCTCGTCGGGATTGATGTCGGGATGAAGTTCGCGCGCCAACTTGCGGTAGGCACGCTTGATCTCTGCGTCGCTGGCGTTCCTGCCGACCCCGAGCAACCCGTAATAATCGCGTGCCACGTCCGACCTCTTTCGTCTTTCGTCTCGCTGCGCTGGGAGTCAGCCAGCGCGGTTGCCCAGAACCTCGCCGATGTACATCGCAACCGCAGCGACGTTGGCCATCGTCCCGGGATAGTCCATCCGGGTGGGTCCGACCACACCCATGCCCCCGAAGACCGTTCCCGCGCTGCCGTAGGCGCTGGTGATCACCGACGTGCCGACCATCTGTTCCGCCTCGGTCTCGTGGCCGATGCGAACCGTCACCCTACCGGCCTCCTGCTGTGCCGCCAGCAGTCGGAGGACGACCACCTGCTCCTCGAGCGCTTCGAGCACCGAGCGCAGCGATCCGCCGAAATCGGCGGTGTTTCGGGTGAGGTTGGCGGTGCCGCCCATCAGCAGCCGCTCTTCGGTGTGCTCGACGAGGGACTCCAGCAGCACCGTCGCGGAGCGCCCGACGGCATCACCGAGGGTGTCCACGGTGTTGAGTCGGCTGGCCAGATCCGCGACCGCCACCGAGGCGGCGGAGAGTTTCTTGCCGTCCAGGGCCTTGCTGAGCAGGTCGCGAAGCTGGCCCACCTGATGCTCGTCGATGGTGTCGCCTAGTTCGACGATGCGCTGGTCAACGCGGCCGGAATCGGTGATGACGACCATCAGCAGTCGCGCCGGGGTCAGGGCGACCACCTCCAAGTGGCGCACGGTGGAGGCCGACAGCGTGGGGTACTGCACCACCGCCACCTGTCGGGTCAGCTGGGCCAGCAGTCGCACCGCCCGGCGCAGCACGTCGTCGAGGTCGACGCCGGATTCCAGGAAGGACAGGATGGCGCGACGCTCCGGCGACGACAACGGTTTGACGTCGTGGATCCGATCGACGAATTCGCGGTAGCCCTTTTCGGTGGGCACCCGGCCTGAGCTGGTGTGCGGTTGAACGATGTAGCCCTCGGCTTCCAGCACCGCCATGTCGTTGCGGACCGTAGCGCTGGAGACCCCCAGATTGTGCCGCTCGACCAGCGCTTTCGAGCCTATCGGCTCCTTGGTGGCGACGAAGTCGGCGACGATGGCGCGCAACACCTCGAAGCGTCGATCATCGGCACTTCCCATCTGCACACCTCCCGGATCGGCCCCATTTTACGGATGCTCAGCAGCAGGTTTAGCAGACCGGCCAGGGTCAGTCGTCGAGCAGGTCACGAACAACCGCGTCGGCCAACAATCGGCCGCGGTCGGTCAAGACCAACCGGTCGCCGACCGCAACAAGCAGACCCGCGGTTATCGCTGTGCGTGCCCGCTGGTGTTCGGTGCCGCTGAGAACCGTCACGGGCAATCCACGACGCAGGCGGATTCCCAGCAGAACATCCTCCATATGGCGTTCACGCGGGCCGATCCGCTCGAAACCGGCCGCGACGGACTGCCCGGCGGCCAGCGTCTGGGCATAGGCGTTGGGGTGCTTGATATTCCACCACCGCACGTCGCCGATGAACCCGTGCGCCCCAGGTCCGGCACCCCACCATTGCCCTCCGGCCCAGTAACCCTCGTTGTGTCGGCATTGGCCACCGGGCCGGCTCCAATTGGACACCTCGTACCACTCGAGGCCCGCCGCGCTGAGTTGGCTGTCGATGAGCTGGTAGCGGGCGGCCAGCACGTCGTCATCGGGAGCGGAGATCTCGCCACGGCGTACCCGTCGCGCCATCGCAGTGCCGTCCTCGACCACCAGCGCATAGGCCGAGATGTGGTCGACCCCGGCCGCCAGGGCGGCGTCCACAGAGGCGCTCAGATCATCGTCGGACTCCCCGGGCGTGCCGTAGATCAGGTCGAGGTTGACGTGTTCGAAGCCGGCATCGAGGGCTTCGCGGGCTGCTGCGGTGGCCCGCCCCGGTGAATGGGTGCGATCCAGGACGGCCAGCACCCGCGGCGACGCCGATTGCATACCCAGCGAGACCCGGGTGAAGCCCGCCGCGCGGATGGCGGCGAAGAACTCCGGTGAGGTGGATTCGGGGTTGGCCTCGGTGGTGACCTCCGCACCGGGCGCCAGCGTAAAACTCGCCCGGACAGCGTCCAGCACATCGGCGAGTCGCTGCGCGCCCAGCAGCGAGGGCGTGCCGCCGCCGACGAACACCGTGTCGACGGGAACCGGACCCACCGCGGCGGCGGCCATCGCCAGTTCGATCCGCAGCGCGGCCAGCCACCCGTCCGGGCTGGTGCCGCCGAGTTCGGCTGCGGTGTAGGTGTTGAAGTCGCAATATCCGCAGCGGGTCGCGCAGAACGGAACGTGAATGTAAATGCCGAAGGCCGAACCCGGGATCAGGGTGAGTTCGGGCTGCACACAGCCGAGTGTTCCAGAGGTTTTCCGTCACCTGTGCCCAGAGCAAGCCGGTTAGGGCATCCTCACCGGGGCGTGGCACAATCGCGGCTATGGCGGTCGTAGTTCCACCCTTGCGCACCGTCGCACTGGTGGTGCGGCGGCACGTCGACTTCAAGCGAGTCTGCAGCTGTTGTTGTCCGGCTTGATGCCGTAGAACCGTCCCACTGCTCGTCAGCTGGCCTTCGGATCTGCACCGCCGGACCAGAGTTGACCCGGCGCAC
This sequence comes from Mycobacterium sp., assembly GCA_964202555.1. Classification (GTDB taxonomy): domain Bacteria; phylum Actinomycetota; class Actinomycetes; order Mycobacteriales; family Mycobacteriaceae; genus Mycobacterium. The sequence continues at coordinate 19,509 of CAXNJA010000037.1, forward strand.
GCTGTAGTTCGATTGCCGGCTCCTCACTCCAGGAGCACCAATGACCCAGGCCAAGCCCCGTAATGAGGGCCAGTGGGCCCTCGGCGACAACGAGCCGTTGAACGCCAATGAGGTCTTCAAAAAAGAAGATCCCGCCCTCAACGTGCGGGCCCGGGTCGAGGAGATCTACTCCAAACAGGGCTTCGACAGCATCGACAAGACCGATCTGCGCGGCCGGATGCGCTGGTTGGGCCTGTACACCCAGCGCAAAGAGGGCTACGACGGCACGTTCACCGGTGAGGAGAACGTCGACCTGATCGAGGCGCCGTACTTCATGTTGCGGGTGCGCAGCGACGGCGGTCTGCTGACCGCCGCCTCGCTGCGGATGCTGGGCCAGATCTCCACCGAGTTCGCCCGCGACACCGCCGACATCTCCGACCGGCAGAACGTCCAGTACCACTGGATCCGGATCGAGGACATGCCCGAGATCTGGCGGCGACTGGACAGCGTCGGCCTGCAGACCACCGAGGCCTGCGGCGACTGCCCGCGGGTGGTGCTGGGCTCCCCCCTGGCCGGTGAATCGCTCGATGAGGTGATCGACGCCACTCCGGCGGTGGAGGAAATCGTGCGCCGCTACGTCGGCAAGCCGGAGTACGCCAACCTGCCGCGGAAGTTCAAGACCGCGATCAGCGGCCTGCAGGACGTCGTGCACGAGATCAATGACGTCGCGTTCGTCGGGGTGAACCACCCTGAGCACGGCCCCGGACTGGATCTGTGGGTGGGCGGGGGCCTGTCCACCAATCCGATGCTGGCCCAGCGCCTCGGCGCCTGGGTGCCGTTGGACGAGGTGCCCGACGTGTGGGAGGCCGTCGTGGGCCTGTTCCGCGATTACGGCTACCGCAGGCTGCGGTCCAAGGCCAGGTTGAAGTTCCTCGTCAAAGACTGGGGAGCGGTCAAATTCCGGGAGGTCCTCGAGAGGGAATACCTCAAGCGGCCCCTCATCGACGGCCCGGCGCCGGATCCGGTCGTGCGCCCCATCGACCACGTCGGTGTACAGAAACTCCGCAACGGGCTCAACGCCGTCGGGGTGGCCGCGATCGCCGGTCGGGTGTCCGGCACCATCCTGACCGCGGTGGCAGATCTTGCCGAGAAGGTGGGATCGGACCGGATCCGGTTCACCCCGCACCAGAAGCTGATCGTCCTGGACATCCCCGATGATCGGGTCGACGAACTGGTCGCCGGCCTGGCCGCGCTCGGCCTGTCGGCAACCCCGTCACACTGGCGGCGAAATCTTATGGCCTGCAGCGGAATCGAGTTCTGCAAGCTGTCCTTCGCCGAGACCCGGGTCCGCGCGCAGTCGCTGGTACCGGACCTGGAGCAGCGACTGGCCGACCTCAACGCCGAACTCGACGTACCGGTCACCGTCCACCTCAACGGATGCCCGAACTCGTGTGCGCGGATCCAGGTAGCTGACATCGGGTTCAAAGGCCAGATGATCGACGACGGAGAAGCCGGTCCGGTCGAGGGTTTCCAGGTTCACCTCGGCGGCAGCCTGGGCCTGGACAGCAACTTCGGGCGGAAACTGCGCCAGCACAAGGTCACCAGCGCCGAGTTGGGTGACTACATCGAACGGGTGGTGCGAAACTTCATCGCTCAGCGTGAACCCGGCGAGCGGTTCGCCCAGTGGGCGGTCCGGGCTGAGGAGGAGTCGTTGCGATGACCGAAGATCAGTTGCGCGAGTTGGCCGCTCGCGGGGCCGCGGAGTTGGCCGGCGCCGACGCTGAGGAACTGCTGGCGTGGACCGACCGGCACTTCGGCTCACACTACGTGGTGGCCGCCAACATGCAGGACGCGGTCCTGGTGGATCTGGCCGCCAAGGTGCGCCCCGGGGTCGATGTGCTGTTCCTGGACACCGGCTACCACTTCCCTGAAACGCTCGGCACCCGAGACGCCGTGGAATCCGTCTACGACATCACCGTGGTGAACGTGACACCCGAGCACAGCGTGGCCGACCAGGATCGGCT
>CAXNJA010000038.1:0-20645 GCA_964202555.1 Mycobacterium sp.
CGGAATGTCGGATCACTATCCCCCGACCCGACCAACGGTTCGCAAGTTGGCCTTGTTTTGCGTGCTGGCCGGGATCCTGATCGCCGGGCTGATGTTCCCCGTGGTGGGCGGCCTGGGGATGGCTAGTAACCGGGCCTCTGACCTGGTCACCCAAGGTTCGGCCGACCTGGTCGACGGCGACGTGCCGGCAGTGACGACGATGACCGACGCCGAAGGCACCCCGATCGCCTGGTTGTACGTCCAGCGCCGCTGGGAGGTGCCGACCGAAGGCATCGCCGACACCATGAAACTGGCGATCGTCTCGATCGAGGACAAGCGTTTCGCCGCACACAACGGTGTGGACCTGCAGGGCACCCTCACCGGCCTGGCCGGCTTCCTCAAGGGTGGCGACGACACCCGCGGCGGCTCGACCATCGAGCAGCAGTACGTCAAGAATTTCAACCTCCTGGTCAACGCCGACAGCGACGCCGAACGGCAGGCGGCGGTGGCGACCACCCCGGCCCGCAAGCTTCGCGAGATCAGGATGGCGCTGGCACTGGGTAAGTCGATGTCCAAGCCGGAGATCCTGACCCGGTACCTGAATCTCGTTCCGTTCGGCAACGGCGCCCACGGCGTGCAGTCCGCGGCGCGGACCTACTTCGGGGTTGATGCCTCTCAACTCAATTGGCAGCAGGCGGCGCTACTCGCCGGGCTGGTGCAGTCGACGTCGGCCCTGAACCCCTATACCAACCCGCAGGGCGCCCTGGACCGACGAAACGTGGTGCTGGACACCATGATCGAGAACCTGCCCGACCAGGCAGAGGAACTACGCGCCGCCAAGGAGCAGCCGCTGGGGATCCTGCCGCAGCCGCTGTCCCTGGCTCAGGGTTGCATCGCGGCCGGCGACCGGGCGTTCTTCTGTGAGTACGCCCTGGAGTACCTCTCCCGCGCGGGCATCAGCAAAGAAGACGTCGCCCGCAAGGGTTTTCTCATCAAGACGACCCTGGACCCGAAGGTTCAGAGCAGCGTCAAGAACGCGATCAACGCGGTCGCCAACCCGGCGTTGGACAGCGTGGCCAGCGTGATGAGCGTCATCCGGCCGGGCAAGGACCGCCACCCGGTGCTGGCGATCGCCGACAACCGCGGGTACGGATTGAAGTTGGAAGCCGGCCAGACCGTGCAGCCGCAGCCGTTCACCTTGAACGGCGACGGGGCCGGTTCGGTGTTCAAGATCTTCACCAGCGCCGCGGCACTGGACTCGGGCATGGGGATCAACAACCTGCTCGACGTGCCGCCGTTTTTCGCCGGCCAGGGACTCGGCGACAGCGGCAGCCCGGGTTGCCCACCCAAGACGTGGTGTGTCAAGAACGCCGCCGGCTACCGCAGCCCGATGAGCATCGCTGACGCGTTGGCGTTGTCCCCCAACACCGCGTTCGCCCGGCTCATCGAGCAGGTCGGGGTGGGCCGCACGGTGGACATGGCGGTACGACTGGGTCTGCGTTCCTACGCCGAACCGGGCACCGCGCGGGATTACGTGCCCAAAAGCGACGAGAGCCTCGCCGACTACATCAAGCGCGAGAACATCGGCTCGTTCACTCTCGGCCCCTTCGAGGTCAACGCTCTGGAGTTGTCCAACGTCGCGGCCACGCTGGCCTCCGGCGGCGTCTGGTGTCCGCCCAATCCCATCGAGAAGGTGTGGGACCGGCGCGGCCAGGAGGTGCTGGTCCCGACCGCCAAATGCGAGCAGGTGGTACCCGAGGGGTTGGCCAACACGTTGACCAACGCATTGGCCAAGGACACCACGATGGGCACCGGCGCACCGGCGGCGGGTGCGGCGGGGTGGGGCCTGCCGATGGCGGGCAAGACCGGCACCACCGAGTCACACCGTTCGTCGGCGTTCCTGGGCTACACCAACCAGTTGGCAGCGGCCAGTTACATCTTCGATGACTCCCCCCAGCCGGCGGCGCTGTGCGCCTTCCCGCTGCGCAAGTGTTGGGGAGAGGGAAATCTCTACGGCGGAACCTCCCCGGCCCAGACCTGGTTCCTGGCGATGAACCCGATCGCCACGACTTTCGGCCCGGTGACCCTGCCGCCGACCGAACCCCGCTACCTCAACGGTGCCCCGCCGGTCGAGGTCCCGGCGGTGGTCGGCATGAAACTCGATGCAGCTATCAAGCGCCTCCGCGACGCCGGTTTCACAGTGGCCGACGACCCGGCCCAGGTGAACAGCACGGCCAAGAAGAACTCGGTAGTCGGCACCACACCGAGTGGGCTGCTGATGCCGGGTGCGGCCATCACCGTCAACGTCAGCAACGGCGTCGCGCCGCCGCCGGTCTACAACCCGCCGCCCACCTACATCCCACCGCCGGCATACATCCCACCGCCCGCCTACATCCCGCCGCCGGTGTACAACCCTGCGCCCCGACCGACCTACGACACCCCGCGCTACAACGACAGCTACACCCCCCCGGCCTACAACCCGCCGCCACCACCACCACCGCCGCCGGTCGATCCGGGGCCGCCGCCACCTGATGTCAACATCATCAACATTCCGGGCCTGCCGCCGATCACCATCCCGGTCGCGCCCCCTCCGCCACCGCCTCCGCCACCGCCGGGGCCGGGGCCGGGATTCATTCCGCCTCCCCCGCCTCCTCCGCCGGCACCGTTGCCGCCTCCCCCGCCGGCGCCGTTGCCACCGCCACCGCCGCCGTTGCCGCCACCACCGCCGCCACTGCCCCCGCCACTGCCCCCGCCAGCGGCCCCGCCACCGCCGTAGCAGGGGTCGATCGGCTCATCCCAGCGGTTGGTTGTCCCGCATGCCCCGGTAGATGCCGCGGCGCACGATCCACGGCATCAGCACTTGCCGGACAGGCCAGGCCGGAATCCGGAAGGGACGGCCGTTGGGTGCGAAGACCTCCACGCCGTCGGACTGGATACCGATCACCGATCCCCACCGGCGGCGCGGCGGCCGGTAGGACCGCAGCGGACGTCCTGCTCGTTCGGCGAGGATGTTGTGCGCCAGGACCGCGTCGGCACGATTGCGAGCCGACGACCGCAACGGGTCGGTGGCCGCGACGTCACCGATGGCGAACACACCCCGCTGTCCGGGGACGCGTAATTCCGTTGTGACGCTGACGAATCCGTCGGAATCGAGCAGTTCCGGCGGCAGCCAGGCGGTGTTGGGCCGCACCCTTCCCAGCGCCCACAACACCGCGTCGGCGGCTGCCGGCGGCTGGCCGGTGGTCCACTGCACCTCCCCTTCGGTGATGGCATCGCAGCCGAAACCGTCCGGGATGGCGGCCCGGTGTCCGGGGTGGATACCCACCCCGAGTCGCACCAGTCGCCGCTTCAGATGGTCCCAGACCCGCGGGTGGTGCTCGCGCAGCGCGCGGTCGTGGGGGAAGTACAGGTCCACGGCGGTGGCCGGCCACCGGGCGGCGATATTGGCCGCGGCGCTGACGGCCGCCGCCCCGCCGCCGATCACCATCACCGATGCGGCGGCGGCCAGACGGTCATGGGCCGCGACGATCTCCGCGCGCACCTCATCGGGGCTCTGCAGCCCCGGCCGGCGCCAGAAGCCGTTCATCACCCCGGTCGAAATGACAAGCGCATCATAGGTTTCGGTGATTTCGGTGCCGTCGGGCTGTCGGGCGTGCACGGTTCGACCGGCCAGGTCGACTCCGGTCAGCTCGGCGTGCAGCGTCCGGACGGTGTCCAGCGCACGGTACCGGTCGAACGGCACCAGATAGTCGCTCGCCCAGTCAGCCGGGCGGGTCAGCCGCACGCCGAGTTCCTGGCCGCTGACCAGTGCGGGCTTGGCCGAGATGCCGACCACGTCGGCCGAGCGCGCCAGCCGGATCGCGGTCAGTAACCCGCTGTCGCCGAGGCCGGCCACCACCACCCGAGGGCGGCTCACATGCCGGTCCTGCGGGGCGGACGCGGCACCAGGCGCGGCACCCGGGCGATCACGTCCTGGTACTGCGGGCGCCGTTCCAGGCTGCGCTTCTCCATCATCGGGATGCTGGCACCGAGGAACATGGCGACCATCACCACCACACCGATCAGCAGCCACCAGGCGTCGCGGGGGGAGGCGGCGATGCCGAACAGCGCCACCGAGAGCCAGAATCCGATCTCCCCGAGGTAGTTCGGGTGGCGCGACCACCCCCACAGCCCCTGATCCATCACGCCACCGGGCCCGCCGGCGGCGACAAACCGGCGCATCTGCGTATCGGCCACCAGTTCCAATGTCACCGCGGCGATGCCCACCGCGAAGGCCAGCAACGTCAGCCACACCAGGCCGTCGCCGGGACGGGTCAGGGCGATGTAGGCCGGCACCATGCCGACGAACACCTGCAGGGTCGGGAACAGGTGGATGCCGAACAGGTCGGTCAGGAACGCAAAGCGCCCCGCGCCGTCCCGCAGGATCGGGTAGCGCCAGTCCTCGTGGTGCAGACCGGCGAACCCCACTGCCCAGTTCGACGTCAACCGGACGGCCCAGTAGCCCACCACCACGGCCATCAACCAGGCGCGCAGCGCACCCGTCCCGGACAGGCCGATCGGGCCTTGCCACCACCAGTAGGCCAGCAGCAGCGGAGGGATCACACTCCAGTAGGCGTCGTAGAAACTTGAGTTCCGGTAGGCCCGGCTGAAAGCGAAAATAACCAGGGTCGCCAGCACATCGGCGATCAGGGTGTCCAGCCACAGCCGGCCGGTGCTCGGCGCCCACAGCAGCCAGGCGGCGGCGACGGCGACCGCGACGACGTAGGCCAGCGCAACCAAGGCCAGTGCACGGCCCTTGCTCATCGCGGCCTCCTCACCCACCCGCAAATGTTAGACCACGCCACTTCCCGAAGCCGATCGCTGATCTGTCCGGGATCTAAACGCGCCTGCTTCAACCGAACGGGCCGTGCCGGAGATAGAGCAGCAGGACGGCGGCCAGGCCCACCACTACCGCGGCGCCGATCACTATCAGCATGCGGCGCTCCATGGTTGTGGCAGCCGGCTCGCCCCTGGACCGCGTGACCCAGACACCCGCGATCGTGACGGCGAGAATGGCCGTCACCGCCGCGTAGGCAAGCAGATAAAACACGTCGACCATCATCAGGTAGCCCGCTTCGGGCAGCGTCGTGGACACCCCCCAATGCATGGCGACCAGTGCCAGCAGGGCGGTGATCGCAAGGCCGATCTTCGCGTCCGCGTGAACCACCGGAATCACCAGGGCGAGTCCCGCGGCGATCAGCACGATGCCGATCGGGAGCAGAGTTTTAACGATGCCGGAGACCGCCGGGGAGGACAACGGGATGTACACCGTGATCCGCGGGTAGGTCCGGTCCGCTGTGCTGCTCTGGACCTCACCGAAGGAAGACTGGTAGGTGAATTCGGTGAACTCGATCCGGGGTTCGCCGATCTCATACCCGGCCAGGGTGACTTCGGAATCGAGTTTGACGGGCTCGGTATCGGGTCGGTAGACGACGCGTTGGGTGGTGTCGACCCCGTCCTCGATGATGATCCGCAGGGTCTGCCGCTCGAAGGGGTAATTGGACAGCGACAGCGGTGCGTTGAACGAACCCTGGTAGCGGCAAAGCCAGAGCAGACTTCCGTCGGACTGCCGCTGCGGTTGGTCGTAGACCGGAGTCACCACCAGTCCCCAGGCCATGTACGGGTTCATGACCTCGACCCCGGCCGTCGGGTCCAGATCCGGGTTGCGCCAGCGCAGCCACAGATAGAAGTCGGCGTCGAAGCTGTTGGTCGTCTGGTTGACCGCCTGGATGTTCGAGAGGTACACCCCGGCCAGCACCTCATCCGGGGCGCCCTCACCGGCGGACATCTTCGCGACTGCGGGTAGCACAGCCTGCTCGGCGGCGGCCGGCCCACCGGTGGACTCGGTGGGACCGGCTGTCCGCGCCCCGGCCAAAGCCAGCAGCCCGGCGACCGCCACGGCGATCGCCAAGAACGCCGTCACCACCCGCGCGCCTGCCCTCCCCGTCAGCATCGCGTCGACCTCAGGGGTTGACCGGACAGGTGAATACCGGCTCTGGGGGCGGCGTGCCCTCGAGTAGGAAGGCAGCGAGCATCTCATCGGCGCAGGTGTTTTGCGAACTGGCGAGGTGACCCGGCCCGGGTGCGATCACCAGCGATGAGCCGCTGATCTGACGGTGCAGCGACTGCGCCCATTCCAGCGGGGTGGCCGGGTCTCCGGTGGTGTTGAGAATCAGCACCGGCCCGGCACCCTCGGGATTTACCGGACCGGGTCGACGAACCGGGCCGACGGGCCAGGACTCGCACGGCGCCAACGACCACGCGCGGTTGCCACCGCTGATGGGGCTCTCCTGTGCCCATGTCGGTGCCAACCGGGCAGGGGCCTGCGGGTCGCGCTCGGTGGCGAAGTCGGTGCAGACCACGGCCAGGTACTCCGAATCCGCCGGGTTCACCATGAGATCCGGGGAGTAGGCGGCCTCCACCACCGCCGGCCAACTGTTCGTCAGCGCATCGCCGAGCACCTCCCGCAGCGCCGGCCAGCCAGACCGCGGCATGTACTGCGACGACTCGACCAGTGCCAGGATCCGCGACCCCGACAGCTCGCGACCGTCGGTAGCGCGGTAGGGCGTCGTATCGAGGCGTCCGATGATGTCGACGATGGTCTGCATCGCCTTCGGCGGGGGGCCGGGCAACGGGCAGTCGGTGCGGCGCAGACAGTCCTCGACGAAGGCCAACACACTGGCCTGCATCCCCTTGGCCTGATCGTGCCGGATCGCGCGATAGTCCAGTTGCGGCGCCATCACCGAATCCAGCACGACACGGCCGGTCCGTTCGGGGAACGTCTGGGTGTACAGCGCGCCGACGAAGGTCCCGTAGGAGTAGCCGAGATAGCTGGTCTTGTCGAATCCCATGGCCGCACGGATCGCATCCATATCGCGAACCACGTTTCCAGTGCCGAGATGACCCAGCGCGGAACCCAACTCGCGTTGACATGACGCTCCGATGCCGGCGGCGAGTTCCTGCCTCCGACGGCCGTCGGCCTCCGAACGCGGCACACTCGGCTGGTCGAAAATCGCGGCCTTCTGTTGGTCGTCGAGACAGGAGGCGGTCGGTGTGGAGCCCCCCATGCCCCGCGGATCGAACGAGACCACCGTGTAGACATCCGTGAATTTCGCGTAGTAGTCCCGGCCGGAACGCAGGTCGCCTACGCCGCTGATACCCGGACCGCCCGGATTCATCATCAGCAGTTGCGGCTTGTCCGCTTTCGACGGGATCCGGCTCACCGGGATGGTGAACGTCTCCCCATCGGGCTCGGTGTAGTCCTGGGGAACGCGGATGGTCGCACACTCAAGACCATCGGCCGTCGGATCACCCGGCGGGCACGGCTCCCACGCGCTGAGTTGCGTGGCAGGGGCGGATGATCCGGCCGGCTGCTCGCCCGGCGGCGGCGCCGAACACCCGGCGAGGACTGCAGCGGAGATCAGCGCGCAGCAGACTGGCCAGGCCGATACACCGAACATGTCATATCTCTAGCACGCAGGCCGACCGACGGGGCCCAGTCCGCCCACTGCACCGACGTTCTATCGTTGCTCCATGAGCACTGTTGCTGATGGCGACCGGGTGGCCGAACTGGCCCAGAAGGTCGTTGCCGAGCACGACCCCAAACAGGTTCCGGTGGCCGAATTCCTCGGCGCTTGTTACGACGCCGGGTTGTCGTGGGTGCACTTCCCCGAAGGCCTCGGCGGGCTGGGCGCCTCCCGCGGGCTGCAGGCCGTCGCCGACACCATCCTGCAGGGCGCCGGCGGCCCGGTGCCGCTGGGCCTGAACCCGATGGGCTACGGCATGGCCGCCCCGACTGTCCGCGAACACGCACACAGCGACGACATCAAGAAGTTCTTTCTGCGTCCGCTGGCCACCACCGAGGACATCTGGTGCCAGCTGTTCTCCGAGCCGGGCGCCGGATCCGATCTAGCCGGCCTGGCCACCTCCGCGGTACGGGACGGCTCGGGTGACGGGGACTGGATCATCAACGGCCAGAAGGTCTGGACCAGCCTGGCACACAAGGCCCGCTGGGGCCTGCTGCTGGCCCGCACCGACCCGGACGCCCCCAAACACAAGGGGCTGACGTACTTCGTCCTGGACATGCACGCGCCCGGCGTCGAGACCCGGCCGCTACGCCAGATGACCGGTCAGGCCGAATTCAACGAGGTTTACATCACCGACGCGCGCATTCCCGACATCCACCGTCTCGGTGGGGTCGGGGACGGCTGGCGGGTGGCGATGACAACGCTGATGAACGAGCGCAGCGCGCTGGGCGCCAGCGGCAGCCGCCGCGGTGGTGGCGCCATCTCCGATGCGGTGCAACTCTGGGCGTCGCGGCCCGATCGGCACACCCCGGTACTGCGCGATCGTCTCACCGGGTTGTGGCTTCGCGCCGAAGCCCAACGGCTGACCTCGGAGCGGTCCCGGGCGGCGGCCACCACCACCGGCGGCCCCGGACCCGAAGGCTCGATCGGCAAGATGGTGGGCGCGGAGCTCAACCAGAAGATCTACGAGTTCTGCATGGATCTGCTTGGGCCGGAAGGACTTCTGTACCACAGCTACTCCATGTACGGCCAGAACGCGGGTACTGGCGACTGGCGCGGGCCGGTCCAGCAGCGCTACCTGCGCAGCCGGGCCAACACCATCGAGGGCGGCACCTCGGAGGTCATGCGCAACATCCTCGGCGAGCGGGTGCTGGGATTGCCCGGCGATCTGAGGGCCGATGCCGGCATGCCGTGGAAGGAGGTGCCGCGTGGCTGAGGAGCTTGCGGATCAGCCCATCGGCGTGGCTGAGTTCGCCTTCTCCGCCGAGCAGCAACAGTTGCGCACCGCGGTGCGCAAGTTCTGCGCCGACAACAATGCCGAGGCGACGGTGCGCCGCCTGATGGAGTCGCCGGTTCGTTTCGACCGGGCGGTCTGGCGCCGGCTCGGGTCGGAGTTGGGTGTGCTGGGTATGTCGGTGCCCGAAGCCGACGGCGGGGTGGGCGGTTCACTGGTCGATCAGGCCGTGGCCGTTGAGGAGTTCGGGGCGGCACTGGCCTGCGGACCGCTGTTCGGCACGGTGTATCTGGCCATCCCGGCTCTCGTGGCCGCACCGGCCGGACCGGCGCGCGATGAACTGCTCGCCGCCCTTGTCGAGGGCGATCGCACCGCTGCCTTCGCCGTCCCGGACTCGGCCGGGGTTTTCCTCCCCGAGTCGCTCACCGTCACCGCCGGCGGATCCGGTGCGGATGTCACGCTGACCGGAACGGTGAATCAGGTGGTGGACGGTGACGCCGCCGATGCAATCCTGTTCGCCGCCAACGGTTCCGAAGGCCTGGGCCTGTACCTGGTGGACCCGGCCGCGTCGGGTGTGCAGCGCACCCCGTTGGTTACCCTGGACCTGACCCGCCCGCAGGCCACGGTGGTCCTCGATAGCGCGCCGGCGCGGCGGATCGCCGGAGGCGAGGACGCCGACCGGGTGATCAACCACGCTCTGCAGGTCGGCGCCGCACTGCTTGCCGTCGAGCAGGTCGGCGCCGCGCAGCATCTGCTGGACCTGTCGGTGGAGTACGCCAAGTCGCGGCTGCAGTTCGGCCGCCAGATCGGCTCGTTCCAGGCCATCAAGCACAAACTGGCCGACATGCTCGTCGACCTTGAACACGCCCGTTCGACGGCCTATCACGCGGTGTGGGCGCTGACCTACGGCACCGATGACCCCGCCTTGGCGGCCAGCATCGCGCAGGCGACCTGCTCGGCGGCGTTCAGTCGTATCGCCGCCGATTCCATTCAGGTGCTCGGCGGTATCGGGTTCACCTGGGAGCACCAGGCTCATCTGTATTTCAAGCGGGCCGCCACCGACGCCGCCCTGTTGGGCAGCGCCGAGCAGCACCGGTCCCGGGTGGCCGATCTGGTGCTGGACAACGCGGTCGGGCACAGCGGGGCCGTACCCGTCGCCACCGGTCGCCCCTGAACGACCACCGCGGGGAGCCTTTGAGCAACTACCGTTTTCAACAACGACCGGTCTAACCAACGATGGAGGAGCAATGGCGGAGAGTGTGTCGGAGTCGATCAAGATCAACGCCAGCCCGGAAGAGGTGATGGCGGTCATCGCCGACCTGGCCGAGTACCCGAACTGGAGCGACGGGTTCACCAGCGTGGAGATCATCACCACCCACGGCGACGGCGCCGCCAAGGATGCCGCCTTCAGCATCAGCACCCCGGTCGGCAAAGACGTCTACGAGATTTCCTATGTCTGGACGGGCAGCGAGTCGGTGAGTTGGAAGCTCAACGCCGACGAAGCCGGCAAGCCCAAGTCGAGCATGATGAAGAAGCTCATCGGGTCCTACACGTTGCGGCCCGACGGTGACGGCACCAAGGTGACCTACGAACTCGAAATCGACCCGAAGATCCCGATGATGGGGTTCATGAAGAGAAAAGCCGCGGCGACGATCGCCGACCAGGCCCTCAACGGACTGAAGAAGCGCGTCGAAAGCTGACCGCCAGGGCGAACAGTCCTACCCCAGCACCGCGTCGATGGCGCGATAGATGCGCTGTTCGCTGACCGGCCGGGGGGTTCCCAGCTGCTGGGCCCACAGGCTGACCCGGAACTCCTGGATCATGCGCGCCACGTCGACAACCTCCGGTGATGCCGCCCGTGCTGGTGAAATCGCCTGCAGGAGTTCGGTATAGGCGCCCTGGACGGCGGATACCCGCACCATGCGCTCCCGGTCGGCGGCGGGGGCGTGCGGGAGCCGCTCCAGCCGGCGGACCACGGCGGTGAGGTAGCGGGTCAGATCCGCCAGATTCCCGGCGCCGGTGGCGGCGACGAAGCCGCTGCCGAGCAGTGTCGCCAGTTGGTCGCGGATGTCGTTGACCGCCTCCGCCTGGGCCGGGGTCGCCGGATCCGGCAGCAGCCGGTGGACCTCCTGCAGTGCGGTCAGAGACTTCTCGACGCGGCGCAGAACCTCAGCGGCGGTGGGGCCCAATTCCTCCCGCACCCGCTGGCGGGCCGCATCGAACGCGCCACGGTTCCACACCCGTTCCGGGACGAGGACGTCGACGGCGGCGTCGGCGCAGTCCTCCAGAAGCGCCGACAGCGAGCCGTCCGGGTTGCCACCCAACAGCAGCCGGGTGCGCGGATCGAGGCTTTTCTCAAGGCTTTTCACGGGCGACGACACCGACAGCCGCAACAGCCGACGCAGACCCGATCCGGCCGCGGCGTCCCGTTCCTCCTCGGTGGCGAACACCCGCAGGTCGACCGCCGCGCCGGCCGCGACCAGACCCGGGTATCCGCGCACCCCGCCGCGCGCGACGCTGCGCGGCAATTCGTCCAGATCCTCGGGCCACCCGCGTAGACCTGTGCGCTCCACGCCATCGGCCACCGCCTCAACCACCGCGCGCCGGGTCTGGCCGGCCAGTTGCTGTTGCAGCGTTGCCAGGTCCTTGCCGCGGGCCAGTTCGGCACCGCCGGGCCCCTGGACCGCGAAGGTGACCCTCAGGTGGGCTGGGAGCTTGTCAAGATCGAATGCGCTCAGCGGCACCAGGATCCCGCTGCGCCGGTGCAGTTCCCGCTGCACGGTCTCCAGCAGCGACTCTGAGCCGGGTTCGAGGTCGGCCAGCAGGGCCCGGGCGGTGTCGGGCGCCGGAACGAAATTACGCCGCAGATCCTTGGGCAGCGACCGGATCAGGGCGGTGAGCAGTTCCTCGCGCAACGCCGGCACCTGCCACCCGAACTCTGCTCCGCCGAGGCGGGCGAGCACGCCAACCGGAACGTGAACGGTCACCCCGTCGTCGTCGGCGCCGGGTTCGAACCGGTAGCTCAGCGGCAGGTTCACCTCACCGGCCTGCCACTGGTCGGGAAGTCCGGTGCCGTCCCCGCCGTCAGGGGTTCGCAGCAGATCCGGGCGGGTCATGGTCAGCAGATCCGGAGTCCGGTGCCGCTGTTTGCGCCACCATCCGTCGAAGTGCCTGGCGGACACCACGTCAGCGGGGATGCGGGCTTGGTAGAACTCATAGATCTCGTCGTCACCGACCAGCAGGTCACGGCGGCGGGCGCGGTCCTCCAACTCGGCGAGTTCGGCACGCAGTCCGGTGTTGTCGGCGAAGAAGTGGTGTCTGGTCTGCCAATCGCCGTCGACGAGCGCGTGCCGGATGAACAACTCGCGCGCTGCCACCGGGTCCACTGCCGCATAACCCACCCGGCGGCGGGCGGCCAGCACCAGGCCGAACAGGGTGACCCGCTCGAAGGCCATCACCGCGCCGCGCTGGGCGTCCCAGTGCGGTTCGCTGTAATTGCGCGCCACCAGGTGACCGGCGACGCGTTCGACGATCTCCGGTTCGATGCGCGCCCCGGTCCGGCCGTACAGGCGGCTGGTCTCCACCAGGTCGGCCACCACGATCCAGCGCGGCGGCCGCTTGGTGAGCACCGATCCCGGTGCCAGCACGAACCTGGCGTTGCGTGCCCCCAGGTACTCCCGGGTGTCGCCCTCGCGGAGTCCGACGTGGGTCAGCAGCCCGGCGACCAGTGCGGCATGCACCCGAGCCGGGTCGGCCGGCTCGACGGAATCCGGGCCGGCCCGAAGTCCGATCCTGGCGGCGATACCGCGCAGCTGACCGGTGAGATCCTGCCATTCCCGTATCCGCAGGTAGTGCAGGAATTCCTGCCGGCACATCCGCCGGAATGCGCTGCCGGACAGCTCTTTACGTTGACCCCGCAGGTACCCCCACAGGTTCAGGTAGGACATGAAGTCGGAGGTCTCGTCGGCGAACCGGGCGTGCTTCTGGCGGGCCGCCTCCTCCCGGTCGGCGGGCCGCTCCCGGGGGTCGGGGATGGACAGCGCGGCGGCCAGCACCAGCACCTCCGGCAGGCAGCCCTCGGTGTCGGCCTGCAGGATCATCCGCGCCAGCCTGGGATCCACCGGCAACTGGGCCAACCGCCGGCCGATGTCGGTGATGTGACCGGCGGCGTCGAACGCGCCGAGTTCCTGCAGCACTTGGATTCCGTCGTTGATGCTGCGCCGCTCCGGCGGGTCCAGGAAGGGAAAGTCGGCGATGTCGCCGAGGTGCAGGGCGGCCATCTGCAGGATCACCGACGCCAGATTGGTCCGGAGGATCTCCGGATCGGTGTAGCGGGGTCTGCCCAGGAAATCCTGTTCGGAGTAGAGCCTGATGCAGACCCCCGGTGCGGTACGCCCCGACCGCCCGGCCCGCTGCGCGGCGGAGGCCTGCGAAATGGGCTCGATCGGAAGCCGTTGCACCTTGGTTCGACGGCTGTACCGCGAGATCCGCGCCGCGCCGGGGTCGATGACGTAGCGGACGCCCGGCACTGTCAGCGACGTCTCGGCGACGTTGGTGGCCAGCACCACCCGCCGGGTCAACCTGCTGGTGTTCGGGACGAAGACCCGGTGCTGCTCGGCGGTCGGCAGCCGGGCGTACAGCGGCAGCACCTCGACGTCACGCTGTCGGCTCCGGAAGGCCGCACTGATCGCTTCGGCGGTGTCGCGGATCTCCCGCTCACCGGAGAGGAACACCAGCACATCCCCTGGCGGCTCCGCCGCAAGTTCCTGCAGCGCATCGATGATCGCCTCGGTCTGATCACGCGGCTCAACCCGAACCACCTCATGGTCGGGGTCGTCAGGGTCGTCGGAGTCATCGGTTATCGGGGGTAGTTCCAAAGGGCGATAACGGATCTCAACCGGATAGGTCCGCCCCGACACCTCCACGATCGGAGCGGGACCGTCGGCTGCGGCGAAGTGCGCGGCGAATCGCTGTGGCTCAATGGTGGCGGAGGTGATGATGACCTTCAGGTCCGGCCGGCGCGGCAACAGCTGGTGCAGATAGCCCAGCAGGAAGTCGATGTTGAGGCTGCGTTCGTGGGCCTCGTCGATGATGAGTGTGTCGTAGCGCAGCAGCCGGCGGTCGCGCTGAATCTCAGCGAGCAGGATGCCGTCAGTCATGAGTTTCACCAGGGTGCGGTCGCTGACCTGGTCGGTGAATCGGACGCTGTATCCGATGGCCTCCCCGAGTTGACTGCCGAGTTCGGCGGCGATGCGCTCGGCGACGGTTCGCGCGGCCAGCCGCCGGGGCTGGGTATGCCCGATGGTGCCGCGCACCCCGCGGCCCATCTCCAGGCAGATCTTCGGCAACTGGGTGGTCTTGCCCGAGCCGGTCTCCCCGGCCACGATGACCACCTGATGGGCGGCGATCGCGTCGGCCAGTTCACCGCGCATCGCGCTGACCGGAAGGTCGGGATAGCTGATCGCCGGCACGGCCGCCTCGCGGGCGGCCACCACGGCCTGTGCGACGTCGATCTGGCGGTTCAGCGCCGCCATCTTCTCGGCGTCGACCGGGCTGTGCAGCGACTTCAGCTTGCGGCCCAGCCGGGCGGCGTCGCGCAGGGTCAGTCCGTCCAGCCGTGCACGCACCGCGCGCACGTCATCACCGGAGGCCTGGGACACTGGACTGAGGATAGTTGCGATCCGAATGCGGGCAGCTGACGGAAGGTGCGGACATGTCGACTGCGTTGATCATCGGCGCTGTGCTGCTGGTGGGTATGGGGCTGGTTGCCAGTCAGTTGTTCCGGCTTAAAGATTGGCTGAAGCGCCAGCCGCCGCCGGACCCGGACGGGGAGTCCATCCCTGGGCCCGACGAGCCGTCGCCCCCCAACCAGCTAGGGACGCCGTAGGTTTGAAGCCGCCGGTGTCAACGCGGCGGGTCGCCCCGCCAACTGAAGCTGTTGACGTACTTGCCCATGTCCTGGGCGATCTGAAGGTTCGCCGGTGAGGGCGGACCGGGGCCGACGCTCGGGGTGAACTGCCGGAACGGGCCCGCGGCGGCGGCCACCAGGGCCAGGTCGTTCTTGACCGCCACGATGACGATGACCCGCAACAAGTCGGACTGATTCGAGGCGGCAAGCGGTTGGAAGTTGGCCACCGCGCCGTAGCCGGGGTGGTAGCCGACTGTTGCGTTGGGCAGTTCGTAGACGATCACTGCCTCCGGAAATCCGTCCTGCATCAACGACGTGGCGATCTGTTCGGCGTTGCGGCCTTCGGCGGGTTGGCTGAACAACCGCAGGGTTCCGCCATCGCCGACGGTCAGGGTGGCCGTCACCCCATTGGCTTCCAGACTCACGTCATAGGCCGCGCTCGGTGCCGGATAGGAGACCGAGAACGCCGAGTCGGCTGAGGTGAACCGCGGATTGGTCGCCACCGGCAACCCGGTTGGGGGTCTGCCGCAATCGGGCGGGCAGATGTAGCGGCTGGGCACGTCGGACACCTGGCCGTCCACGATGGACAGCACCATCAGTCCGGTCGCCAGAACCAGCGCCCACACGCCCAGTGTCAGGAAGTAGCGCGGCCCGCGGCCGGGGTCTGCGGTGTAGCGGCCCGGCGGCACGGCGTAACCCTCGAAGGAGTTCTCGGCGGCGTCTTCGTCGGAACCGCTCTGCGGCACAGGAGATTCCGTGCTGTTCATCGCCCCGCCGTGCGGACCAGGAGGATGTTCTTCACCAGGTTCTCGACGTTGGGACTGCCCAGGCCGGTCACCATGTCGTAGCCGACGCCGCTCGGGCTGATCGCGTTGCCGCCGAGTTCGATGTCGCGGAAACCGGGGACCGCCGCACCCTTGGCCACCTGGTAGAGCAACGGGTTGAGGTCGCCCAGCTGGGCCAGGCCCTGCTGGCGCAGCAGCTGGTTGATGATGGCGGCCAGACCGGCCCACACCGGGGCGGCTTGCGAAGTGCCCCCGCCGGTGACCACCTCGCCGCCGAACACGAACTTCACCCCGGTGAACGGGTCGGCGACCGCGGCGATGTCGGGCACCAGGCGGCGGTCCGGCAGGCCGGCGGACGCGCCGACGCTCTGCCAACTCGGCCGCCCGAACAACTGCGACGCGCCGCCGGCTGTTCCCTGGGTCAGCGGCACGTCGTACCAGGCCTGTTCGGCCTGCCACCGGCCGTCGGCGTCGGTGGACAAAGTGGTCCCACCGACCGACGTCATCTCCGGCAGCGAGGACACCGCATCCACGCCGACGTCGTCGGGGCTGGGTGGGTCCGACCAGCGTTTGCCGCCGCGGCATTCCAGGCCGGCCAGGTCGCCGCTGGCGTTGAACGCCGTCGTTCCGCGTTTGTGGGCGGCCGACAGCGCTGAGCGGACCGGGGCCAGATCGGCGGCCGTCATCAACCGGTCGCAGCCCCATCCGATGGAGAAGCTCCAGACCGCCCCGGGGAACTGCCGGTCCACCGACTCCATCAGCTTGCCCAGCTTCTCGTAGGTGGCCCCGCCCTCCACGGTCGGACGTGCGTTGACCATGACCAGCCTGGCGTCCGGTGCGACGGCGTGGATCATCTGCAGATCCATGGTGGATTCCCCGGTGCGGTGGTCGGGCATCCCGCCGATCACCTCGGGAACGAACCTCGGCAGGCCGAACCAATCGGCGAAGCTGTCCAGATCCTGTTGGGCGAACCCGTCGAAGCTGAACACCACGACGGTGGAACCCTTGCCGGTCAGCCCCAGATCGGTCAGTGGCGTCACGTTGTAGGCGTTCCACAGCTGAGTGGGCAGCAAACCGCCGTTGGGAACATCGCGGGGCAGCGTGGGCGGCAGGCCTTCCCGGTAGGGGGTGACGCTGATGATCCGGCCCAGGCCGGCCACCTCGGCGCGGGTGGCTGCGGGGACGCCGGGCTGCTGCGGGGAGGCGTGGAACACCTCGCCGGTCGCGCTCCGATAGTCGTGCACCGCGACGCCGAACGCCTGCGCCACCGCCTGCGACTGGCCCTCGACGATCGCCCAGGAGTCGCCGTCGCGCCACCGCACCGACAGGCCGTTCTGCTGGGCCCACACGGTCAGGTTCGCCGGCCGTGCCGGCCGGTGCAGCGCCGCGGTGAGCTGGACCTGCTGCGGCCGGGACGGACCGAGATCGGTCGCCTGGGCCAGCAGTCGGGCGTACGGGCCGCCGATGACATCGGGCGATCCAGTGACGCTCGTGTGGTCGGCGGACCACGGCACCAACCCGACGGCGGCTGCGAGCACCCCGGCCGCAATCAGCGCGGTCAGCGGAAGTGCCCGGCGCCGAATGGTTTTGGCCGGGGTCATTAAACCCGGATGGTGAGCTGACTGTAGATCAGCGGGGCGATCCGCTCCGCCATGTACCGGTGGCCGGCATCGGTGGGGTGCACGCCGTCTGCGCCGATCAGTTCCGGCCGGTCGACGAACCAGCCCTCGGCGATCGGGTCGACGAATTGCGCTGGGCCCGCGGAGGCGACCGCGCGCAGGCTGTCGCGGATCTTCAACACCTCCGGCGGCGGCGTTGCGGTCGGCCAGGCCGGCCCGATGATGAGGAACTTGGCGTCCGGTGCGGTGAACCGGGCGAGTTTGAAGGCGCTCGCGGCAAGGCTCGGGAACTTCTGCGGGTCCACCGGTTGGTCGTTGCGCGACCCGAAGAACACCACCAGCGCGTCACTGCGCTGAACCGCCTGTGCGGTCAGATCCTCGAAGACCCGGCCGCGGTCGCCCGGATGCCCGTACCCGGCGCCGCCCTCCGCGGCCACGTCGGCCTCGACATCAAGTCCGCGCTGCGCCAGCAGCTTCCACGCCAGCGTCGGCCAGGATTGTGCTCCGTTGCCGCCTACATCGGATCCGCTTGTGTAGGAGTCTCCGATCACGGCGATATGGGCGGCCATGACCGAGGGTGCCGCCGATGCGGTTGGAGCCGGGCCGACAGCCGACGTCACGACGACCGCAACCACAGTCGCAGTGGCGGCGCGAAAAACGGCTTGTCTCAAAGTCACAGGCTCCCTAGCAGTTAGGGGCAGCCTAAACCGCGGTGAGCCCGCACGCCGGGAGGGCGCCGGTCGCGCGCGTCGCCTGGACCTCCTACAACACGTCGAGGATGTCGTTCTTCAGCGCCTCGGCCTGGGTACCGAACACCGCCTGCACGCTGTTGCCGACCTCGATCACCCCGGCCGCGCCGAGCGCTTTGAGCCGGGCCTGGTCCACCTTGGACTTGTCGGCGACGTCCATCCGCAGCCGGGTGATGCAGGCGTCGACGTTGACCAGGTTCTCCCGGCCGCCGAAGGCCGCGATCAGTTGCTCGGCCTTGCTCGCCGCCACGGTCGAGACAGCTGAGGCGGCCCCGCCCGCCGCCATCGCGGTGGGGGCGTCGCTGCCCTCGCTGAGGTTGGCCCGCTCCTCGGCTTCGAACTCACCTTCCGGCTCGCGGCCCGGCGTGCGCATATTCCACTTGGTGATGGCGAATCGGAACAGCACGTAATACAGCACGAAGAACACCAGACCCATGACGATGAGCAGGGGGACGTTCTTGGCCGCCGGGGCGGTGCCGTAGAGCAACAGGTCCATCAACCCGGCCGAGAACGAGAAGCCGAGGTGGATGTCGAGGGAGTAGGCGATCGCCAGCGACAGCCCGGTGAGGATCGCGTGGATGACGTAGAGCGGGAACGCCACGAACATGAAGGAGAACTCCAGCGGTTCGGTGACACCGGTCAGGAACGCCGTCAGACCGGCCGCCGAGAGAATGCCGAATGCCAACTTCTTCTGCCGCGCGTTGGCGACGTGGATCATCGCCAGCGCGGCGGCGGGCAGACCGAACATCAGGATCGGGTAGAAGCCCGCAGTCAGATGTCCGCCGGTGGGGTCACCCGCGGTGAACCGCGGCAGTTCGCCCGTGACGACCGTCCCGTCGGGCTTGGTGTAGCTGCCGTAGAGGAACCAGATGTAGGAGTTCAGGATGTGGTGCAGCCCAATGGGAATCAGCATCCGATTGGCGAAGCCATAGGTGAAGGCTCCCAGCGCACCGGCCCCGCCGATGAACTTGCCCAGGCCGGTCAGTCCGGCGTCGAAGAGTGGGTAGAAGTAGCTCATCGCGAACGCGACCACCAGAACGGTCAACGACACGATGATCGGCACAAATCGCCGTCCGCCGAAGAAGCCGAGGTACGGCGGCAACTTGATGGTGTGGTAGCGGTCGAACAGCCAGGCGGTGAGAAGGCCGACGATGATGCCGCCCAAAACGCTGTAGTTGATCTGCGCCTGTTTACCGGCCTTATCCAGGACCCCGTCGAGCACGACCGGCGACATGGACTTGAACACCGCCTGCATCACCAGGTAGCCGACGACCGCCGACAGTGCGGTGGACCCGTCGGCCTTGCGGGCGAACCCGATGGCCACACCGACGGCGAACAGCAAGGCGAGGTTGTCGAACAGTGCGCCACCGGCCGCGCTCATAGCCTGGAAGAAGGGGCCGATCACCGGGGCCTTGATCCGGCCCAGCAGGTCGTCCTGGCCCAGGCGCAGCAGAATGCCCGCCGCCGGCAGCACTGCGATCGGCAGCATGAGGCTCTTGCCGAGCCGCTGCAGTTGCGCGAAGCCGGGGATGTTCAGTCCCGATTTGCGTTGTGCGCCTGAGGCTTTCGTCGCGTCAGTCATCTGGCCCGGCCCTTCCTGAATCTAAGCTCAGCGGAAGCTTAGACCCCCACTGAGCGGCAGAGTCGGTTTTGGCTCCCGGAAGTGGGTTGATCTCTATCCTTGGCACAGCATCCCTGCTAAAAGCAGCCACCCGAGGAGGCTCCGTGAGCCAGACCCACGTCTTTGCGCCCGTGGAGGGCCGCGCCATGGCACTGTCCGCAGTCCCCGATCCGGTCTTCGCCGGAGGCATGGTGGGCTACGGCGCCGCAATAGATCCACCGCACGAGGTGATCTACGCCGTCGCACCGGTGAGCGGCAAGATCCTCAAACTGCTTCCGCACGCCTACGTGATCATGACCGCCGACAACGTCGGGGTGCTCGTGCACCTCGGCCTGGACACCGTGACCCTCAACGGCGAGGGGTTCACCGCTCAGGTCGCTCAGGGCGACACCGTCGAGGCGGGACAGCCGGTGATCATCTACGACGTCCCGGCCATCGTCGCGGCCGGGTTGAGTCCGGTGGTACCGGTGGTGGTGATGGACGAGCGTGAACCGGCGAACGTCGTTGTCGGCGACGACGTCGGTGCCGGTGCCGCCATCGGTTGCTGCGCACCGCTTTTCACCGCCAACAAGTAGGGACGCGGCATGGAAGTCATCATCCTGCGGGACGCCAAGCAGATCGGCGGTGTGGCTGCCGACGCGTTCGAGAAGCTGTTGGCACGCAAGCCGGATGCGGTGTTGGGCCTGGCCACCGGTTCCTCGCCGCTGTCCATCTACGACGAACTCGTCGCCCGGTACGAGGCGGGGCGGATCTCCTTCAAGCAGGCCCGCGGCTTCACCCTCGACGAATACGTGGGCCTGCCGGCCGACCACCCCGAGAACTACCGCAACTTCATCAACCGGGTGTTCGTCTCCCGGGTGGATTTCGCTCCCGGCGCGGTCCAGGGCCCGGACGGCCTGGCCGAGGACATCCCGGCGGCCTGCACAGCCTATGACCAGGCCATCCGGGATGCCGGCGGGGTGGATCTGCAGATCCTCGGTATCGGCACCGACGGCCACATCGGCTTCAACGAGCCCGGGTCGTCGCTGGCCTCGCGCACCCGGATCAAGACCCTGACCCGTCAGACCCGGATGGACAACGCCCGGTTCTTCGACGGCAACCTCGACGCGGTGCCCACTCACTGCGTCACCCAGGGCTTGGGCACCATCTCCGAAGCCCGCCACGTCGTTCTGGTCGCCACCGGCC
>CAXNJA010000039.1:0-20528 GCA_964202555.1 Mycobacterium sp.
AAGTGCAGGGCAGATCACCCACGTGTTACTCACCCGTTCGCCACTCGTGTACCCCGAAGGGCCTTACCGTTCGACTTGCATGTGTTAAGCACGCCGCCAGCGTTCGTCCTGAGCCAGAATCAAACTCTCCAAACAAAAACCCCGGGACAAACCCGGCAGAATCCGAATCAGAACAAGCCTGACCTAACCAGTAAACAAAACTGGCAAAAAACGCCACACCCCAAACACGGGGGTATCCAAAGTGCAGCAAAAAACAAACAACAAACAAAAACCACCAAACACACTATTGAGTTCTCAAACAACACACCCTCGTTGACCTGCGAGCAAGGCAACCCTGCCAGCCTAAGTCATCGGACGGGACCCGGTCAAATCGTGGGCTCGAAGGCCCTTGATCGGAGCCAGATCGAAGTCCAGCGTCTGTTGGGTAACGCCTAGTGTACGCGTTCTATTTCCGCGCCCAGACTCGAGAGGTTCTCGACGAACAGCGGATAGCCGCGGTCGATGTGGAAAACGTCATGGACCTCGGTCTCTCCGTCGGCGACCAGTCCGGCCAGCACCAGTCCGGCCCCGGCACGGATGTCCGAGGACCAGACCGGGGCGCTGGACAACTGCGGTATCCCCCGCACCACCGCATGGTGACCGTCGGTCCGGGCGTCGGCCCCCAACCGGATCATCTCTTCGACAAACCGGAACCGGGCCTCGAAAACGTTCTCGGTGATCATCGAGGTGCCAGCGGCGATCGAGGCCAGCGCGATCGCCATCGGCTGCAGATCGGTCGGGAATCCGGGAAACGGCAGGGTGGCCACATTGCAGGCCTTGGGCCGCTCGTACTGAACCACCCGAAAGCCGTTGTCGTGTTGGGTAACGGTGGCGCCGGCGTCGTGCAGCTTGTGTAACACCAGTTGCAGATGAGCCGGGTCCACCCCGGTGACCGAGATGTCGCCGCACGTCATCGCGGCGGCGATCCCCCACGTGGCGGCGACGATGCGGTCCCCGATGACCCGATGTTCGGTCGGATGGAGCTTGTCCACGCCGGTGATCGTCAGCGTCGACGTCCCGGCACCCTGGATCACCGCGCCCATCTGGTTGAGCATCTCGCACAAATCCACGACGTCGGGTTCACGAGCCGCGTTGTGGATGGTGGTGACACCCTCGGCGACAACCGCGGCCATCAGGATGTTCTCAGTGGCGCCCACCGACGGGAACTCAAGCTGGATCTCGGCTCCGCGCAGGTGATCGGCGGAGGCCACGACGCAACCGTGCTCGATGGTGCACTCCGCCCCGAGCTGACGGAGGCCGGACTGGTGCATGTCAAGCGGTCGGGATCCGATCGCATCGCCGCCGGGCAACGCGACCCGAGCCCGTTTGCAGCGGCCGACAAGCGGGCCGAGCACGCACACCGATGCCCTGAACTGGCGGACCGCGGCGAAGTCGGCTTCGTACTTGGGCTCCTCAGGCGAGGTGATCCTGACCACCGAGCCGTCCAACTCGACGTTGGCTCCCAGCCCGCGCAGCACTTCGGCCATCAACGGGACGTCAAGAATGTCAGGACAGTTGGTGATCGTGGTGGTGCCCTCAGCGAGCAGGCTGGCTGCCATCAGCTTCAAAACACTGTTCTTGGCACCCGTGACACCCACTTCGCCGGACAACCGGTTACCACCGGTCACCAGGAAACGCTCGCCCACGACCATGAGCTTAGATCAGCCGCCGCACGGTCAAGTGCTTCCGGCCGGTACGGTTTGAGTCATGGGAGTGCATCTGACCCGCATCTATACCCGGACCGGCGACGACGGCACCTCGAGCCTCAGCGACTTCTCGCGGGTGGAGAAGAGCGACGCCCGACTGATGGCCTACGCCGACTGCGACGAAGCCAACGCCGCGATCGGGGTCGCCGTCGCCCTCGGCGGGCCTGATGAACCGCTGCGCACGGTGCTCATCCGGGTTCAGAACGATCTATTCGACGCCGGAGCCGACCTGTCCACCCCTATCGTCGAGAACCCCGAGTATCCGCCGTTGCGCATCACCGAGGATTACGTCGAGCGACTCGAGAACTGGTGCGACGAATACAACGATTCGCTGCCGGCACTGAATTCGTTCATTCTGCCCGGCGGCACCGCGCTGTCGGCGCTGCTGCACGTGGCGCGCACGGTCACCCGACGGGCTGAGCGCTCGGCATGGATCGCGGTGAAGACGTATCCGCTGACGGTCAGCCCACTGCCGGCCCGCTACCTCAACCGGCTTTCGGATCTGTTGTTCATCTTGGGCCGGGTCGCCAATCCGGAGGGCGACGTGCTGTGGAAACCCGGCGGTGAGCGCGAAAAGCCTTCCAACGCTTAGCTACTAGACGCGACGCGCCCGTGGCGACGGCCGGGACTCCACCCACGACAGAAACGCTGTCAGCGTTCCCCGATCAAGAGCCATCTCGTAGCTGTTGTGCTGACCGCCAGTGCTGTCTTGCAGTTCCAGCACCACGATCTCTTCGGTCATGATGTCGACCTCGTCGCCGCGGGGTGGGCGCCGGGACATGATCTCCAGCCCCCGACGACTGAGCCTCCGGTCCGGCCACAGTCGAAGGCTGGACAGCCGATAGAACCGGGCTTCATCCCCGCGGTAGCGGATCACTCCATGCCGCCAGCCATGGCCGCCGACTGCCGGAGTGTCGCGCAAGATCGCCGGCGTGCCGCTCTGACCCAGCTTCCACAGCCGGAAACTCAGCGCCGCAACTACGAGCACCAGGGCACTGACGAGCGCGACCATGGTGATCATCGACGCGCTCATGACTCTGCCCGTTCTTTCGCGGCCTCGGTCAGTCGATTTGGCCGAGCGCCCGCAACCGGGCCCGGCCGCGGGCGGCCGTCTGCGGATCGTCGGAGTCGGCGTCGGCCTTTGCCTCGTCGGCGTCGATCTCCGAGGAGAACTCCGCGGACTCGGCCAGGATCGTCACGCCGGCTTCGGTCACGGTGATGAACCCGCCGTTGACCGCGATCCGCAGGTCATCCTCGCCTTCTCGTTCCACCCGGACCATCGCATCATCGACTAGCTGGGCCACCAACGGGATGTGATTGGGCAGGATGCCGATTTCGCCGGATATGGTGCGGGTGAACAGGAACGTAGCTTTCCCCGACCAGATCTCCCGCTCGACGGAGACGATCGCGACGTCCAATTCGGCCATCTCACATCACCTTTCGATCGGGGCGCGCAACGATCGCCGCTTGACGCTCGTCGCGGCGAGTACTCACAGGGTGACGCCGAAGGTCTCGGCCTTCTTCGCCAAGTCGTCCAAACCGCCGATGAGGAAGAACGCCTGCTCGGGCACATGGTCGAAATCGCCCTTGGCGAGCTTGTCGAACGCCTCCACGGTCTCCGCGACCGGCACCGTCGAACCGGGCTGGCCGGTGAACTGCTCGGCGGCCATCATGTTCTGGCTCAGGAAACGCTCGATACGACGGGCCCGCTTCACCAGCTGCTTGTCCTCTTCGGACAGCTCGTCGATACCGAGGATGGCGATGATGTCCTGAAGGTCCTTGTAGCGCTGGAGAATTCGGATGACCTCTTGAGCCACCCGATAGTGCTCGTCGCCCACGACCGCGGGATCGAGGATGGTCGAGCTGGAGGCCAGCGGGTCCACCGCCGGGAAGATACCCTTGGAGAACACTGCCCGGGAGAGTTCCGTCGTCGCGTCGAGGTGGGCGAACGTGGTGGCCGGAGCGGGGTCGGTGTAGTCGTCAGCGGGGACGTACACAGCCTGCATCGAGGTGATGGAGCGGCCGCGCGTAGAAGTGATGCGCTCCTGCAGCTCACCCATCTCGTCGGCCAGGGTCGGTTGGTAGCCCACGGCCGAGGGCATCCGACCCAGCAGGGTCGACACCTCCGAGCCGGCCTGGGTGAACCGGAAGATGTTGTCGATAAACAACAACACGTCCTGGCCCATCTCGTCGCGGAAGTACTCCGCCATGGTCAGCGCCGAGAGCGCGACGCGCATGCGGGTACCCGGCGGCTCATCCATCTGACCGAACACCAGCGCGGTGTCCTTGAGCACGTTGGCGTCGGCAAGTTCGACCCAGAGGTCGTTGCCCTCACGAGTGCGCTCCCCCACCCCGGCGAACACCGAGGTGCCGCCGAAGTTGCGGGCGATGCGGTTGATCATCTCCTGGATAAGAACGGTCTTGCCCACGCCGGCGCCACCGAAGAGGGCGATCTTGCCGCCGCGCACATAGGGGGTAAGCAGGTCGACGACCTTCAAACCGGTTTCGAGTACCTCGGTGCGGGGCTCGAGTTGGTCGAAGGCCGGCGGACGCCGGTGAATGGACCACTTCTCGAAGTCCTTGCCGTAGCCGGGCTCATCGAGGCAGTTACCCAGCGCATTGAAGACATGGCCCTTGACCCCGTCCCCGACGGGCACCGAGATCGCGCTGCCGGTGTCGGTGACTGCAACGCCGCGCACCAGGCCGTCGGTGGGCTGCATTGAGACGCAGCGCACCAGGTTCTCGCCGAGGTGCTGGGCGACCTCCAGGGTCAGCGTCTTAGCCATGGCGCTGTAGGTGATGTCAGCATGCAGGGCGTTGAACAGTTCCGGGACCGATCCGCGGGGGAACTCCACGTCCACCACCGGGCCGGTGACGCGCACCACCCGTCCGGCCTTGTCGTCGCTGCTGGTGCCGTTGCCGCTGATGCTGCTGCCGCTGTCGCTGGCGTAGATGACGGTGGATTCAGTCATTTCCCTCTTCGCTTCCTGGTGTCGCTTCGTGTTGTCTATTTGGCGGCGTCGGCCAGAGCGTTTGCGCCGCCGACGATTTCGCTGATTTCCTGGGTGATCCGGGCTTGCCGTTCGCGGTTGGCCATCAAAGTGAGGATCTTGATCAGATCGTCGGCGTTGTCCGACGCCGACTTCATGGCACGCCGCCGTGATGCCGATTCCGAAGCCGCCGCCTCGAGCAGTGCTGAGAAGATGCGGGTGGCGACGTAACGCGGAAGCAGCGACCCAAAAAGCGTGGTCGCATCCGGTTCGAAGGAGAACAAGGTGTGCGGGCCGGTGTCCTCTTCGACGTACTCCACTTCCATCGGGGCGATCCGGCGCGCCTCGGCGTTCTGGGAGAGCATCGACTTGAACTCGGTGAACACGATGTGCAGTTCGTCGACACCGAGCACACCGTCCTCGCCCGGATTGTCGCCCTCGTCGTCCTCGCCGGCCAGGAACGCCGTCACCATTGCGTTGGCGATCTCCTGGCAGGTCTCGTAAGTCGGTTTCTCGGAGAATCCGATCCAGGAGTCGGTGATCGCCCAGTTCCGGAAACTGAAGTAACCCAGAGCCTTACGACCCACGACATAGAGAACCGGTTGCTTGCCTTCCTGGCGCAGCAGTGCGATCAACTCCTCGGCCCGCCGCAGCACATTGGCGTTGTAGGCGCCGCACAGACCCCGGTCGGAGGCCACCACCAGCACCGCGGCCCGCTTGGGGTTCTCCCGCGCCACCAGCAGTGGATGATCCAGAGCCGACTCCGCCGCCAGGTTCGTCAGCATATTGGTGATCTCGACCGAATACGGCCGAGCCGCCTCCACCCTGGCCTGCGCCTTGGCAATGCGGGAGGTGGCGATCAACTCCTGGGCCTTGGTGATCTTCTTGATCGACCCAGCCGACTTGATGCGCCCGCGCAGTTCGCGGAGGGTGGCTGCCATTACTTCTTCTTCGGGGCGGGCTTACGAACCTGAACGGCTTCCTTCTCCACATCGGCCTCATCCATGGCTGCGACGTGAGCGTCGGGGACCACCGAACTGCCATCGGAGGTGGCGAAGCCGCGTTTGAAGTCGGCCACTGCCTCGGTGAGCGCCACTTCGGTGTCCTCAGTGAGCTTCTGCGAGGTCTTGATGTCACTGAGAATGGTCGAGTTCGACGCCCGAAGGTGCTCGAGGAACTCCCCCTCGAAGCGCGACACATCGGCCACCGGAACCGAATCAAGATGACCCTTGGTGCCCAGGAAGATCGCCACCACCTGATCCTCAACCGCCATCGGGCTGTACTGCGGCTGCTTGAGCAGTTCCACCAGTCGGGCACCGCGCTCAAGCTGAGCCTTGGAGGCCTCGTCGAGGTCGGAGGCGAAGGCCGCGAAGGACTCCAGCTCGCGGTACTGAGACAGATCCAGGCGCAGCGAACCCGCCACTTCTTTCATGGCTTTGATCTGCGCGGCGCCGCCCACTCGGGACACCGAGACACCGACGTTGATGGCCGGTCGCACGCCCTGATTGAACAGGTCGGTCTCCAGGAAGCACTGGCCGTCGGTGATCGAGATGACGTTGGTGGGAATGTAGGCCGAGATGTCGTTGGCCTTGGTCTCGATGATCGGCAGTCCGGTCATCGAGCCACCACCGAGTTCGTCGGACAGTTTCGCGCAACGTTCCAGCAGCCGGGAGTGCAGGTAGAACACGTCGCCGGGGTAGGCCTCGCGGCCCGGGGGGCGACGCAGCAGCAGCGAGATCGCGCGGTAGGCCTCGGCCTGCTTGGTGAGGTCGTCGAACACGATCAGCACATGCTTGCCGTCATACATCCAGTGCTGCGCGATGGCCGAACCGGTGTAGGGCGCAAGCCATTTGAAGCCCGGGGAGTCCGAGGCCGGCGCGGCGACGATGGTGGTGTAGTCCATCGCGCCGCCCTCATCCAGCGCGCGGCGCACGCCGGCGATGGTGGTGCCCTTCTGGCCGATCGCGACGTAGACGCAGCGGACCTGCTTGTCGGGGTCCCCGGTCTCCCAGTTCTTGCGCTGGTTGAGGATGGTGTCGACACAGACCGCGGTTTTGCCGGTCTTGCGGTCACCGATGATCAACTGACGCTGCCCGCGACCGATCGGCGTCATCGCGTCGATGGCCTTGATGCCGGTCTGCAGCGGCTCGCTGACGCCCTTGCGCTCGACCACCGAGGGCGCCTGGACCTCCAGGGCTCGCCGGGTCGAGGCGACGATCTCGCCGCGGCCGTCGATGGGCACTCCCAGCGGGTTGACCACGCGACCCATGAACCCGTCGCCCACCGGAACCGACAGCACCTCACCGGTCCGCCGGACCTGTTGGCCCTGTTCAATCTTGTCGGATTCACCGAGGATCACCGCGCCGATGCTGTGCTCGTCGAGGTTCAGCGCCACCCCGAGTACCCCGCCGGCGAACTCCAGCAGCTCCTGGGTCATCACCGAGGGCAAACCCTCGACGTGGGCGATGCCGTCGCCGGTATCGATGACGGTACCGATCTCCTCACGCCCAGTGCCCGCCTCGAAACTCGAGACGTAGCTCTCGATGGCGCCCTCGATATCGGATGCGGAGATTGTCAACTCTGCCATGGCTTTTCGTCTTCCTGCCGTTAGTGTCTTTGCGTGGTTCGTGTGGGCTAGTCGGGCAGCTTCGTCGCGGCCGCGGCCAGCCGGGATGACAGCGTTCCGTCGATCACTTCATCCCCGACGGCGACCGAAAGGCCGCCCAGTAGCTCGGGATAGACGCTGAGCTGCACTGAGACGGGGTTGTGGTAGACGCGGGCCAGGATCTCGGTCAACCGCTGACGCTGACTGCCGCTGAGGTCTGCGGCCGCGCTGACCTCAGCGACCAGTTCGCCACGACGGGAGACGGCGAGTTCGGCCAGTTCGTGCACCGCTTCATCAGCACGCTCGCCGCGGAGCAGTTCCACCGTGTGGGTCAGCAGTGCAGTCGCTGTCTGGTTGGTGCCGCTGGCTCTGTCCAGCACACCGCGCAGCAACCCAATCCGATCCGAGGCGGGCTTGGAGTAATCACCGAGAAGCGTGGTTAATTGCGGCTCGGAGTCGAGAATCCGCCCGAACCGGAACAGCTGTTCGGCGACTTCGTCGGCCTGGGACTCGCGCTCGGCCCTCGCCAGCAGACTCAGCTGGGAAACGTACTCGACAGCGCTGACGAAGTCCCCGGTTTTGGACCACCGCACCGACACCGCGGTGTCGAGGATGTCCAGAGTTGTGGCCCCGACCTTGCCGCTGAGCAGACGTTGCAGCATCTGCTTTTTTGCGTCCGCCTCCCCGGTGGCTTCAGCCAAATGGCGCACCAGGATCGGCTCGCCGAGCAGCAGCTTGTCGACTGCCACCAGCTCATCGGACAACCGGGAGAGCTCATCGGTGCTCAGTGAGCCCGCCAGCGAGTCGAACTTGGCGACGACAGCGGACTGGGCGTCCCGACTCGCCGAGCGAAGATCGCTGGCCGCCACCTCGGGCGCAAACGCCGCCGGGGCCATCGAGTCCAGTTCGTCGAGGAAACGGTCCACGGTGGCCGCCTGGTTCTGCGGGTCGGCTACATGCGCCTTAACCAGTTCGGTGGCCCGGCGCACGGACTCACCGCCCAGGTCGCCCCGGAGCTCTCGGATGACTTGGGCGCGCAGAAGCGAAACCTGCTGGCCACCTTGGACTTTGATGCGCTCGGCCTCGACGCCGGCCTGCACGTGCAACTGCTCGGCGATCCTTACCGAGTCGGTGCGGGCCTCATCGACGATGTGCCGCGCCTCGTCGCGGCCGTCCTCGAGCCGCTTGGCGTGGAACTGATCAGCAGCGGCCAGTCGCTGCGTGGCATTGGCGCTGTCTTCCAGTTGAGTGCGAACGGCGTCTTTCTGTTCGTTCATCAGCTTGCGGACCGGCGGGACCACGAACTTGGTGATGATCCAGACGATGACGGCGAAGCCGACCAACTGTCCGATGAATGTTGACATTCGCTACCGCCCCCTAGACCGTCGACGCCGAAACGGAGCCGGTCGAGTTCGACCCTGAGACTCCCAGTACCCGGCTGGCCAATGTCTGCGACAACGTCTCCACCGAAGCGTTCAGTGCCGGGGCGATGGAATCGCTCTGAACCTTCAGTTCGTCACTGGCGTCCTGCAGCGTGCCGGAGACCTCGTCGCTGGCTCGACCACGCATATCGTCGATGACCTGCCGGCCCTCGGCCCTGGCTGAATCGCGGATGCCCGCCGCCTCGGAACGGGCGGTGGCCAGTTCCTTGTTGAAATCGGCCTCCGCGGCAGCTTCCTGCGCCGCGGCCCGGCGGTTGTCGTCGGCGATTTGGGCCGCCATCCGTTCGCGCTCACCCAACACCTTCTGGATCGGCGGCACGACGAACTTGCCGATCACGCCGAGCACGATCAAGAAGATGGCCAGCACGAAGAAGAAGGTGCCGTTGGGGATGAGGAAGTTCTGGGTACCGCCGCCTTCCTCAGCCGCCAACACGGTGACGCTCACGTCCCCCATGGCTGCTTAGGAGGCGCCGGGCGTGGCGAAGACGAACAGCGCCATGAACGCGAGGTTGATGAAGTAGGCCGCCTCCACCAGACCGACGGTGATGAAGAACGGCGTGAACAGGCGGCCTTGAGCCTCCGGCTGACGTGCGATGCCGGAGATCAGCGCGTTACCGGCAATGCCGTCGCCGATACCCGCACCGATGGCGCCGCCGCCAAGGATGAGCCCGCCGCCGATCAGGGCGCCGGCAACGATTTGTGGGTCTGCCATTTACTTTCCTCCTTGATTGTTGGTAGGAGTCCTACCAGTGCGGTGCTTTGCTCGGGGGTCGAACACGAGACTTTGAGCTGTTCTAGTGGTGCTCCTCATCCAGTTCCATGGACTGGCTGAAGTACAGAATCGTCAACAGCGCGAAGATGAACGCCTGGATCAGACCGACGAACAAGTCGAAGGTCTTCCAGATCGCGTTGGGCGCCCACATGATGTACGGCGGGAACAGCGCGATCAGCGCCACCATGATGCCGCCGGCGAAGATGTTGCCGAAGAGTCGGAGCGACAGCGAGATGGGCTTGGCGATCTCCTCGACGAGGTTGATCGGGGCCAAGAACGCGACGTGGCCTTTGAGCACCTTCACGGGGTGGCCGATGATTCCGCGGCGCCAGAAGCCGGCTGCGTGGTAGCAGATGAAGACGAACAGGGCCAGCGCCAGCACGAAGTTGATGTCGGAGGCCGGCGGTTTGAGCAGTTCGTGGGTGCCGCCGTCGGCGGTTCCGTATTGGACGGGTAGCACCGCGATCCAGTTGCAAATCAGGATGAAGACGAACAGCGTCACCGCCAGTGGCAGCACGAACGGGGCGATCTTCATCCCAATCGCACCTTCGATCTGGCTGCGCATCTGGATGGTGATCGCCTCCCAGAACAGCTGCACCCCGCCCGGCACACCCGTCGAGGTGATCTTTGACTTCAGGAAGAACGCCAGGCCGATGGTGATGACGGCCGCTATCGCCGTGGCAAGCACCGTGTCGGTGTTGACGGTCATGCCGAGCCAGGTGGCCGTGGTGTGGTGGCCGACCTCGATCGCGCCCTCGGCGAGGATCTCTTCGGTCATGGTGGTCAATCCTTGAGCATGTTGTCGGTAATTGAGGCGGTATTGCGAAAAGAATCTGTTGAAGGAGATTCTTTGCTGGAATCCACGTCCGGTTCGCCGGAGCGAATCTTCTTCAACACTGGAAGAGCGGTACTGAGCACTAGGACCACCTGGAATAGCGCCAGACCGAAGAGCACACCGAGTCCGGGTGGGCGGAAAACGAACGCGATGATCAACCCGATCATGGTGATGATCAGCAAACGGGTGGCCGAATTGAGCGCCATTTTGTGCTTGAGCGGATGGGCGCCGGCGGTGATAGACGCCACCGAATGGCGCACCATCAGCGCGTTGATCAGACCCAGGCCCAAGCCGACACCGAAGAAGACGCCGATCATCGGCTGGCCCGCCCACGTCGCCAGTGCGGTGGCGAGCACAGTCAGAGCGGCGCAGATGACCAAGAGTTTGACGGGCTGAAAGACCACGGACGGAAACACCAACGGCGCATCCGGCGCTGGCGTCGTCACAGATTTACCCACAATCGAGTCGGTCGTGCGTGTCCGTTTTGCGTGTTCTTCCTCAGCGGAAGTGGCCCCAACGGGCGCTTTCGCAAGGGCACGGTACCACAGCCGTCATCAGCGGTTACCGGCCTACTACTTGCTGTCGTAAAGACTGTCGTACAGGGCTGTCAGCTCGTCGTCGTCGGGCATGTTTTCACCCCGGACGAGCGGAATGACGGTCACCACCACAGCCACCGCGAGCGCGGCCAGCAGCACCGCGCCGGTGTAGCGCGGATCGAAGAAGATGCTGCTCGCCGCGCCGAGTGCGACCAGCCCCACCCATAGGTAGATCAGTAGAACCGCCCGGCGGTGGGAGTGGCCGATCTGCAGCAGTCGGTGATGGAGGTGCATCTTGTCCGGGCTGAACGGGCTGCGTCCGGCCCGGGTCCGCCGCACGATCGCCAGCAGCATGTCCAGTGCCGGCACGAAGACCACGGCGACCACGAGTAGGAACGGGGACAGCAGTCCGAAGACGTCGCGGGCGCCATAGGCGCTCTGGGAAATCGGGCCCGCCGCGGTCGTGGAGGCCGCCGCCAGCATCAGCCCTATCAGCATCGAGCCGGAATCCCCCATGAAGATCCGGGCCCGGTGGAAATTGTGCGGCAGAAAACCCAGGCAAGCCCCGGCCAGAACCACCGATATCACCGCCGGCGGGTAGAACAACACGTCGCCGCCGTGGTCGCGGAGCAGACCGACGGAGAAGATGCAGATGGCCATGGCGGTGATCAATCCCAGGCCGGCCGCCAACCCGTCGAGGCCGTCGACGAAATTCATCGCGTTGACCACCGCGACGGTCAAGGCCAGGGTGAGCAGGATCGAGGACATCTGATCGAGCACGATGGTGCCGATGCCCCCGAACGGGATGTACAGCACACTCCAGGCCACGCCCATGGTCACCAGCACGCTGGCGGCGGTGATCTGCCCGGCGAACTTGGTCAGTGCGTCCAGTCCCCATCGGTCGTCGATCAGGCCGATGGCCATGATCAGCCCACCGGCGATCACCACGGCCGGCATCCCGGAGGAGTAGACGAAACCGCGTGTCAGGGCTGGTAGCTGGGAGGCCAGGAACACCGCGGACACCACGCCGATGTACATGGCCAGTCCACCCATCCGGGGGGTTGGTGCCAGATGGACGTCGCGCGCCCGGGGGTAGGCGACCGCCCCGAGTCGGGTGGCCAGCACCCGAACCCCGCCGGTGGCGAAGTAGGTGACGGCCGCCGCGGTCAGTCCCACCAGTGCCAGTTCCCGCACCGGGACACCGGCCCCTCGGTCGGAGAGCGCCAGGTAGAGCACGTCCGCGGACATCGCGGGTCTACTCCCCCACGGTCGGCGCCGGGGCGGTCAGTATTCCGGCGTCCACCCCGATCACCTCGGCGACCGCGGCCACGCTGACCGGTCCTTCCCGCAGGATGCGCGGAGAGGCACCGGTGAGGTCGACGATGGTCGACGCGGCCTGCTGCTGCGCCTGCCCACCATCGAGGTAGACGTCGACGAGCCCGCCGAGTTGATGCTGGGCCTCCTGGGCGGTGGTGGCCGCCGGCTGCCCGGAAATGTTGGCGCTGGAGACCGCGAGCGGGCCGGTCTCGCGCAGCAGTTCCAAGGCCACCGGGTGCAGTGGCATCCGCAGCATCACGGTGCCCCGGGCATCGCCGAGGTCCCAGCGCAGCGACGGGGCCTGCTGCACCACCAGGCTCAGCGCGCCGGGCCAGAAGGCGCGGATCAGTTCCCGGGCCGCGTCGGGGACGTAGTAGACCAACCCTTCGATGGTGTGCCAGGACCCGACCAGCACGCCGACCGGCATGTCCCGACCGCGACCTTTCGCCGCAAGCAGTGCCGCGACGCCCCCGCTGTCGAAGGCGTCTGCGGCCAGGCCGTAAACCGTATCGGTGGGCATCACGACCAGTCGCCCACTCTTGAGGGCCGCGGCCGCAGCCGTGATGGCGCCGGCCCGGTTGGCCGGGTCGCGGCAGTCCAGGAGTTGACTCATCGCCCCGCTCCGCATCCAGTTTCGGTGGGTCCGCTCCGGCGGGCCGTCACAAACCGAGGCCTGCCAGTGAGGTCTCGGCGGGCGTTCACCTCGATGAAGACGCCGTCCATCATCGCCACACACGCCGCCGAGGTGGTGTCGTCATGTTCGACGGCGAGGCGGCCACCGGGTTTGAGCCAGTCCGCGGCGCGCCGGACGATCGGCCCGATCACCGCCATCCCGTCCTCCCCGCCGAACAGGGCATGCGCCGGGTCGTGGCGGGATACCTCGGGATCGAGTACGGCACCGCGCGGAATGTAGGGCGGATTGGCGACCACCAGATCGACGGTACCGACCAAATCGGGCAGCAGGTCGGCATCGGTGGCGTCACCGTGGACCAGTTGCACCGTCGTCGACGCGGCGTTGCGGCGGGCGTACTCAAGCGCAGCGGGGTCGTCGTCCACACCGATCACCCGGGCCCGCGGCAGTTCGGCGGCCAACGCGATGGCCAGCGCCCCGGATCCGGTACACACGTCGAGGATGATCGGACGTTCCGGAAGCTCTTGCGCCAGCGCCCATTCCAGCATCGCTTCGGTCTCCGGCCGTGGGATGAAGACGCCAGGACCAACCTGCAGTTGCACCGGACCGAACGGGGCGGTGCCGGTGATGTGTTGCAGCGGAACGCGTTTTGCGCGCTGCGCGATGGCCCGGTCGAAGCGATCGAGGAAATCGGGATCAATCCGCTCCAGCAGCAGCAGACGTCCGCGTTCGGTGCCCGCGGCGTGGGCGGCCAGCAGTTCGGCATCGGTTCGGGCGGTGTCGATTCCGGCCGCGGCCAGGGTGTCGGCGGCCGCCGCGATCGCGGCGCGAACGTGATTGCGGCTCATGCCCGATCTAGCCGCGCCTGCTTGTCGGCGGCCGCAAGCGCGTCGAGCAACGCATCGAGATCGCCGTCGAGCACCTGATCGAGGTTGTGAGCCTTGAAGTTGATCCGGTGATCGGCGATCCGGTTCTCCGGGAAGTTGTAGGTGCGGATCCGCTCGGAGCGGTCCACGGTGCGGATCTGGCTGGCCCGATCCGCTGAGGCGTCGGCCGAGGCCTGCTCCTCGGCCAACACCTGCAGCCGCGCGGCCAGCACCTGCATGGCGCGGGCCTTGTTCTGCAGTTGGGAGCGTTCGTTCTGACAGGTGACGACTATGCCAGTGGGCAGGTGGGTGATCCGGACCGCCGAGTCGGTCGTGTTGACACCCTGACCACCCTTTCCCGACGAGCGGTAGACGTCGATGCGCAGGTCGGACTCGTCGATCTGCACCGCCTCGACCTCTTCGGGTTCGGGGTAGACCAACACCCCGGCCGCCGAGGTGTGCACCCGGCCTTGAGACTCGGTGACCGGGACACGCTGGACCCGGTGCACGCCGCCCTCCCACTTCAGCCGCGACCAGACGCCGTCGGCCGAGTCGCCCTTGCTGGCGATGGAGATCGTCGCCTCTTTGTAGCCGCCCAGATCGGAGAACGTCTCGTCGAGGACGGTGACGGCCCAGCCGTGCCGTTCGGCGTAGCGGATGTACATCCGGGCCAGGTCGGCGGCGAACAGCGCCGACTCCTCGCCACCCTCCCCGGACTTGACCTCCAGGACGATGTCGTCGGCGTCGTGCGGATCCCGGGGTGCCAGCATGTCGGTGAGCTGGTCATCGAGCTCGGCCACCCGGTCCTCGAGTTCGGCGACCTCAGCGGCGAACGAGGAATCGTCGGCGGCCAATTCTCGGGCGGCCCCCAGATCCCCGCGGGCGGCTTCCAACTTGCGGTAGGTCCCCACGATCGGCGCCAACTGCGAGAACCGCCGGCCCACTCGTCGGGCGTTGTTGGCGTCGCTGTGCAATTCCGGGTCGGAGAGTTGGCGTTCCAGGTCGGCGTGCTCGGCGACGATGGCGTCGATCGCAACAGCGGGGGCGCTCTGCGTCATCGTCCGTCCTTAGTTGTCCGTGGGCCGTCTGAGTCTGTCGGCCCTCGCCGCCGCCTCAACGCAAACCGACGCCCAACCTGTCGCGAATGCGGCGGGCGGGCGTCGGCTTGGCAGCTACTTGTCGGTGCTGCCCGCGTCCTCGCCGGACTTCTCCGCGGCCGCGCCGCTGGAACGCTTGCCGTAGCGCTTCTCGAAGCGGGCCACCCGGCCGCCGCTGTCCAGAATCTTCTGCTTGCCGGTGTAGAAGGGGTGGCACTGCGAGCACACCTCGACCACGATGTGGCCGCTCTCCTTGGTGCTGCGCGTGGCGAAGCTATTGCCGCAGCCGCAGACCACGGTGGTCTCGACGTACGCGGGATGAATACCAGTTTTCATTAGGTCCTCTTCTGTTCTGGTCGCCGGGTCGCCCGCGTCACGGACGTGAACCGGTACCTGAGGTGGATTCCACGACAGTATGCCAGTTCGCCCGCCACCTGCCCAAACGGGCGGTTTAGGCACCGGGCGGGCGGGGTAGCCCGTTGACTGGCGGCATCTTGCCGGTCGACCTCCCGCAACGGGAACGGCGCCCACCCCGCCGGTGGCCCCTTGGTCACCAGGCCCAGCGGTGAGCGGCGAGCGTCAACTGTCCATGCCGTCGGCGATCGCCGCGTCGCCGCTTGCGGCGCGGCGATCAACGATTCCGCTGGTAAACGGCCGATCAGGACTGCGGGTGGTCCCGGCTGGAATAGTCCCGGCTGCGGGCGTCCCGCTCCCACAGCGCGCCGTCAGGCACCCGCGTCCCCTGTGCGGTCAACTGCCGCTTGATGATCTTGTTGGTCGCGGTGGCGGGCAGGGCCTTCGCGACCCAGACAAACCGCGGCCAGGCCTTTGTCGACAGATCCGGCTGGGCGGCCAGGAAGTCGCCGAACTCCCCGGGTGTCAGGGTGGCCCCGTCCCTGAGTACCAGTGCGGCCATCACGGCGTCGCCCACCCGTTCGTCGGGAACCGCATAGACGGCCACCGCACTGACCGGGTCCAGTCGATGCAGGATCCGTTCGATCGGCGCGCAGGCCAGATTCTCCCCGTCCACGCGAAGCCACTCACCGGTGCGGCCGGCCAGGTAGATCCATCCGTCGGAGTCGCGGTAAGCCAGGTCGCCGGACCAGTACATGCCTTGGCGTAATCGCTCACCGGTGGCGGCGTCGTCGTTGTAGTAGCCGCTGAAAAGCCCGGCTCCGGTGGTGTTGACGATCTCGCCGATCGCCTCGTCGGCGTTGCGCAGGGCACCCGAGGCGTCGAAGCGCGCCGGCGGACACTCGGTGCGGGTCTGCGGGTCATAGATCGCCACGCCGGGAAAGCCGCGGCCCACCGATCCGGGCGGGCAGTCCCCGTCGCGGGTGATGATCACCGCGCCCTCAGTGGAGCCGAATCCATCCCAGACCGTGCAGCCGAATCTGCGGCCGAACTCGGCGACATCGCGTTCTCCTGCCTCGTTGCCGAACGCCACCCGAAGTGGATTGTCGGCGTCCCCGGGATGTTCGGGCGTGGCCAGCACGTAGGCCAGCGGCTTGCCGACGTAGTTCAAGTAAGTGACACCGTAGCGGCGCAGGTCGCTCAGCAGCCCGGAGGCGGAGAACGTCGCCGGCACCATCGCGGCGCCGGCGACCAGCGCCACCGCCCACCCGGCCAGCAGCGCGTTGGAGTGAAACAGCGGCATCGACAGGTAACAGACGTCGGCGTCCGTGATCGAAAAACGTTGCACCAGAGACGTTCCCGAGAACGGGACCATCATGTGCGCCACCTGAACCGCCTTGGGCTCGCCGCTGGTGCCGGAGGTGAAAATCAGCATGAAGGTGTCAGTCGGCACAGGCTCGCGGTACCGGGCCAATTCGGCGGCGGAGTGCACCGGCCATTGCGCGGAGTCGACGTCGATCACCTGCACACCCGGCAGGTCGAGTCCGTCGAGCAGGCCCCGGTGCCCGGCGTCGGTGAGCAGGATCTGGCAGTCGGCCCGGGCAATGTCGCGGGCCAGTGCCTCGCCCCGGCGGGTGTTGTTGATCCCGGCCAGCACATACCCGCCCAGGCCGGCGGCGGCCATCGCCGTCAGCATC
Organism: Mycobacterium sp.; assembly: GCA_964202555.1. GTDB lineage: Bacteria > Actinomycetota > Actinomycetes > Mycobacteriales > Mycobacteriaceae > Mycobacterium. The sequence continues at coordinate 16,888 of CAXNJA010000039.1, forward strand.
TGCGGGGTGTTCCCCAGCAGCGTTCCGACGTGCAGGGGGCGGGCTGGGTCGGCCTGCCCGATCAGAGCGGCGGCCTGCCCGGCCGCGTCGTCGAGATACTCCGCCCAGGTCCACACCCGATCGCCGCACTTCACCGCAGGCGCGTCGCTTCCGAGGTGTCGTCGCAGTAACTGCTCGATGGTGTCGGCCACGGTCTATGCCGCCCTGCACGTTTTCGGCGCGGAAACCTGCGCTGGGCGCACGTTAGCGCGCCGAAATCGTCAGTCGGCGTCCATCGCGCCGCCGGGTGCGGTCTTGGAAACCTGGACCAGGAACTCGTAATTGGTCTTGGTCTTGCGGAGTTGGCTCATCAGCAGGTCGATCGCCTGGTGGCTGTCCAAGCCGGAGAGCACGCGGCGCAGCTTGTGCACGATCGCGAACTCGTCGGGGGACAGCAGCAACTCGTCCTTGCGGGTGCCGGAGGGGTTGACGTCGACGGCCGGGAACACCCGGCGTTCGGCGATCTTGCGGTCCAGTTTCAACTCGGCGTTGCCGGTGCCCTTGAACTCCTCGAAGATCACCGTGTCGCCGGTGGAGCCGGTCTCGACCATGGCGGTGGCGATGATGGTCAGCGAGCCGCCGTGCTCGATGTTGCGGGCGGCGCCGAGGAACCGCTTGGGCGGGTAGAGCGCGGTGGAATCCACACCGCCGGAAAGGATTCGGCCCGACGCCGGCGAGGCGTTGTTGTAGGCGCGGCCGAGCCGGGTGATGGAGTCGAGCAGCACCACGACGTCCTTGCCCTGCTCCACGAGTCGCTTGGCGCGCTCGATCGCCAGTTCGGCGGCCTGGGTGTGATCCGACGGCGGCCGGTCGAAGGTGGAGGCGATGACCTCGCCCTTGACCGAACGCTGCATGTCGGTGACTTCTTCGGGCCGCTCGTCGACCAGGACCACCATTAGGTGGCACTCCGGGTTGTTGCGGGTGATCGCGTTGGCGATGTCCTGCATGATCGTGGTCTTACCGGCCTTGGGCGGTGAGACGATCAGCGCGCGCTGGCCCTTACCGATCGGCATGATCAGGTCGATCACCCGGGTGGTCAGCTTCTCGGTGGTGGTCTCCAGGCGCAGCCGCTGATTGGGGTATAGCGGGGTCAGTTTGCCGAACTCCGGCCGGTTTTTGGCCGCCTCGACCGGGCCGCCGTTGACGCTGTCCAGGCGTACCAGCGGGTTGAACTTCTGCCGCTGGTTCTGGTTGCCGCCGCTGTCGCCCTCGCGGGCCACCCTGACCGCGCCGGTGACGGCGTCGCCGCGGCGAAGACCGTTCTTGCGGACCATGTTCATCGAGACGTAGACGTCGTTGGGACCGGCCAGGTAGCCGGAAGTACGCACGAACGCATAGTTGTCGAGCACGTCGAGGATGCCGGCAACCGGTTGGACGACGTCGTCCTCACGCAACTCGGTCTCGCCGCCACCCTCGCCGGCGGGGCGCTCACCGCGACGTCGACGGTCGCGAAAACGGCGGCCGCGCCGCGCACCGCGGCCATCGCCATCATCTCCCTGCTGGCCGCCCTGCTGGCCAGAGGCCGCCTCGCCGCCACCCTGCTCGGCTACCGGGGCTTTATCGGCGCCGGAATCATCCGACTCGGCGGACCGCGGCGGCCGTTTGTCGGCAGCTTCGCGCGGCTTGTCGGCTTTGGCGTCGTTGTCCCGCGCCGGTTTGGCCTCGTCGTCACCGCTGGTGTCGGGCCGGTTAGCGCGGGCCTGCTGCTCAGCCGATTCGGGCTGCCGATGGCCGCCGTTGTGCGGACCGCCGCTGCGGATCTCGGTGATGGCCGCGATCAGTTCGCCCTTGCGCATCCCCGATGTCCCCTTGACGCCTACCTGACTGGCCAGGGCGCGCAACTCGGGCAGCACCATGGTGGCCAGCGTGCCGCCCGGGGAATCCTTGGATTCTTTGGCCGGGTTCTCTGGGCTGGCAGCGACGTTGTCGGCCGCAATGAGGTCCGTATCGGTCACGGAATTCCTTTCTCTCCCCTGCGTTCTCATCTCGCAGGGGGTTTCCGGCGTTCGCAGAACACGAATCTCACCGGTTGTCGGTGTCTGTGGATTCAGCGCCAGTGGCCAGAAGGCCGGCCGGCACTCCACTGAGTTCCCCACTCGAAGGTTTGGAGATCGTCCAAATGTCGGCATGTAGGTATGCCGCAGCTCCTGGACGGTTTAGAGAGTACCCCCGGTTCGCAGTCTGAAGCAAGCAGGGTCAGCTGCGTTTCTCCTGCGCGCCGACGGTGACATCGGCGCTCCAGCGCACGGGTTGCCCGACCCCGATCTCGGCCGTGGCAAACCCGTGTTGAGCGGCGAAGCCCCGCGCTTCATCCGGCAAATCAGCCCCGTCAGTCAGCGCCAGCACCGAGGGTCCGGCGCCGGAGAGCACTGCCGCCACCCCGTTCCGACGCAAAAGTTGCAGGTAGCGCGCAGAATCGGGCATGGCTGGACCACGCTGGGGCTGATGCAGCTGGTCCTCGGTAGCCGCCATCAGCAGGTCGGGACGCTCGGTGAGTGCCAACACCAGCAAAGCGGCACGACTGACGTTGAAACGCGCCGCTTCGTGGCTCACCTGAGCAGGCAGCAGCACGCGGGTCTCAGCGGTGGATGAGCGCACCTCCGGGATGCCCGGGAACAGCCGGATATCCGGGTGCAACCGCAACGGCGCGGCGAAGTAGCTGAGCGCATCGACATCCATGCCGGCGCGGGAGGCGTCGGTCTGCGTCCAGGACACCACCGCACCACCGAGCACCGAGGCCGAGGCGTTGTCGGGGTGTCCCTCGAATTCACCAGACAATTGAATCAGCTGCTGCGGGGTCAATGGCGCCAAGTCGGTTTGCGCCACAAGGGCATTGGCGGCCGCCAGTCCGCCGACAACGGCGGCAGCCGACGAACCCAGCCCGCGGGAATGCGGAATCATGTTGCGGCAGTGGACTTTCAGGCCGTGCGCTTGAACACCGGCCGCCTGCAGACCTCGGCGGATCGCGACTGCGACCAGATTGTCACCGCCGGTGGGGACCTGGCCCTGCCCCTCCCCTTCCACGGTGACAGTCGTCTCGCCGCTGGTTGTTTCGACGACGATCTCGTCGTAGAGCGCCAACGCCAGGCCGAGACTGTCGAAACCGGGACCGAGGTTCGCGCTCGATGCCGCGACGGTCGAGCTGCCAGCCATGCCGGCCGGCAGCAACAGGGTCAACTCCGAACCCATAAAACTCAGCCCAAGCCCAGAGCGGCCACCACCGCGGCCGGATCGACCGGAACCGGAGTCACGGTCGGCATATCCCGCAAAGCGGTGTCGGGGTCTTTGAGTCCGTGGCCGGTGACCGTGCACACCACCGTCGAACCGGGCCGCACCCAGCCGTCCTCGGCCGCCTTGAGCAGGCCGGCGACGCTGGCGGCCGACGCCGGTTCGACGAAGATTCCCTCATCGCGGGCCAGCAGGTGATAAGCCGCCAGCAGCTCGTCATCGGTGGCAGCCAGGAACCGCCCGCCGGACTCCTGCTGGGCGGCCATCGCGCCGTCCCAGGAAGCCGGGGAGCCGATCCGGATCGCGGTGGCCAGGGTCTCGGGCTTGCTCACCGGGTGGCCCAGCACCAGCGGGGCGGCGCCGGCGGCCTGGGT
>CAXNJA010000040.1:0-20127 GCA_964202555.1 Mycobacterium sp.
GGACGCCGGGCGATCTGGCGAACCGCCAGCAGCACCCCCGGGACGAAGGACGTTCGGTCCAGGCTGTCGTGGCGGATGGTCAACGTCTCCCCCATCGTGCCGAACAGCACCTCCTGGTGGGCCACCAGTCCGGTCAGCCGCACCGAATGCACCGGAATGCCCTCGACGTCGGCGCCGCGGGCGCCGGGCAAGCCGGTGCTGGTGGCATCGAGGTTGGGCGGCATACCTTTTCGGGCCTGTGCGATCAACGCGGCCGTACGGGTGGCAGTGCCCGACGGGGCATCGGCCTTCTGCGGGTGATGCAACTCGATGACCTCAGCGGACTCGAAGTACGGCGCCGCCTTCTGCGCGAAGTACATCGACAGCACGGCACCGATCGCGAAGTTGGGCGCGATCAACACACCGGTTTGCGGCGCGGCAGCCAGCCAGCCCCGCACCGCGTCGAGGCGATCCTCGGTGAATCCGGTGGTTCCCACCACGGCATGAATGCCGTTGCCGATCAGGAACTTCAGGTTGTCCATAATCACGTCGGGGTGTGTGAAGTCGATGACGACCTCGGTGCCGGAGTCGGTGAACATCGCCAACGCGTCGCCGGCGTCCACCTCAGCGCTCAAGGCGAGGTCATCGGCGTCGCGCACCGCCACACACATCGCCGTTCCGACCTTGCCCCTGGCGCCCAGCACCCCGACTCGCATGGGGGCAGCGTATCCACAGTCACGGGTTCTCCCACAGCGCGTCGTCGGGTGTGTGGCGGTGTCGGACCCCAGGCATAGAATTCGAACATGAGTTCGATACCCGACGCCCTTGTCGCTCTGGATGCTGCCGTGCAGGCCGTGGGTGGCCTGGATTGGGAGGCGGTGGCGGTCCGGGAGCGGCTGGGGGCGTTGGACCGGCTGGAGACCATGCGCCGCCGGGCCGGGGCCGCCGCCCTGGACCTGCTCGGCTCGATCGAGCGCAGTAGAGACCCGGCCCTGGGCGGGGCGACGGCCAAAGTCGTCGCCGACGTCCTGCGCATCACCCCCACCGAAGCCCGCCGACGAATCCGCGATGCCGGCCAACTGCACCACCGCACCAGCCTGACCGGACAAACCTTGCCTCCCCTGCTGCCCGCCACCGCCAAAGCCTGGGACGCCGGCCTGCTCGACATCGACCACCTACGCACCATCCAGAACTTCATCCGCGACCTGCCCGAGGACATCCACCCCGCCCAGGTCGAGAAGGCCGAAGCGTTCCTGGCCCAGAAAGCCACCGAATTGCGCCCCGACCAACTGGAGAAAGTCGCCGACCGCCTGACCAGCACGCTCAACCCCGACGGAACATTCTCCGAGGACTACCGCGCCGCCCAACGCGGTTTCCAATGGTGCGGACGCCAACGCGCCGACGGCATGAGCATCGCCCGCCTGGTCGCCACCCCCGAACTACGGGCCATGCTGGAAGCCTGGCTGGCCGCCTTCGCCGCGCCCGGGATGTGCAACCCCGACGATCAAAGCCCCACCGTCACAGGCGAACCCATCCAGACCGCCCAGGACAACGACACCCGCACCCATCCCCAGCGCCAGCACGACGCGCTCGCCGCACTGGTCCGCGGCCAACTCGGAGACCCCACGCTGGGCCAACATAACGGCCTCCCGGTCACCGTCATCGTCTCGACCACCCTCGAGCAACTCCAGTCCGGCGCGGGCCAGGCCGTCACCGCCGGCGGCTCCCTGCTACCCATCCCAGATCTCATCCGGATGGCCTCCCACTCATGGCACTACCTGTGCGTCTTTGACAACCACACCGAACGCGCCCTCTACCTCGGGCGCTCCAAACGCATTGCCACCGCCGACCAGCGAATCGTGTTGCACAGCAAGGACCGCGGCTGCACCGCCCCCGGCTGCGACATTCCCGGCTACCTCTGCCAGACACACCACGTCGAGGAATGGGCCGACGGAGGGACAACCGACATCGATCGCCTCACCTTCGCCTGCGGCGCACACCACCGACTGATCACGCCCGGCGGCTGGACCACCCGAAAACGTCGAGACGGCACCACCGAATGGCGACCACCGCCACAGATCCCCTTACCCGGCGGCATCAACGACTACCACCACCCCGAACGACTCTTGCCCGAGGACTAGAGCGGCGACGCTCCCCGCAAATGCTCGAAGATCAGCGAGGTCTTCGTGCCGGCCACGTCGACATCGGCGTTGAGGTTGTCGACCACAAACGAGCGCAGGTCATCGGTGTCGCGGGCGGCGACGTGGATGATGAAATCGTCCGCGCCGGCCAGGAAGTAGACGTCAATCACCTGATGCTTGCGCCGGATCTGCTGAATGAAGGTGCGGATTCTCGCCCGGGCGTTGGCCTGCAGGCTCACCGAGATCATCGCCTGCAAAGGCAGGCCGATCGCGGCGGGATCGATGTCGGCGTGAAATCCCCGGATGACTCCCATTTCCTGAAGGCGACGGACCCTGCCGTGACAGGTCGACGGCGCAATTCCCACCACGTCGGCGAGTGCACTGTTGGCGATGCGCGCATCGGCATGCAGGGCGGCCAAGATCCGCCGGTCGACGTCGTCGATGTCCACAATGTCAGCGGCCTGAACATCCTTCGGCTCGGCCCGCCAATCGGCGATATTCTTCGACTTTCGTTCGGCCATAGCGGTAATCTATCGAATCATTGTCGGTGTGATTGTCGAGTGGCCGAATGTTCTTCACACTGGACTCCAGTCATTCCCTACCAAGGAGCAACTGTGCGCGTCGGCATCCCGACTGAGATCAAGAACAACGAGTACCGGGTCGCAATCACCCCCGCGGGTGTCGGTGAACTTGTGCATCGCGGCCATGAGGTGCTGATTCAAGCCGGGGCCGGCGAGGGGTCGGCCATCCACGACGCCGACTTCGTCGCTGCCGGCGCAACGCTGATCGACACCGCCGAACAGGTGTGGGCGCACGCCGACCTGTTGCTGAAGGTCAAGGAGCCGATCGAGCCTGAGTACGGCCTGATGCGCAAGGACCAGGTGCTGTTCACCTATCTTCATCTGGCGGCGTCGCGGCCGTGCACCGATGCGCTGCTGGCTTCCGGCACCACCTCAATCGCTTACGAGACCGTGCAGACCGCCAACCCGGACGGATCAGTCGCTCTACCTCTTCTCGCTCCGATGAGCGAGGTGGCCGGCCGGCTCTCCGCCCACGTCGGCGCCTACCACCTGATGCGCACCATGGGAGGCCGCGGCGTGTTGATGGGCGGTGTCCCCGGCGTGGCACCGGCGGTGGTCGTGGTGATCGGTGGCGGAATGGCCGGCGATAACGCCGCCGCCGTCGCCTGGGGCATGGGCGCGCACGTCACCGTGTTCGACCTCAACGTCAACGCGCTGCGCAAGATCGACGCCGAGTACGGCGGCGCCATCGAGACCCGCTACTCCGCCCGGTTGGAACTGGAGAGTGCGGTCAAGCAGGCCGACCTGGTGATCGGCGCGGTACTGGTGCCCGGCGCCAAGGCACCCAAGCTGGTCACCAATGCGACTGTGGCGCAGATGAAGCCAGGCTCGGTACTGGTGGACATCGCCATCGACCAGGGCGGCTGCTTCGAGGACTCCCGTCCCACCACGCACGACGATCCGACCTTCAAGGTCCACGACAGCGTGTTCTACTGCGTGGCCAATATGCCCGGTGCGGTCCCCCGCACGTCGACCTTCGCGCTGACCAACGCGACCATGCCGTATGTCCTCAAACTGGCCGACAAGGGCTGGCAATCCGCCTGCGCCGCGGATCACGCTCTGGCGAAGGGGCTTTCGACACACGCCGGCGAGCTGCTCAACGAGCAGGTCGCCGTGGATCTGGGTCTGAGCTACACCGACCCGGCAGGCCTGCTGACCTGACCGGCCAGAGCGGCCACGATGTCCGCGGCAGGTCCGCCGGCGATGCCGCGCCAGGCCGTTCCAGCCCACAGATTGGTGCCGTGCGGATCGCCGGCGGCTGTTGCGGCCGCCCGGATCGGTGCGGTGATCTGGTTGACCTGCGGGTAGCCCGGCGGCGCCGCCTCGCTGTAGTCGGCGGTGAACGCATTCGCCAGGCTGCGCGCGTAGCGGCCGGAGAAGGCGCGGGTCACCACCGTGCCGGTGAACTGCTTGTCGCGCAGTGCCCGGCGGTGCACGACACAGGTGCCCGCTTCATCGCTCAACAGCAGCGCCGTTCCGACCTGAGCGGCCGCAGCACCGGCGGTCAGCACGGCGCGCACCGCGGCGGCGTCACCGAGACCCCCTGCGGCGATCACCGGCACACCCAGGCCGACGGTCTGCGCCAGCAGTGCCGATAACCCCTGTTCGGGAGCGGGCGCATCGGCGGCGAACACGCCGCGGTGCCCGCCGGCGGCGGGGCCCTGAACCGCCAGTGCCCCCGCCCCGGCGGCCACCGCCATCTGGGCCTCGGTCCGACTGGTGACGGTGACCATGCTCAGAACACCGCGGCCGCGTAGCCGGGCGATGACATCCGGTGCGGGGCAGCCGAAGGTGAAGGAGACGACGTCGGGCGCGGTGTCGGCGACCACGTCGAGCTTGGCCTGCCAGGCGTCGTCATCGGGCCGCGGTCGGCCCGGTTCGACGCCGTAGCGCCGCGCCAGCGGCACCAACAGCTCCCGGTACTCCTCGAGTTGCACAGGGCCAGCCATACACGGTTGCGGCACAAAGAGATTCACCCCGATGGGCCCGCTGGTCATCGACCGCACCGCGGCGATATCGTCGGCGAATCGCTCGGCGCTGAGGTATCCGGCGGGCAGACAGCCGAGACCACCGGCGTTGGAGACGGCAGCGGCCAGTGCCGGGGTGCTCGGCCCGCCGGCCATCGGCGCCCCCACGATCGGGACTGCCAGGTCCTGCAGGTGCAACGGCACCAGTCAGCCGGCCATCGCCCGGAGTCGGTGCGGTAGGGACCGTTTGGAGCGGTGCGGGCCCAGCACCGCTCCGCCGAACCGTCCGGTGAGCACCTTGGCCGCCGCCGCGTTGACGTCCTCAACACGCACCTGCTCGATGTTGCGCAGGGTGCCGGCCAGACTGCGGTACTGCCCGTAGTTCAGTTCGGTGCGCCCCAGACGGTTCATCCGGGAGGCGGAGTCCTCCAGACCCAGCAGCAGGCCGCCGCGCAGGGAACCCTTGGCGATGCGGCACTCGTCTTCGGTGATACCGTCGCGGGCCACCGTCTCCAGCACTTCGGCGGTCAGTCGGACCACTTCGTCGAACCGTTCCGGCAGACAACCGGCGTATACCGAGAACGCCCCGCTGTCGGCGAAGGTGTCGATCGCCGAGTAGACCGAGTAGGCAAGCCCACGGGTCTCCCGGATCTCCTGGAACAGCCGCGAACTCAACCCCCCGCCGATTGCGGTGTTGAGTACCGACAGCGCCCACCGGTCCGGCCAGTGCCGGCCGGGAACCCGGACCCCGAGGGTCATGTGTGTCTGCTCGCAGTCCCGGTTGACCAGCGTCAGCGAGGGCGGCCCGGGCAGCCGACTGCTTCCCGTGCGCATCGGCTGCGGCTTGCGGCCCCGGACCAGCCGCGGGCCGAAGAACTCCTTCGCCAGCGCCACCACGTGGTCGTGGTCGATGTTGCCGGCGACCGCGAGCACCATCCGCTCGGGGATGTAGCGGCGCACATGAAAGGAGCGCAGTTGGTTGCGGGTCATCCCCGACACCGACTCGACGCTGCCGATCACCGGTCGGCCGACCGGATGCTCGCCGAACATGGCCGACAGGAAGACGTCGCCGAGCGTGTCCTCGGGATCGTCGTCGCGCATGGCGATCTCCTCAAGCACCACATCCCGCTCGAGTTCCACGTCGTCGGAGGCGCAAACACCGTTGAGCACCACGTCGGAGACCAGGTCGATCGCCATTTCCAGGTCGTCGTCGAGGACGTGGGCGTAGTAGCAGGTGTGTTCCTTGGAGGTGAATGCGTTCAACTCCCCGCCCACCGCGTCGACCGATTGGGCGATCTCCACAGAGGTGCGCGTCGGGGTGGCCTTGAACAGCAGATGCTCCAAGAAGTGTGCGGCGCCGGCGACGGTGGGCCCTTCGTCGCGGGAGCCCACGTTGACCCACAGCCCGACCGAGGCCGAGCGGACCGATTGGACGTGCTCGGTGACCACCCGCAGACCGCCCGGGAGGACGGTCCTGCGGATGGCCGGTGAACCCTGTGAGCCCGGGGCGGAACCCGGGGCCCTAGCTGCCGGCGGTCGCGGCATCAACCGGTGCGGGTGCAGCCTCTGCGGGAGCGGCCGACTCGGAGTCGTCGGCGACCGGGATCAGCGAGATCTTGCCGCGGTTGTCGATGTCGGCGATCTCCACGCGGAGTTTGTCGCCAACCTTGACCACGTCCTCCACCTTGGCGACCCGCTTGCCCTGGCCGAGCTTGGAAATGTGCACCAAGCCGTCGCGGCCGGGCAGCAGCGAGACGAAGGCACCGAAGTCGGTGGTCTTGACGACGGTTCCGAGGAAGCGCTCCCCGACCTTGGGCAGCTGCGGATTGGCGATCGCGTTGATCCGGTCGATGGCCGCCTGAGCCGATGGGCCGTCGGTGGCTCCGACGAACACCGTGCCGTCGTCCTCGATGGAGATCGAGGCGCCGGTCTCTTCGGTGATGGCGTTGATCATCTTGCCCTTGGGTCCGATGACCTCGCCGATCTTGTCGATCGGAATCTTGATGGCCGTGACGCGCGGCGCGTACGGGCTCATCTCGTCGGGGGCGTCGATGGCCTCGGCCATCACCTCAAGGATGGTCATCCGGGCGTCCTTGGCCTGCGCCAGGGCACCGGCCAGGACGCTGGACGGAATGCCGTCGAGTTTGGTGTCCAGTTGCAGCGCGGTGACGAACTCCTTGGTGCCGGCGACCTTGAAGTCCATGTCGCCGAAGGCGTCCTCGGCACCGAGGATGTCGGTCAGCGCGACGTAGCGCGTCTCCCCGTTGACCTCATCGGACACCAGGCCCATCGCGATGCCGGCAACCGGGGCCTTCAGCGGCACACCGGCGTTGAGCAGCGACAGGGTCGAGGCGCAGACCGAGCCCATCGACGTCGAACCGTTGGAGCTCAACGCCTCCGACACCTGCCGGATGGCGTACGGGAACTCCTCGACGCTGGGCAGCACCGGCATCAGGGCACGCTCGGCGAGCGCACCGTGGCCGATCTCGCGGCGCTTGGGCGAACCGACGCGGCCGGTCTCACCGGTCGAGTACGGCGGGAAGTTGTAGTGGTGCATGTAGCGCTTGGACTTCTCCGGCCCCAGCGAGTCGATCTGCTGGGCCATCTTGACCATGTCCAGGGTGGTGACGCCCATGATCTGGGTCTCGCCGCGTTCGAACAGCGCGCTGCCGTGTGCCCGCGGGATGATGGCCACCTCGGCGCTCAGCGCGCGAATGTCGGTGATGCCGCGCCCGTCGATGCGGAAGTGGTCGGTCAGGATGCGCTGGCGCACGAGTTTCTTGGTCAGCGACCGGTAGGCGGCGCCGATCTCCTTCTCGCGGCCGGCGAACGCCTCCCCGAGCTTGCCGAGAACCTCGTTCTTGATCTCGTCGGTGCGGTCGTTGCGCTCCTGCTTGCCGGCGATGGTCAGCGCCTGCGCCAACGACTCGCCGGCGGCATCGACGACGGCGGTGTAGGCGTCGTCCTGGTACTCCGGGAACAACGGGTAGTCGGCGACGGGCTTGGCGGCCCGCTCGGCGAGTTCGCGCTGGGCGTCGCAGAGAGTCGCGATGAAGGGCTTGGCGGCCTCCAGGCCTTCGGCGACCACTGTCTCGGTCGGTGCCTGCGCCCCGCCGGCGATCATCTCGATGACCTTGTCGGTGGCCTCGGCCTCGACCATCATGATCGCCACGTCATCGCCGGCTTTACGGCCGGCGACAACCATGTCGAAGACGGCCTCCTCGAGTTGCTCGACGGTCGGGAAGGCCACCCACTGGGTGCCGATGAGGGCGACCCGCACGCCGCCGACCGGACCGGAGAACGGCAAGCCGGCGATCTGGGTGGATGCCGACGCCGCGTTGATCGCCAGCACGTCGTACAGATCGTTGGGGTCCAGGCTCAGGATGGTCACGACGACCTGGATTTCGTTGCGCAGACCGGAGACGAACGTCGGACGCAGCGGCCGGTCGATCAGCCGGCAGGTCAAGATGGCGTCGGTGGACGGACGTCCCTCGCGCCGGAAGAACGACCCGGGAATGCGGCCCGCGGCGTACATCCGCTCCTCGACGTCAATGGTCAGCGGGAAGAAGTCGAAGTGCTCCTTGGGAGCCTTACTGGCGGTGGTCGCCGACAGCAGCATGGTTTCGTCGTCAAGGTAGGCGACGACCGATCCGGCGGCCTGCTGGGCAAGCCGTCCGGTCTCGAATCGGATGGTGCGGGTGCCGAAGCTCCCGTTGTCGATGGTGGCGGTTGCTTCGAACACGCCTTCGTCGATTTCAGCGACAGACATACGTCCGTACAGCCTTTCGTTCACTGTTGTTTTAGCGCCGCACAGTGACGAGACGATTTGGCTGACGAACGGCTACGGTCGTCGATCGAAGCTGCCGGGGGGTAGTCCTCCCGGCAGCCACTACCGAAGACCGCCCGATCGGACCAAGTCTCGTTCCGACAGACGCAGGTCGCAGGCCGCGGCGCGGCCGGAGACTCTCTGATGGTACCGCAGAGCGGGCTGCCGACGGCCGCCCGTCCCGCGGCGGGGTTGGGTCGGGGCCGGCATCAGCAAGCCGGCGTCAGCGGCGCAGGCCCAGCCGTTCGATCAGCGAACGGTAGCGCTCGACGTCGACCTGGGCGACGTACTTGAGCAGCCGGCGACGACGGCCGACCAGCAGCAGCAGACCGCGCCGGGAGTGGTGGTCGTGCTTGTGGGTCTTCAGATGCTCGGTGAGGTCAGAGATGCGCTTGGTCAGCATCGCCACCTGGGCTTCCGGGGAACCGGTGTCAGTCTCGTGCAGGCCGTAGGAGCCCAGGATTTCTTTTTTCTGCTCGGTGGTCAGCGCCACAGGACAACTCCATCTGTTTCAGTGCCGCGAAAAAAACATCGGCGTGGGCCACCGCGGACTGCAGCTACACGCAGCCGAAAGTCTAGAACGAGGGGTGTCCAACGGCGAAATCGACGATGCCGTGAGAACTGCGGTGAGAACTGCGCTCAGCTCTGCGCCGCCAGAATCGCCTTGGCCTTGGCGGTGTCGCGGCCCATGGCTTCGATCAGCGTGTCCACCGAGTCGAACCTCTCCTGGCCGCGCAGCCGAGCGACGAAGTCCACCGCGACGTGCTGCCCATACAGATCAGCCTCGATGTCGAGTACGAAAGCCTCCACAGTGCGGGTGCGCCCGGAGAAAGTCGGGTTGGTGCCGATCGACACCGCCGCCGGGTGCCGCCGGCCGGGCAGCACCGAACCGGTGCCCGGCCCGGGGGCGAGCACGGTGAACCAGGCGGCGTAAACCCCGTCGGCGGGGATCGCCGCGTACATCGGCGGGGCCACATTGGCGGTCGGGTAGCCCAGACTCCGACCGCGGCCTTCCCCCCGTACGACGACGCCCTCAACCCGGTGCGGGCGGCCCAGCGCCTCGGCGGCGGCCACCACGTCGCCGGCGTCGACGCAGGCGCGGATGTAGGTCGAGGAAAAGGTGACCGTCTCGGTCTGGTGATGCTCGGTCACCAGCGACACCGACTCCACCGCGAAACCCAGCCGTTCACCGGCCTTGCGCAGCGTCGCGACGTTGCCGGCGGCCTTCTTGCCGAAGGTGAAGTTCTCCCCCACCACCACATCGAGTGCGTGGAGGCGCTCCACGAGTAGCTCATGGATGTAGCGCTCCGGGGTGAGCTTCATGAAGTCGGTGTTGAACGGCATCACCAGAAAGACGTCGACGCCCAGTTCCTCGACCAGTTCGGCGCGGCGCGGCAAGGTGGTCAGCTGGGCCGGGTGGCTGCCCGGGAAGACGACCTCCATCGGATGCGGGTCGAAGGTCATCAGGACGATCGGCACGCCGCGGGCCCGGCCGGCTTTGACTGCACGGGCAATGAGCTCGGCGTGACCGCGGTGCACGCCGTCGAACACGCCGATGGTCAGCACGCAACGGCCCCAGTCGGACGGGATGTCGTCCTGCCCGCGCCAGCGTTCCACGCTGTCAGCCTACGGTCGAGGCGCGCGATGACCCAAGAGGCGGATCGCTGCGCGGCCTAGAGCGTCGCCGGGCGGATCACCACCACCGGCTTGGTGCGCGAACCCTTGTCCGCCAGCAGTGCGATGACCTCACCGGCGGGATCGGTTGCGGCATAGACCCCGTCGACACCTGCTGCAGGCAAGGTCCGGCCGTGGCGGGCATCGGCGGCCTGCTCCTCGGTGATGTCCCGGCGCGGGAAGGCCAGCAGGCACGCCTCATCGAGGGTGTAACTCAGCGTCGGACGCTCGGCCAGGTCATCGAGGGTTCGGGCCTGATCCAGCCCGTAACCGCCGACCCGGGTCCGCCGCAGCGCAGTCAAGTGGCCGCCGACGCCGAGGGCCTCGCCGAGATCGCGGGCCAGCGCCCGGATGTAGGTGCCCGACGAGCAGTCCACGTCGACGTCGACGTCGACGAACGGTCCATCCCGGCGGACAGCCAGCACGTCGAACCGGTCGATGCGCACGGTGCGCGCGGCTAGTTCCACCGACTGGCCCTCCCGGGCCAACTGGTAGGCCCGCTTGCCACCGACCTTGACCGCGCTGACCGCCGACGGGCGCTGGGAGATCTCACCGCGCTGCGCCGCGACTCCGGCCAGGATCGCAGCATCGGTCACGTCGTTGGCCGGAACGTCCTCCAGCACTTCACCTTCGGCGTCGTCGGTTCTGGTGGACCGGCCCAGCCGGATCGTGGCGGTGTAGGACTTCGACGTCGCGGTCAGCAGGCCGAGGATTTTGGTGGCACGTTCGATGCCGACGACCAGCACGCCGGTGGCCATCGGATCCAGGGTGCCGGCGTGCCCGACCTTGCGGGTGCCGAACAGCCGCCGGCACCGGCCCACCACGTCGTGGCTGGTCATGCCTGCCGGTTTGTCGACGATCACCAGCCCCGGCCTGGGCCGGTTCATCCCCGAGTCGCTGCGCTCCTGCCCGCCGGAAGCGCTCACAACACGATCGCGGCCAGCGCGAGGCCATCGGCCACCGACCAGCGCCCGGTGAGTTCGGTCAGCGGCGGCCCGGACCGGGCCTCCGGGTCGATCAGGATGCGGGAGACGAAACTGCCCGACCCATCCGAGCCCGCGTCGATCGCGAAGCTGATGTGGGCGTCCTCGAATCCCAGCCACCGCTCGGTCAGCGGGAACCAGGCCTTGTAGGTGGCCTCCTTGGCGCAGAACAGAATTCGATCCCAGTACATCCCGTCCGGGAGGGCCGCGATCTCGCGGCGCTCGACCGGCAGGCTGATGGCGTCCAACACCCCGTCCGGCAGCACCCCGTGCGGTTCGGCGTCGATACCCACCGAACGCACCGCCGAGGCGCGGCCGACGACCGCACCGCGGTAACCCTCACAATGGGTCAGGCTGCCCACCACACCCTCGGGCCAACGCGGTTCGCCCTTCTCCCCCTTGAGGATCGGTGACTCTGGCATGCCGAGCCGGCCCATCGCCAGCCGGGCACAGTGCCGCACGGTGACAAACTCGTTGCGCCGCTTGGGCACCGATCGCGCGATCAGCGGTTCCTCCTCCGGCAGCGCAACCAGATCAGGCGGATCGTGGTAGAGCTCGGCGTAGAACAGGTCGCCGAGGTCGGGCAGCACGGCACGCATCAACTCACTCATCGGCGCCGACTCTTCAGCTTCTCCCGGAACGCCTCGGCGTGGGCGCGCATTTCCGGGGTGACCATGAAGTGGCCGCCGAATTCGTTGAGATAGCCCGGGGCGTAATCGGGGTCCGGCAGCACCTGCCGCAGCCACCGATACGGTTTGCGGCGGCGCCACTCCCGCGGATAGCCCACCGACACCTCCTCGAAGCGCACTCCGTCGTAGAAGGTGGTGCGCGGAATGTGCAGGTGGCCGTAGACCGAGCAGAGCGCGTTGTAGCGGGTATGCCAGTCAGCGGTCGCCACGGTTCCGCACCACAGCGCGAACTCCGGGTAGAACAGCATGTCGCAGGGTTCGCGGACCAACGGGAAATGGTTCACCAGCACGGTGGGAACCATCCAGTCCAGATCCTCCAACCGGGCCCGGGTGTAGGCCAGCCGGTCGGCGCACCAGGCGTCGCGGGTGGCGTACGGCTCGCAGGACAACAGGAACTCGTCGGTGGCCACCACGTTGTTGTCCCTGGCGATGGCCAGGCCCTCGGACTTGGTGGTCGCGCCCGGCGGGAGGAAGCTGTAGTCGTAGAGCAGGAACATCGGCACGACGGTCGCCGGGCCGCCCTGCCCGGTCCACACCGGAAAGGGATGCTCGGGGGTGACGATGCCCATCTCGTCGCACATCTCCACCAGGTAGTCGTAGCGGGCGCGGCCGAAGACCTGCATCGGATCTTTGCCGGTGGTCCACAGTTCGTGGTTGCCCGGCACCCAGATAACCTTGGCGAACCGTCCCCGCAACAGGTCCAGTGACCAGCGGATATCGTCGGTGCGTTCGGCCACGTCACCGGCCACGATCAGCCAGTCCTCCGGGGTCGCCGGGTACAGCGACTCGGTCACCGGCTTGTTGCCGGTATGCCCGGTGTGCAGATCGCTGATCGCCCAGAGCGTGGGTGCCACAACAGACCAGCCTACTGGCGGTCCTTATCCTGTTTTGATGACGAGCACCCGGTTCGGCGATCGCGCGGTCAGCCGCGCCCTGCATCTGCCTGCCCCGACCACCGGCTATCAGGTACATCGCCGACTGGCTGTCCCGATGCGCGACGGCGTGCAGTTGCGCGCCGATCATTACGAGCCGCTCACCGACCAACCGCTGGGCACCATCCTGGTGCGCTGCCCCTACGGCCGCGGATTCCCATTCTCCTTCATCTACGCCCAGGTGTACGCCGCCCGCGGGTATCACGTCGTGTTGCAGAGTGTGCGGGGCACCTTCGGCTCGGGTGGCACCTTCGTGCCGATGGTGCATGAGGCCGACGACGCCGCCGACACCGTCGTCTGGCTGCGGGAACAGCCGTGGTTCACCGGTACGTTCGGC
Organism: Mycobacterium sp.; assembly: GCA_964202555.1. Lineage (GTDB taxonomy): Bacteria > Actinomycetota > Actinomycetes > Mycobacteriales > Mycobacteriaceae > Mycobacterium. The sequence goes on from CAXNJA010000040.1 coordinate 13,110, forward strand.
ACCATCGGGCTGTCCTATTTGGGCTACGCGCAGTGGGCGCTGCTGTCGGACCCGCCACCGGAACTGGTGGCCGCCGTGATCAGCGTCGGACCGCATGACTTCCACGGAACATCCTGGGGCACAGGGTCATTCGCGCTCAGCGACTTCCTCGGTTGGTCGGATATGATGGCCCATCAGGAACGGTCGCACTATCACCGTCTGACCCACCAGTTCCGGGCCGCCCGCCGGTTGGCCTCAGCCGTGCACGACGTCCCGCTGAGCTCCGCCGGCCGCAATCTGCTCGGCGAGCGTTCGCCGTGGTACGAGTCCTGGATCGAACACCCCGACGTCGACGACCCGTTCTGGGAGCCGATGCGGATGACCCACGCCTTGGACCGTTGCGCGGTGCCGGTGCTGCTGATCAGCGGATGGCAGGACATCTTCATCGACCAGACCATCACCCAGTACCAACACCTGCGCCGGCGCGGGATGGACGTGGCGATGACCGTCGGCCCGTGGACCCATGACCAGATGGTCACCAAAGCTAACGGCAACACCACCGCCGAGACGCTGACCTGGCTGGGGTCGCACCTGGCCGGCAAATCCGTTCGTCGCCGCTCCCAGCCGGTCCGGGTGTACATCACCGGCGGGGCCGGTCGGGGCTGGGTGGACCTGCCCGATTGGCCGCCGCTGACCACGGAGCGGACGTTCTACCTGCAAACCGGGGGCGGGCTGGGGGCCGGCGTGCCGGCGGCTGCCACATCGAGCTTCCGCTACGAACCGGCCGACCCCACACCCACGGTCGGCGGGCGTCTGCTGTCCCGAGCGTCGGGCTACACCGACGACAGCGCCCTGGCCCAGCGCAGCGACGTGCTGAGCTTCACCAGCACCCCGCTCGACGGCGAGGTCTGCGTGTACGGCCATCCAGTCATCGAGCTTGACTACGAAACCGACAATCCACACTTCGACGTCTTCGTCAGGATCAGCGAGGTCGACCCGCGGGGACGCTCGCGCAACGTCAGCGACGGATACCACCGATTCGACACCGCCGGCGCGGGCCCGATCCGGCTGGAGTTGGATCCCATCGGACACCGGTTCGCGGCCGGGTCACGGATCAGGGTGCTGGTCGCCGGCGGCTGCCATCCCCGGTTCGCCCGCAATATGGGCACCGGCGAACCGGCGATCTCCGGCCACCGCATGGTGCCGTCCACCCACACCGTGAAGCACGGACCTGCGACACGGTTGGTCCTGCCGGTCGGCGAACCGCTCTAGGGTCGTGTCGACGTCGACGGCGCCGTCGACGTGACCTCGCTGTAACCCGAGTCAGGGTCGTGGCTGACCACGACGATGATGGCGATGGCGGACAACAGGAATCCCACCACAGCGGCCACCGCGAGTAGAACCTTGGGATTAGCCACCTGCTCGTTGTCCACGGGTGCAGCCTTGCAGCCTCCGGCGTTCGACGCACAGGGTCTCGTGGATCCGAGGCGGACGGATACGGTGTCGCTATGGCCACCAAGGGTTCTGAGATCCTGCTCACCGACACCACCGACCGGGTACGCACCCTCACCCTCAACCGGCCCGAGTCCCGCAATGCGCTGTCCACGGCACTACGCAGCAGGTTCTTCGCCGCGTTGCGGGAGGCGCAAGCCGACGACGCGGTGGACGTGGTAATCGTCACCGGCGCCGACCCGGTGTTCTGCGCGGGTCTGGACCTCAAGGAACTCGGCAACACCACCGAACTGCCGGACATCTCCCCGAAGTGGCCCCCGATGAGCAAGCCGGTGATCGGGGCGATCAACGGCGCCGCGGTGACCGGAGGCCTGGAACTGGCGCTGTACTGCGACATCCTGATCGCCTCCGAGCAGGCGCGGTTCGCCGACACCCACGCCCGCGTCGGCCTGCTGCCCACCTGGGGGCTGTCCGTGCGACTCCCCCAGAAGGTAGGGGTGGGCATGGCCCGGCGGATGAGCCTGACCGGGGATTACCTCTCGGCCGCCGACGCGCTGCGGGCCGGGCTGGTCACCGAGGTCGTGCCCCACGAACAGTTGATGACGGCGGCGCGGGCGGTCGCGGCATCCATCGTCGGCAACAATCAGAAAGCGGTCCGCGCTCTGCTGGGCTCCTACCATCGCATCGACGAAGACGGCACTGGTTCCGGGCTGTGGCTGGAGGCCGAGTCGGCGCGGGCGTGGATGCGCTCGGCGACCGGGGATGACATCGCCGCCAGTCGGGCCTCGGTGATGGAGCGCGGCCGGGCGCAGGCCCGGCAATAAGAGTGAGCCGGGCGCAGGCCCGGCAATAGTTCTCCGCCGAGGCTGAAACCTGGGCGGGGAATCTGCGGACTTCCCGCCCACGTTTCAGTCTCGCGCAGTCGGCGTCGGGATCCCCGCAGCCGGATTACCCGAGGGCCCCGGCGAGACCGGCCACCACCTGATCGACCGGCCCGGCCGCCGAGTACCCGGCCGCCAACGCGTGCCCGCCACCACCCAACCCGATGGCGACCGGACTAAGATCAATAGTCTTGGCGCGCAACGACACCGACCACTGATGCGGACGGACCTCCTTGAGCACCGCAGCGACTTCGGCCTCCCCGACGGTGCGCACCAGGTCGATGATGGACTCGACCTCTTCGGATCGGTGGGATACCCAGTCGGCGTGACCGACGACCGCATAGACAAGTCCGGCGCCGCCGACCGCCTCCGGCAACAGCACGGCTGTGGACAGCACCCGGGACAGCAGTGGCAGCCAGCCGAACCGGTGGGTGTCGTGCAGCAGCCGACTCATCTCGGCGTTGTCGACGCCGGCCTCCACCAGTCGCGCCGCCAGCCGCAATGCCGGTGCAGATGCCCATCGAAACGAACCGGTGTCGATGCTCAGCCCCGCATACAGGCACCGCGCCACATCGACGTCGATCTCCTTGCCCCAGGCATCGAGCAGGTCGGCGATCAGCATCGTGGTCGAATCACTGAGTGGTTCAACGAAGTTCGCCGTCCCATACAGGGTGTTCGACCTGTGGTGGTCGATGACCAGGACATCCCTGCCGACGGTCAGCCGAGCGAGTTCACCGAGACGGTTGGCACTGGATGCGTCGACGGCGACCACCAGGTCGACGTCGCGATGCAGATGGGATGGAGCCACCAACAGATCACAGCCCGGCAATCCACGAAGTGACTCCGGCAGTGTATCGGCGGCGGTGAAACTCACCTGAACCTTTGCACCGCCGCGGGTCAGAACCAGTCCCAGTCCCAGTGCGGCACCGATGGTGTCGGCGTCGGGCTGGACGTGGCACAGGATGATCACCGACTCAGCGGCGTCCAGCATTGTGACGGCGCCGGCGGCATCAACCCGCTTGCCGGCCCGCTCAGTCGTCGGCTCGATCGCTGTCATCGGGGTCCCGGTCATGTTCTGCGGCAACACGATAAGGGTCGGGCTCACCGGCCGGGGTAGCCCCGACACGGATCCGGGCCACGTCGGCGTCGGCGGCGCGGGCCTGCGCCAGCAGTTCCTCCATCCGGTGCGCGGCATCGGGCACGGTGTCGCGCACGAAGGCCAGGGTCGGGGTGAACCGCACCCCGGTCGCCGCCCCGACCTTGGTGCGCAGCACACCCTTGGCCTTCTCCAGTGCCACCGCGACCGCGGCGTAGTCGGGTTCCTCGTCGATCGCACGCCCCATCACCGTGTAATACAGCGTGGCGTCGTGCAGGTCGCCGGTCACCTTGGCGTCGGTGATCGTCACCCCGGCCAGCCGCGGATCCTTGATCTCATACTCGATCGCCGAGGCGACGACGGTGGAGATCCGCTTTGCCAGCCGCTTCGCCCGTGCGGGGTCAGCCATCAGACCCTGGCCTTCTCACTGGACCTTCTTCACTGGGGTCTAGACCCGCTCTTTCTCGACCAGTTCGTAGGTCTCGATGACGTCGCCCTCTTTGATGTCGGAGTACGTCACCGTCAGACCGCACTCGTATCCCTCGCGGACCTCGGTGGCGTCGTCCTTCTCCCGCCGCAGCGAGGAGATGGTGAGATTCTCGGCCACCACGACGTTGTCGCGCAGCAACCGGGCTTTGGCGTTGCGGCGCATGATCCCGGACTGCACCAGGCAGCCCGCGATGTTGCCGACCTTGGAGGACCGGAAGATCGCGCGGATCTCGGCCCGGCCCAGTTCCTTCTCTTCGTAGATCGGCTTGAGCATGCCCTTGAGCGCGCTCTCGATCTCGTCGATGGCCTGGTAGATCACCGAGTAGTAGCGGATTTCCACACCTTCGCGATTGGCCAGTTCAGTGGCCTTGCCCTCCGCACGGACGTTGAAGCCGATGATGATCGCATCTGAGGCCGAGGCCAGGTTCACGTTGGTCTCGGTGATGCCGCCGACGCCGCGGTCGATGACGCGCAGTTCCACCTCGTCGTCGACCTGGATGCCCAGCAGGGCCTCCTCGAGCGCCTCGACGGTGCCGGAATTGTCGCCCTTGAGGATGAGGTTGAGCTGGCTGGTCTCCTTCAGTGCCGACTCCAGGTCCTCCAGGCTGATCCGCTTGCGAGCCCGGGCTGCCAGCGCATTGCGCTTACGGGCGCTGCGCCGGTCGGCGATCTGGCGAGCGATGCGGTCCTCGTCGACGACCAGGAAGTTGTCGCCGGCACCCGGCACCGACGTGAAGCCGATCACCTGCACCGGACGCGACGGGTACGCCTCGGTGACGTCCTCGCCGTGCTCGTCGACCATCCGGCGGACACGACCGTAGGCATCGCCAGCGACCACCGAGTCGCCGACCCGCAGCGTGCCTCGAGTGATGAGAACGGTCGCCACCGGGCCGCGGCCCCGGTCCAGGTGCGCCTCGATGGCCACACCCTGGGCCTCCATATCGGGGTTGGCCCGCAGGTCCAGGGCAGCGTCGGCAGTCAGCAGCACCGCCTCCTCCAGCGCCTGGATGTTGACGCCGTTCTTCGCCGAGATGTCGACGAACATGGTCTCGCCGCCGAAGTCCTCGGCCACCAGTCCGTATTCGGTGAGCTGAGAGCGGATCTTCTGCGGATCGGCGCCCTCCTTGTCGATCTTGTTGACCGCCACCACAATCGGCACATCGGCAGCCTGGGCGTGGTTGATCGCCTCCACCGTCTGCGGCATCACACCGTCGTCGGCCGCCACCACCAGGATGGCGATGTCGGTGGCCTTGGCGCCACGGGCACGCATGGCGGTGAACGCCTCGTGGCCCGGGGTGTCGATAAAGGTGATCAAACGCTCGACGCCGTCGTGGTTCACGGCCACCTGGTAGGCACCGATGTGCTGGGTGATGCCACCGGCCTCGCCCTCGCGAACCGACGCCTGGCGGATGGTGTCCAGCAGTCGGGTCTTGCCGTGGTCGACGTGACCCATAACAGTGACGACCGGCGGACGCTGCTCGAGGTCCTCTTCGCTGCCCTCGTCCTCGCCGTAGGTCAGGTCGAAGGATTCCAGCAGTTCGCGGTCCTCGTCCTCGGGCGAGACCACCTGGACGACGTAGTTCATCTCGCCGCCCAGCAGTTCCAGGGTCTCGTCGCCGACCGACTGGGTCGCGGTCACCATCTCGCCGAGGTTGAACAGCGCCTGGACCAGTGCCGCCGGGTTGGCGTCGATCTTCTCGGCGAAATCGCTCAGCGATGCGCCCCGGGCCAATCGGATGACTTCGCCGTTGCCGTGCGGAAGGCGCACGCCACCGACGACGGGGGCCTGCATGTTCTCGTACTCGGCGCGTTTCGCCCGCTTCGACTTGCGGCCACGCCGGGGCGCTCCGCCGGGACGGCCGAAGGCGCCGGCGGCACCACCGCGCTGGCCGGGACGGCCACCGCCGCCACCGCCGCCGGGACGACCTCGGAAACCTCCGGCAGCAGCACCGCCGGCAGGAGCGCCACCGGTGCCGCCGGGGCGGTAGTTACCGCCGCCGCCACCACCACCGGGACGGGCGCCTTGGCCGGGACCGGGCCGGGCACCGCCACCTGGACGCGGGCCACCGGGACGCCCGGGGGCGCCGGGACGGGCGCCGGGCGGCCGCGGCGGCATGTTGCCCGGCGTGGCACCTGCGGGTCGAGGACCGCCGCCCGGACGCGGCGGCATACCACCGGGCCCGGGGCGCGGCCCTCCCGGGACCTGTGGACGGGGAATCGGGCGCTCCACCGGCTGGGCCGAGGAGAACGGGTTGTTACCCACCCGCGGTGGGCGCGGCCCGCCGGGCTTGGGCGCGGCCGGACCGGGGCGCGGGCCGGGTGCGGCATCCGGCGCAGGAGAGGCGACCGGGGGCACCGGCGCGACCACTGGGGCGGCCGGGGCCGCCGGAACGGCCGGGGCCGCCGGAACGGGGGCAGTCGGTTTGGCAACCGCGGGTGCCGGCGGTGCGGTGGCCACCGCGCCGGCATCAGCGGCGACCTGGACCGGCGCCGGCTTCACGGCGGCTTTCACGGGAGCCTTCTGCGGGGCCTTGGCTCCGCCGAAAGATTCGCGCAACCGGCGCGCGACGGGCGCTTCCACGGTCGACGACGCCGACTTGACGAACTCGCCTTGTTCGCTCAGACGAGCGAGAACATCCTTGCTGGTGACACCGAGTTCCTTAGCCAACTCGTGCACGCGGGCCTTACCTGCCACTACATCTCCATCTCTAGAGGCGACAGCGGTGGGTGGGCCGCGCCTCGGGTTTAGCTATGACGCATGGTCATCGGGACTTCACGGTGTGCTCATGTTCTTCGCTACCTGTTCTCTCCCGGGTGGACGAGCACCGAAATGCTCGATCACCGCGGCTGGGTCCGGTGTACCGGCGATGCGCAACGCTCGACCGAAGGCCCGCCGCCGCAGCGCTGCCGAGAGGCAACGCTCATCGGGGTGCAGCCAGGCACCCCGGCCCGGGTGTGAGCCTGTTGCATCAACGGCGACGGCAATTGGACCGTTCCCCGACGACACGGCCACCACTCGGAGCAGTTCGACGGCCAACTCTCGCTTCCGGCAGCCGATGCACGTTCGCACCGGCGTGGTGCGTGCGTCAGCGGCCAGACTCTCGCGCTGGATCACAGGTCA
>CAXNJA010000041.1:0-19883 GCA_964202555.1 Mycobacterium sp.
TCCACGCCGGCCCAGCGGATCAAAGACAAGTATCCGGGTGTGCAGTTGCAGCAGTACGACACCTACTCGGCGTGTGTGGAAGCCCTCAAGAACGGCGCGATCGACGCGGTCACCACCGACGAGGTGATCCTGGCCGGTTACGCCGCGCAGTCCCCCGGGGTGTTCAAAGTCGTCGGCAAGCCGTTCTCTGAGGAGAAATACGGGATCGGCCTGAAGAAGGGCGATACCGACATGCGGACCAAGATCAACGATGCGTTGGCGAAGATGGAGAAGGACGGGGCGTGGAAGGCCGCCTTCGAGAAGAACCTGGGACCGGCCGGCATCCCCACTCCGCCGCCGCCGCCGCTTGACCGCTACTGACAGACCACCTGTACTCGATCACCGTACTGAAAAGACCACGTGGACGTTTTCGGCCAGTACCGCGGCCAGATCCTTGAGGCGTTCTGGACTACGGTCCAACTCACCGCCTTGTCGGCGGCGGGGGCCTTGGTGTTCGGAACGCTGCTGGCGGCGATGCGGCTGGCGCCGGTTCCCATGCTGAACTGGATCGGCACCGGCTACGTCAACGTCGTCCGCAACACTCCGCTGACACTGATCATCCTGTTCTGTTCGTTCGGCCTGGCGCAGACGCTGGGCGTCACGCTCGTCGATGCCAAGTCGCCGACGTCGATCGCCGACAGCAACTTCCGGCTGGCGGTGCTGGGTTTGGCGGCCTACACCGCGGCGTTTGTCTGTGAGACGGTGCGCTCCGGGGTCAACACTGTGCCGGTGGGTCAGGCCGAGGCGGCCCGCTCGCTGGGGCTGACTTTCGGGCAGAACCTGCGCTTGATCCTGTTGCCGCAGGCATTTCGGGCGGTGCTGATTCCTTTGGGTTCAGTGCTGATCGCGCTGACCAAGAACACGACGATCGCCTCGGCGATCGGCGTGGCCGAAGCCGCGCTGTTGATGAAGGAGATGATCGAGAACACCGCCGCACTGCTGGTCGTCGGTGGCATTTTCGCGCTCGGTTTCCTGCTGCTGACACTGCCCACCGGACTGCTGTTCGGCTGGCTGGGCAAGCGTTGGGCGGTGGCCCGGTGACTTCAGTGCTATTCGACGCCCCGGGCCCGCGGGCCCGGGTGCGCAACCGGGTCATCTCGGCGGCGGCCGTCGCGCTGGCCGGTCTGCTGGTGTGGGCGGTGGTCGACAGGCTCGCCGACAAAGGCCAGTTAACGGCCGCTAAGTGGCGGCCGTTCCTGACCGGCGATCTGTGGAAAACCTATGTACTGCCAGGCATTCTCGGCACCCTGACCGCGGCGGCGATCTCGATCGTGTTGGCCGCCATCCTGGGCTTCGCCCTCGGGGTGGGGCGACTGTCGCCGATACGGGCTGTTCGGGTCCCGTGTGCGGTCTTCGTCGAGTTTTTCCGCGCAGTGCCGGTGCTGATCATGATGATCTTCGCCTACTTCCTGTTCGCGCTTTACGACATGTTCCCGTCTAAGCACCTTGCGCTGGCGGGGGTAGTGACCGGGCTGACGCTCTACAACGGTGCGGTGATCGCCGAGATCGTGCGCTCCGGTGTGGGTTCCCTGCCGCGGGGTCAGAGCGAGGCCGCTGCCGCGTTGGGCCTGAGCTGGAGCCAAACCATGCGGTCCGTTTTGCTGCCGCAGGCGATCACGTCGATGCTGCCGGTGCTGGTTTCGCAGTTGGTGGTGGTGCTCAAGGACACCGCGATCGGCTACCAGATCACCTACCTGGAGATGGTCCGCCAGGGCACAGTGATCGGCTCGACCTACGGCAACTACATTCCGGCTCTCATGGTCATCGCGGTGCTGATGATCGCTCTGAACTTCGCCCTGTCCGCGGCGGCCACCCGACTCGAGAGCAGGCTACGGCGTTCCAAACGCGCGACTGAACCAATGGGGGCGCAGAACACGTTGTTGGAGCCCGGCGACTAACTGGAGCGGACCTGACCAGCCTAAACCCGGCGGCGTTCTCGCTCGGCGGCCACAGCGTCGGTCACCACCGAAACGGCCATACTCTGGCTGTATCCGCGGCGGGCGAGCATGCCGACCAGCCGACGCACCACCTTCGCGTCGTCGCCGCCGAGCACCTCGCGCCGCAGCCGGCGTTCCACGAGTTGTTCTGCGCGGCTGCGTTCGGCGCCGGCGTCGATGCCGTCGAGCACCCCGGCGATCAACTCCGCCTCGACTCCTTTGGTCCGGAGTTCGGCGGCGAGGGCGCGTTTGCCTTTCCCGGCGTTGGCCTGCCGGGAGCGCACCCACTGCTCGGCGAAGTCCTCGTCGTCGATGAGGCCGACGGCTTCCAGCCGGTTGAGCACCGCGTCGGCGGCGTCGTCGGGAAAACCCCGTTTAGTGAGATGGCCGGCAAGCTCCGCCCGGGTCCGAGCCCGCACAGTGAGCAGGCGCAAGCACAAGGCGTGCGCCTGCTCCCGGCGGTTCTCAGAAGTCGACTGGGTCGGGCAGGACGTCATCGGCGAGTTCGTCGGTCATCACGGCCCCGATTCCGAGCTTCTCCTTGATCTTCTTCTCGATCTCGTTGGCCACATCGGGGTTTTCCATCAAGAAGTTGCGGGCGTTCTCCTTACCCTGGCCCAGCTGCTCACCCTCGTAGGTGAACCAGGACCCGGACTTGCGCACGAAGCCCTGGTCGACGCCCATGTCGATGAGTGAACCTTCACGGCTGATGCCCTTGCCGTAGAGGATGTCGAACTCGGCCTGCTTGAACGGCGGCGAGACCTTGTTCTTGACGACCTTGACCCGGGTGCGGTTGCCCACCGCGTCGGTGCCGTCCTTGAGGGTCTCGATCCGGCGGACATCCAGGCGCACCGAGGCGTAGAACTTCAATGCCTTTCCGCCGGTGGTCGTTTCGGGTGAACCGAACATCACCCCGATTTTCTCGCGGAGCTGGTTGATGAAGATGGCGGTGGTGCCCGAGTTGCTCAGGGCGCCGGTCATTTTGCGCAGCGCCTGGCTCATCAGGCGGGCCTGCAGGCCGACGTGGCTGTCGCCCATCTCGCCCTCGATCTCGGCGCGCGGAACCAGCGCGGCCACCGAGTCGATGACCAGGATGTCGATCGCTCCGGAGCGCACAAGCATGTCGGCGATTTCCAGCGCCTGCTCACCGGTGTCGGGCTGGCTCACCAGCAGTGCGTCGGTGTCGACACCGAGGCTCTTGGCGTACTCGGGATCCAGGGCGTGCTCGGCATCGATGAACGCCGCAAGACCGCCGGCAGCCTGGGCGTTGGCGACCGCATGCAGGGCGACGGTGGTTTTACCCGAGGACTCCGGTCCGTAGATCTCGACGACGCGGCCGCGCGGCAGACCGCCGATGCCCAGCGCCACGTCCAACGCGATGGAGCCGGTCGGGATGACCGAGATGGGCTGGCGGACCTCGTCGCCGAGGCGCATCACCGCGCCCTTGCCATGGTTCTTCTCGATCTGTGCGAGCGCGAGTTCGAGGGCCTTCTCGCGGTCTGGGGCTTGTGGCGCCATGGTTATCTCCGTTTCTGTGGTGTTTCGGCTGACCGGTGTTGGTCGGTTAACCGCGACGTTAGAGAGGGCCTCTGACAAAAATTTCAACGACAGGATTTGTCGAACATCCCCCACACTAACGAACATGTGTTCGATGGCAAGTGTGGCGCGCGGCGTGTCGCTACCACTGCTCACGCGGCACGCCGAAGTCGGCGCACAACGCCCGCCATACGTCGCGGGGTTCCACGCCGGCCTCGATGGCCTGCGCGGCGGTGCGGCCACCCAGTTGGGTCAGCACATAGTCCACCAGCAGCGAGGATCCTCGCACCGGACCGAACTGCGCCTCGACGAGTTCATGGAATTCGGTCAACCGCACGGCCACCAAGTTACCCAGCCTCATGGCAGAGCAGTACCGGATCGGCCACCCCGACGGCACTCTCCCCTGCCTGAAGCGCCGCGGCCCGGTAGCGCGGATTCGATAAGACCTCGCCGACCTCTGCAATCAGAGCGTCAGCGGCAAGCGGCCGCACTAATCGCGCACTGCCTTGGCGCACAACACGATTCGCTAACTCCCACTGGTCTCCCCCGCCGGGCACCACGACCAACGGCACACCGGCCAGCAGCGTCTTAGACAGCATCCCGTGGCCGCCGCCGCAGACCACGACGTCGGCGACCCGCAGCAGGTCGTCCTGGCGCCCCAGGCCGACCGTCGCCCACGGCGGCACCTGAAGATCGTCCCCAGCCAGCCGAGACACCACCAGCCGGGAGCCCGGCGGCAGGGTCCGTCCGGGCAAAAGGTGCTCTAGCGCCAACTCAGCGAGGCCGATGGCCCCGGTGGCCGCCGTCGAGGGTGCCACGACGACCACCGGCCCGTCGCCGGGCGGAACCGTCAGCGTGGCAGCCGTCGGCTCGAAGTGCAGCGGACCCACGACGACGGCCTCGGCCGGCCAGTCCGGGCGGTCCACTTCCAGGGCGGGCAGGGTGGCGATGAGGCGGCGACGCGGACCCGGATCGTGGGCCGGCAGGCCGATGGCGGTTCGCGCGGCGCTGCGCTGACGGTCACCGGCCCGGATCGACCGCGCGGTGAACGCCCGCATGACGGTGTCGCGCAGCCGCCCGCCGACACCGGTCCCCGGCGCCAGACCGCTGCCGATCGGCGGAAGCCCTTTCGACGGCAGATACAGCGGATGGGGAGTGAGTTCCACCCAGGGAACCCCCAACATCTCGGCAGCCATACCACCGCAGACGGTGATGACGTCGGAGACCACCAGATCGGGCTGAAGCTGTTGCAGCACAGGCTTGTTCAATACCGCCATCCGGGCAGCGCGCTGGTGGATCTTGGACCCCGCGTCGTCGTCGTCATCGGAGGCCTCCGGGTCCAGGCCCAGGAGTTCAACCGCTTCCACACCCGCCGCCCCGGCGGTATCGAGCCACTCGCGGCCAGTCAGCAGAACCGGATCATCACCGGCGGCCAGAAAACGCAGGCACAGGGCAATCGCCGGGAAGGCATGCCCGGCCTCCGGCCCGGCAACCACAGCGACCCGCATCGGCCCCACCCTGCCACAGCCGACCCGGAGCTAGGGTGGGCAGCATGACCGACCAGATCAACGTCAGCACCGACATCGACAACGCCCACGTCGTCGAGGTGTTACTCAGCAGCCTGCAAGCCGCCGACGCTGACGGCGCCGGGGCCGTCCTCGACGACAACCTGGTGTATCAGAACGTCGGCTTCCCCACGATCCACGGCCGCGCGCGGGCCATGAAGCTCTTCCGCGCCATGGAGGGCCGGGCTAGCTTCGAGGTCAAGACCCACCGCATCGCCGTCAACGGGTCCTCGGTGCTCACCGAACGCACCGACGTGCTGCAGTTCGGCCCGCTGCGACTGCAGTTCTGGGTGTGCGGTGTCTTCGAGGTCCACAATGGCCGAATCACGCTGTGGCGCGACTACTTTGACATGTGGAACTTCACTAAGGCACTGGTGCGAGGAGTGATCGGCATGGCAGTGCCGGCGCTGCGCCCGACGCTCTAAAGCCGTCAGCCCCGCTGCGCGGTTCCGAGTTCCTCGAAGGCTTGCGCCCAACCGGAGAGCCGGTCGGTGGCGTCGGTGAGTTCGGCACGGTAGCGCTGCTGGGACAGCCCGGCGCCGGCGTTGGCCGACGAGACCAGGTGCGCGGCGGCGGTGACCATCTCGTTGTACTGCCGAACACCGCTGTTGAGTTGCGCCGTCAGCGCGTTGATGGTGGGGGCCAGATAGGCCCGGGAGTCGGGGTTGTCCCCCGCCGCCCGCTCCATGGCCGCCACCTCCGAAGCGGTGGCCGCCATCGTCGCCGCCGAACGTCCGGCCGCGGCGGTCAGCTCACGGACTTCACCGGCCGGCAGCAACCGACCGCGATCAATCACGCCGAGCAGCGAGTGCAGACCCCGCTCGGAGGCGGCCAGGGCCGAAATCGCCGAACGTGCCGCCGAACCCGGCGGCGGCAGACGGCGACCGCTGACCTCACGTTGGGGTGGCAGCGGCTCACCGCGCAGCCACCGGTAGCGCAGCAGCCACAAAGTGGCGGGCACCGCCGCCCCGGCAGCGATCACACCGGTGATCAGCAGCGCCCATACCGGGGTGCTCCAGACGGCCAGCAAGCCGGTGACCGCCACCCAGAACACCGTCGCGAAGCTGAAGAACAATCCGAACCGCAGCGCCCAGCGCCGCTTACGCAGCAGCCGGGCCCGCGGATCGGCGGCCGCACTGAGCTTCTGTGCGGCGACATCGGCGTACTCGCTGACGGTGTCGATGCTTCGTTGCAGCACGGAACGCCGCCACTGCCGCGACGTCACAACCGACTTCTGCTCGGCGTTCACCGTCATCGAGTATTCGCCTCCTCTGGGTTGCCCCTACTGGCCGAGCGGCTGCTCGGGCTCAGGGGTGATGGACGGGGTGGCCGGGGCCGCGGTGCCGCCCGCAGTCAGGGAATCCCCACGCATCGAGGCGCGGATCTGCTCTAGCCGCGAATGCCCGGCCATCTGAACACCGGCCTGCTGAACTTCGGCCATCCGGCCCTGGACGGAGTTCTGCGCCAGCTCGGCTGAGCCCATGGCGTTGGCGTAGCGCTGCTCGATCTTCTCGCGCACCTCGTCGAGGTTGGGCGTGGTGCCGGGCGCGGCCATCTCGTTCATCGACCGCAGCGACTCGGCGACCTTTTCCTGCATCTTGGCCTGCTCGAGCTGACCCAGCAGTTTGGTGCGTTCGGAGACCTTCGCCTGCAGATTCATGGCGCTCTGCTCGACGGCCTTCTTGGCCTGCTGCGCGGCTTGTAGCGCCCCGTCGTGCTGGACTTTGAGGTCCTCGACGCTCTGCTCGGCGGTCACCAGCTGGGTGGCGAAGGCCTCGGCGGCGTTGGTGTACTCGGTGGCCTTGGCGGTGTCGCCGGCGGCGCTGGCCTGATCGGCCAGGGTGAGCGCCTGACGGACGTTGGCCTGCAGCTTCTCGATGTCGGCGAGCTGGCGGTTCAGCCGCATCTCCAGCTGACGCTGGTTGCCGATGACCTGCGCGGCCTGTTGCGTGAGCCCCTGGTGCCGACGCTGCTCTTCCTCGATCGCCTGCTGGATCTGAATCTTGGGATCCGCGTATTCGTCAACCTTGGCACCGAAGAGCGCCATCAGGTACTTCCACGCTTTAACGAACGGATTGGCCATTAGGTGTTGCCCTGCCTTCGAGTCGAGTGCCGCATTGGAGTCGGTTTGTCTGAGCTAGTTCTAGCCCAATTTATCGGTTCCGGCGCGCAGACCACACCACGTTGCCGGGCCGGTCGCGGGATTTCGACAATTTGTGGGCAAAACCGCAGGTTCAGGCCACCGCCATGGCGGCCGGGTGCGGAATCACCGCGGGGGCCACATCCAGACCGGTGACGGGCGACCGGCCGATGCCCTCCCGGCAGGCCAGTTCGGTGCCGGCGTCGCTGAGCACCCTCGACAGCGGAACGTCCAATGCGGTGCAGATGGCGCTCAGCAACTCGCTGGAGGCCTCCTTGCGACCCCGTTCGACCTCCGAGAGGTATCCCAGGCTGACCCGCGCGGAGTCGGAGACCTCACGCAGGGTGCGGCCCTGTGACGTGCGCGCACGGCGCAGTACGTCACCGATCACTTCACGCAGCAGTAAGGCCATCGCGCTGTCCTCCTCGAGTCGTTGCAGCATTTAGTGCAACGCAACGCCGGCCCGGATGGTTCCCGACGCCCGATCAGGTCCGGGACCGCTGTCCCCGGGACGCTGAGACGATGTAGTCCACGCCGGTGACCACGGTCAGGACGATCGCAGCCCACATCACCCACCACGCCACGGTGGTCCACATGGCAGGCCAGTTGTGCAGCGGAAGGATGAACAACCCGATGGCGATGGCCTGGACCAGCGTCTTGAGCTTTCCACCCCGGCTGGCCGGGATGACCCCGCGGCTGATGACGGCGAACCTCAGCACCGTGACGCCGATCTCCCTGATGAGAATGACCACCGTCACCCACCACGGAAGGTCGCCGAGCATCGAAAGCCCGATCAGCGCCGCGCCGATCAGCATTTTATCGGCGATAGGGTCGGCCAGTTTGCCGAATTCGCTGGTTACGCCGTAGCTGCGGGCCAGCGAGCCGTCAAGCCGGTCGGTGATGACGGCCACCGCGAAAACGACGAATGCCGTTATCCGACTGGCCGTTTCATGGCCGTCGCCGGCGAATAGGAAGAGCAGGAAGATCGGTACCAGAACCAGACGCAGACCGGTCAGCAAGTTGGGGACGTGAACCATCCAGTCACGCCGAATGGTCGGCGGAGTCTCGGGTTGGCCCGTCACGGCAAACAGAATATCGGTTCGACCAAGCGCCCGGTGACCAACGATGCCGCGCGCCGCCTGCCGAAGCTAAACCGGCCGCGGCGGCGAACCGATCTTCGCCAACTGTTCCCGGTCGCGGTCAATACCGCCCGATAGTGTGGCGGACGTGTCCGACCACTCGCCCGGGGCTCCGTCGGTTGACGCCCGCCGCCGCGAGGTTCTGATTCGTCGGGCCCGCTCTTCCGACGTGCCCGAGATCAAGCGCCTGGTGGACACCTACGCGGGACGGATCCTGCTGGAGAAGAACCTCGTGACACTCTACGAATCGGTCCAGGAATTCTGGGTCGCCGAAATCAATGAGCAGGTCGTAGGGTGCGGGGCCTTGCACGTGTTGTGGTCGGACCTCGGCGAGGTTCGCACTGTGGCGGTCGACCCCGCGGTCAAGGGACACGGGATCGGGCACTCGATCGTCGACCGGTTGCTGGATGTGGCCCGCGAACTGCAACTGCAGCGATTGTTCGTGTTGACCTTCGAGACCGAGTTCTTCGGCCGTCACGGCTTCGCCGAAATCGAAGGCACTCCGGTGACGGCCGAGGTCTACGAGGAGATGCGCCGCTCCTACGACGTCGGCGTCGCGGAGTTTCTCGACCTCAGCTACGTCAAGCCGAACATCCTGGGTAACACCCGGATGCTGCTGGTGCTGTAGCAGATCGGTGGGCCTCTAGAAGTCCTCCGGCACCCCGGTGTCGCTCTCGTCGTCCTCGTCGTCGGCACCGTCGTCGACGGCGCCGCCTCCGCCCCGGATGTCGGCCAGCGTGACCGCCAACTCATCGGGCTTGATCAGAACCTCACGGGCCTTGGATCCCTCCGAGGGCCCCACGATGCCCCGGGTCTCCATCAGGTCCATCAGCCGGCCGGCCTTGGCGAAGCCCACCCGCAACTTGCGCTGAAGCATCGACGTGGAGCCGAACTGGCTGGAGACCACCAATTCAACGGCCTGCAGTAGCAGGTCCATGTCGTCGCCGATGTCGGGATCGACCTCCGCGCGGTCGCCGGACGGTTTGCCGGTGGTGACTCCGTCGGTGTAGTCGGGTTCGGCCTGGTCCTTGCAGGCCTGCACGACAGCCTGAATCTCCTCGTCGCTGATGTAGGCGCCCTGCAGACGGATCGCCTTGTTCGCCCCCATCGGCAGGAACAGGCCGTCGCCCATACCGATGAGTTTCTCCGCACCGGGCTGGTCCAGGATGACCCGACTGTCGGTCAGCGACGACGTCGCGAACGCCAACCGCGACGGCACGTTCGTCTTGATCAGACCGGTGACGACGTCCACCGACGGGCGCTGGGTAGCCAGCACCAGGTGGATGCCGGCGGCGCGGGCCTTCTGGGTGATTCGCACGATCGCGTCCTCGACGTCACGAGGCGCGGTCATCATCAGGTCGGCCAATTCGTCGACGATCGCCAGGATGTAGGGGTAGGGCTTGTACTCGCGCAGGCTGCCCAGAGGGGTGGTGATCTTGCCCGACCGGACATTGGCGTTGAAGTCGTCGATATGGCGGACACGGGAGGCCTGCATGTCCTGATAGCGCTGCTCCATCTCCTCAACCAGCCAGGCCAGCGCGGCGGCCGCCTTCTTGGGTTGGGTGATGATCGGGGTGATGAGGTGCGGAATGCCCTCGTAGGGCGTCAGTTCCACCATTTTGGGGTCGATCAGGATCATCCTGACCTCATCTGGGGTGGCCCTGGCCAGCAGGGACACCAGCATCGAGTTGACGAAACTCGACTTGCCCGATCCGGTCGAGCCGGCCACCAGTAGGTGCGGCATCTTGGCCAGGTTGGCCGAGATGAAGTCGCCTTCGATGTCCTTGCCCAGACCGATCACCAGGGGGTGGTGATCGCTGCGGGTCGACGGTGCGGTCAGGACATCGGCCAGACGGACCATCTCCCGGTCGATGTTGGGCACCTCGATACCCACCGCCGACTTGCCCGGAATGGGAGCGAGCATCCGCACGCTTTCGGTGGCCACCGCGTAGGCGATATTGCGTTGCAGCGCAGTGATTTTCTCGACTTTGACGCCGGGGCCCAATTCGACCTCATAGCGCGTCACGGTCGGGCCGCGGGTGCAACCGGTGACAGCCGCGTCGACTTTGAACTGCTCAAGCACCGAGGAGATTGACTCCACCATCTGGTCGTTGGCGGCGCTTCGGCGCTTCGGCGGGTCACCGGGTGTGAGAAGTTCCAGTGACGGCAGCGTGTAGGGCCCCTCCACCACCCGGTCGAGCGCCTTGGTCAGCTGCTTGGGGGCTCGGGCTAGGGCTGGGGCTGGGGCTGGGGCTACAGCTTTCTTGCGCCGCGGCTTGATCTCCTCTGTCGCAGCGGATTCCGCGGGCGCCGGTTCGTCAAGCGGATAGTTGTCATAGGGGGTGCCGATGGGGCCCGACGCGCCTGGCCAGGCCGGCGGCTCGTCGGCGCTGTAAGCGCGCGGGTCGTCGTAGTAGCCGTCGGAGAAATCCTCGGGCACCGCCGAGTGCCGGCGGCCGTAGTCGCGGCGGGCGGTATCCCCGGAGCTCGCCGAGTCCCTGCCGTAGCCATCGACGCCGTCGAAGTCGCCGTCGAAGTCACCGTCGAAGTCGCCGTCGTAATCGTCGGCGTAATCGTCGGCGTAATCGTCATCGTCGAAATCATCATCGGCGCGGTATCCGCGGTAGCCGCCACGGGTGCTGAACATTGCGTAGAGGGTGCCCGGGAGTTCCCGGATGGTGGTTCCGGTGATCAGCAGCAGCCCGAAGATCGCCGCGAAGATCAGCAGGGGCGTGGCGATCCAGACGGTGAGCCCATCGGCCAGTGGGCCGCCGACAACGAAGCCGATGAACCCTCCCGCACGCTGCCGTGCCGCCGGGTCCCCAGGCGATCCGGACCACAGATGCCAGAGCCCCAGCACCGGCAGGGCGATCATCGCGACCCCGAGCACCAGTCTGGGGCGGGTTTCGGGGTGGGGCTCGGTGCGCATCAGAATCACCGCGAGGGCGGCGATCAGCAGCGGGAGGACGACGACGGCACCGCCGACCACGTTCCGCAACCCGGAGTCGATCCACGCCCCCACCGGGCGGGCGGCGTCGAACCAGGACGCCGCGGCGATCACCACAGCTACCGCCATCAGGCCCAGAGCCAGGCCGTCGCGGCGATGGCCCGGCTCGATATCACGGGCGCGGCCGACTGAGCGGGCGGTCGATCCTGCGCCGCGGGCTACCACCAGCCAAGTCGCCCGCGCGGCACGCCCACCGGCGGCCGCCGCGACCGCCACCGGCGACGCGGACTTCTTGGCCGGCGGTTTGCGGCGAGGCCCCGCCGGCTGGGCCGGCCGGGCCGACCGGGCCACCGGCCGGGTTGTGCTTTGTGACCTGGCCGTTTGTGACCTGGTCGTTCGCGCGCCAGAACGAGCGGCCGTCTTATTCGCCATGCGGGGCAGCCTAGTAGCCCAGCCCCATCTGCACCATGCGCCACACGAGTCTCAACGGTCGCCGTTGCCAGACCGCAATCAATCGGCGAAAGCAGCGACCTGATCAAGCAGCTTGAGCAGGGTGCCGCCGTGGACGTTGCCGGAGAAATTCGCCATATCCGGTGTCATGAGCACGGTCATGTAGAGCGACTTACGGTCCTGCGAAAGCCTCATGCCCAGCCTCTCCTCGGTCGTTGACAATCTACGGTGGAGTCGACCCGCGAGAACCCAAACAAGGAGCACGTTCATGCCCGTCGTCATTGTCGCGTCGTTCACCGCCAAGCCGGAGTCGGTCGATGCTGTCCGCGCCTCCTGCATCACGGCCATCGAGGCGGTGCATGACGAGCCGGGATGCGACTTGTACTCGCTGCATCAGACTGGCGACACCTTTGTGTTCATCGAGCAGTGGGCCGACGCCGAGGCGCTGAAGGTGCACAGCACCGCCCCCGCCGTGGGCTCGCTGTTCGCCGAGATCGGCGACCACCTGGCCGGCGCACCGGACCTCAAGATGCTCGAGCCCATCCCCGCCGGTGACCCGGCCAAGGGCCAACTGCGCGCCTGACCAATGGGAGCCCTAGACGGCAAGGTCGCCTTCATCACCGGCGCGGCCAGAGGCCAGGGCCGCGCCCACGCGGTCACCTTGGCATCTGCAGGCGCCGACATCATCGCGGTCGATCTGTGCGAGCAGATCGCCAGCGTTCCCTATCCGCTGGCGACACCGGAGGATCTCGCCGACACCGTCAAGCTTGTCGAGGACACCGGGGCCCGCATCGTCGCCCGAAACGGCGACGTCCGCGACCGCGCGGCGCTGAAAGCCGCTCTCGCTGAGGGCATCACCGAACTGGGCCGCCTGGACATCGTGATCGCCAATGCCGGAATCGCTCCGATGATGGGTGAGAACGCCTGGCAGGACGTGATCGACGTCAACCTCACCGGGGTGTACCACACCGTTGACGTGGCGATGCGGCCGCTGATCAAGCAGGGCGACGGAGGTGCCATCGTCCTTACCAGTTCGGTGGCCGGTCTGGTGGGGATCGGGGCGCCGATCGCAGGATCGTTGGGCTACACCGCGTCCAAGCACGGCATCGTCGGGTTGATGCGGGCCTACGCCAATTTCCTTGCCCAATACAAGATCCGGGTCAATTCGGTGCACCCCGCGGGCGTCGACACCCCGATGATCGACAACGACTTCACCCGGTCCTGGTTGGAGGGCATGGCCCAGCAGGAGCACGGTGGCCCGGACATGAGTAACGCATTGCCGGTGGAGGTACTGCAGGTCGAGGACATCGCCAACGCGGTCCTCTGGCTGGTGTGCGACGCCGCCCGCTACGTCACGGGAGTCGCACTGCCGGTGGACGCCGGCTTCGTCAACAAGCGCTGACCCCGCGCGGCGCGGATCAGACCTCCAGCACCGTCGGCACGATCATCGGCTGCCGGCGGTAGGTCTCACCGACCCACTTACCGACTGCGCGCCGCACCGCCTGGGCGATTCGCACCGGATCGGTGACACGCTCGGCGGCAAGGGATTCCAGCTCCTGCTCCACCTTGCGCAGCGCCGGCTCCAGCGCTTTGGGATCCTCGGAGAAGCCGCGCGAATGCAGATACGGCGGCGCGGCTACCCGGCCGGTTCCCTTGTGCATCACGACCGTCACCGCCACAAACCCGGAACTCAGGATGAGCCGCTCCCCCAGCGTTGCGTCACCGACGTCGCCGCTGACCAGGCCGTCGACGAACATCTTGCCCACCGGCACCGCCCCGGCGATGCTGGCCTGGCCGGCCATCAGGTCGACGCTGACGCCGTTCTCGGCCAGCATGATGCAGTCTTCTGGGACTCCGGTGCTGGCAGCCAGTTTCGCGTTCGCCCGCAGGTGCCGCCAGTGCCCGTGGACGGGCATCACGTTGCGCGGCCGGACCGCGTTGTAGAGGAACAACAGTTCGCCGGCATAGGCATGCCCGGAAACGTGCACTCGGGCCTGCTGATTGGTGACCACCCGGGCCCCGATCCGCGACAGCGCGTCGATCACGCCGTACACCGCTTCCTCATTGCCGGGGATCAGCGACGAGCTGAGGATGATCAAGTCGTTGGCGGTGACGGAAATGCTGCGGTGCTCGCCCCGCGACATCCGGGACAGCGCTGAGAGCGGCTCGCCCTGGGTTCCGGTGGTGATGAGTACCAGATGGTCCGGCGGCATCATCTCGGCCGCTGAGATGTCCACCACGTTGCGGTCGTCGACGGTGAGGAAGCCGAGTTCGCGGGCGATGGCCATGTTTCGGACCATCGAGCGGCCGACGAAGGACACCCGCCGGCCCAGTGCCACCGCGGCGTCGACGATCTGCTGGACCCGGTCGACGTTGGAGGCAAAGCAGGCCACCAGCACCCGCTGGCCCTCGGCGTTGCGGATCAGCCGGTGCAGAGTCGGGCCGATTTCGCTTTCCGAGGGCCCTACCCCGGGAACCTCGGCGTTGGTGGAATCACACAGGAACAGGTCCACACCGGCGTCGCCGAGCCGCGACATTCCGGGCAGGTCGGTGGGCCGGCCGTCCAGCGGCAACTGGTCGAGTTTGATATCGCCGGTGTGCAGCACGGTTCCGGCTCCGGTGTGGATGGCGATGGCCAGGGCGTCCGGGATGGAGTGGTTGACCGCGAAGTACTGGCACTCGAACACACCGTGCGTACTGCGCTGTCCCTCAGCGACTTCCACGAATTTCGGGTTGATGCGGTGTTCCCGGCACTTGGCCGCGACCAGCGCCAGAGTGAATTTCGAACCGACCACCGGGATGTCGCTGCGCAGTTTGAGCAGGAACGGGATCGCGCCGATGTGGTCCTCGTGGGCGTGGGTGAGGACCAGGGCCTCGACGTCGTCGAGTCGGTCTTCAATGTGACGCATGTCGGGCAGGATGAGGTCGATCCCCGGTTCGTCGTGGCTGGGGAACAGCACCCCGCAGTCGACGATGAGCAGGCGGCCGAGGTGCTCGAAAACCGTCATGTTGCGCCCGATTTCACCGATTCCGCCGAGCGCGGTGATCCGCAGCGAGCCCGGCGCGGGCGGACCGGGTGGGCGGAGTTCGTCGATATTCACCGCTGGGGCCGCTCGGACGGCGAACCCACACCGAGTACACCCGCCGACTGCATATCGGCGGCCAGCTGCTCGACTTGCTCTGCGGTGGCCGGCATCTGCGGCAGGCGTGGGTCCCCGGCCTCGAAGCCCTGCAGCCGTAGGCCGGCCTTGGACATCGTGACGCCACCCAGCCTGGCCTGTGCGGCGTTCAGCGGCCCCAGCGCGACGCTGATCTTGCGGGCGGTGGCCAGATCGCCGGAGTTGAAGGCGCTGAACATGTCTCGCAACTGGCCGGCGGCCAGGTGGCCCCAGACGCTGACGAAGCCGACCGCGCCGACGGCCAGCCACGGCAGGTTCAGCGCGTCGTCGCCGGAGTAGTAGGCCAGACCGGTTTCGGCCATCGCCTGCGCGGCCCCGGGTAGATCGCCCTTGGCGTCCTTGACCGCGACGATGTTGGGATGGCTGGACAGGGTTCGGATGGTGTCCCATTCGATGGGGACCACGGAGCGGGGCGGGATGTCGTAGAGCACGACGGGGAGGTCGGTGGCGTCGGCGACCGCGGTGAAGTGTGCCACCAGCCCGCTCTGCGGCGGCTTCGAGTAGTACGGGGTGACCACCAGCAGGCCGTGGGCCCCTTCGGCCGCACAGGCCTTGGCCAGGCGCACGCTGTGCGCGGTGTCGTAGCTTCCGGCGCCGGCGATGATGCGGGTGCGGTCCCCGACTGCCTCGAGGACCGCGCCCAGCAGGGCCAGTTTCTCGGCATCGGTGGTGGTCGGCGACTCTCCGGTAGTGCCTGAGAGCACCAGTCCGTCGCATCCGGTGTCGACCAGGTGGGTGGCCAGCCGGGCGGCGGCCGCGGTGTCCACGCCGTCATCGGTGAACGGCGTCACCATCGCGGTCAGGACGGTGCCCAACCGGGCCCTCGCGTCGAATCCGCCGGTACTCACGGGCACTCAGATTACCCGGTCGCTCTACATCTCAGTAGCGAGCGGGCTGGTAGCCACCTCGGTGCCGTCGGCCAGCACGGTGATGTCGAAGTCGGCGAACACCGCGGGTGCGGCCGCGGTCAACTCGCGCAGGCAGGCGACAGCAAGCCGGCGGATCTCGACGTCGGCGTGCTCGCTGGCCCGCATCGCGATGAAGTGCCGCCAGGCCCGGTAGTTGCCGGTCACCACAATCCGGGTCTCGGCGTCGTTCGGCAGCACCGCCCGGGCGGCCTGTCGGGCCTGCTTGCGGCGCAGCACGGCGTTGGGCTGGTCGGCGAACTTGGCTTCCAGCCTGGCCAGCAGGTCCAGGTAGGCGGCGCGGCTGGCGTCGGCTGCCGCCAGGACGATCTGCTGCAGTTCCGGGTCGTCCTCCAGTCCGGGGGGCAGCACCACCTGGGCGTCGTCCTCGGGGACGTAGCGCTGGGACAGCTGCGAGTAGGAGAAGTGCCGGTGCCGGATGAGTTCGTGGGTGCAGGAGCGGGAGATGCCGGTGATGTAGAAGCTGACGCTCGCGTGCTCGAGTACCGAGAAGTGGCCGACGTCGATGATGTGCTTGAGGTAGGAGGCGTTGGTGGCGGTACGCGGGTTGGGTTTGGACCAGCTCTGGTAACAGGCCCGACCGGCGAATTCGACCAGCGCCTGACCACCGTCGGCGTCGGTGTCCCACGCAACCTCGGCGGGCGGCACAAACTCGGTCCTGGCGATCAGCTGCACACGCAGCGGTGCGGTCTCGGCCACGCGGTGAGCCTAGTGGGGTCTAAGAGTGAACTGACAGCGACGCGGGCTCAGCGGCAACGCTGATGGACCACGGCAAGCGCTTGACCTCGTTGGAGACCAAGATGGACGACACCAACGCGCGGGTCCGATCGCTGGAGGAGACAACAAGCGAGATCAAGGAACTGTTGATCCAGGCGCTCGACCGCTAGTCACAACGCGCCACCGCGCCTCGACGGGCTCGGGCACCGGTCAGGGGGTCATGGCCGCAGGTAGGTGGAAAACCGGTAGCGCAGCCCTGAAGTGCTGTCCTGCCAGCCGCCGGCGGTGCCTGTCCAGGTCTCGCCGAGCACGGGGGCCAGCGCGTCGTCGTCATCGGGGCGCAGGTCGACCTGCACTTCGGTGACCTCACAGCGGGTAGACAGCGGTAACGCCAGGTGGTAGATCTCGGCGCCTCCGATCACCCAAGTCTGGCCCCCGTCGGCCAGGGCGCCAGCTAAGGAGTCGAGGACCTCGGCGCCTTGCGCCGGGTAGTCCGGATTGCGGCTGACCACCACGTTGCGACGTCCGGGCAGCGGACGGAAGCGGGCGGGCAGCGACTCCCAGGTGCGCCGGCCCATCACCACGGTGTGCCCGAGGGTCAGTTCCTTGAACCGAGCGAGGTCTTCCGGCACGTGCCAGGGGATGCCACCGTCGCGGCCGATCACCCCGGAGGTCGATTGTGCCCAGACCAGCGCGACGCTCATCGAGCAGCCCTCATGCCCATGATTCGGCCCTGCAAGCAGCCCTCATACCGCCACCGGCGCCTTGATCGCCGGGTGCGGATCGTAGTTGCGGATCTCAATGTCGTCGTAGGTGTAGTCGAAGATCGAATCCCGTTGATGCAGAACAAGTTCGGGGTAGGGCCGCGGGTCCCGGCTGAGCTGCTCGGTGACCTGCTGGATGTGGTTGTCATAGATGTGGCAGTCACCGCCGGTCCAGATGAAGTCCCCCACCTCAAGGCCGACCTGGGCGGCCATCATGTGGGTCAGTAGCGCGTAGCTGGCGATGTTGAACGGCACACCGAGGAACATGTCGGCGCTGCGCTGGTAGAGCTGGCAGCTCAGCTTGCCGTCGGCCACATAGAACTGGAAGAAGGCGTGACAGGGCGCCAGTGCCATCCGCGGCAGGTCAGCAACGTTCCACGCCGAGACGATGATCCGCCGGGAGTCCGGGTCGGTGCGCAGCAACTCCACCGCGGCGCTGATCTGGTCGATGTGCTCGCCGGTCGGCGTCGGCCAGGACCGCCATTGCACGCCGTAGACCGGTCCGAGATCACCTGCCGGAGAGGCCCATTCGTCCCAGATGGTGACGCCATGGCGCTGCAGCCACTCGACGTTGGAATCGCCGCGCAGAAACCACAGCAGCTCATAGACGATCGACTTGGTGTGCACCTTCTTGGTGGTGATCAGCGGAAATCCTGCGGCGAGGTCATAACGCAACTGGTGCCCGAAGAGGCTGCGGGTGCCGGTGCCGGTGCGGTCGGACTTCGCGGTGCCCTGCTCGAGCACCAGTCTCAGCAGGTCCTCGTAGGGGGTGGGGATCGGCACCCGACCACTTTACGTCCGCCCCGGCCCGCCCCGGCGAATGGAGCGGAGTAGAACTCCAATCATGCCGACTATTGACGACACGATCACCACCCCGGACGGGAGCTGCCCGATCGTCCTGGCCACTCCGGACTCCGGGTCGGGCCCCTGGCCCGGGATCGTGATGTATCCCGATGCCGGCGGGGCGCGGCCGGCGCTGCGCGCGATGGCGACCCGGCTGGCCTCGCTGGGTTATGCGGTGCTGCTTCCCGACGTCTACCACCGCAACGGCCGGTGGGCGCCGTTCGATATGACGAACGTCTTCGGTAACGAGTCCGAACGACACCGCCTGTTCGCCATGATGAAGGCGATCGCCCCCGAGATGATGGCCGCCGACGCGCGGGCTTTCTTTGATTACCTGGCGGCCCGGCCGGAGGTGACCGGTGACCGCTTCGGCGCGACCGGCTACTGCATGGGCGGACGGACCGCGCTGACGGTGGCCGGCCGGGTCCCGGAGCGAGTCGCGGCGGCCATGTCGTTTCACGGCGGGGGTCTGGCCGCGGACGGCGATCCGGGCAGTCCGCACCTGCTGGCCGACCGTATCCGGGCGGCGGTCTACGTCGGCGCGGCCGAGAACGATCCGTCGTACACCCCCGAACAGTCGGCGACGCTGGACGCCGCGCTCACCGCAGCGGGCGTGCCGCACATCATCGAGTGGTATCCCGCCGCCCACGGTTTTGCCGTGACCGACAACGCCCCCTATGACGAATCGGCCGCCGAACAGCACTGGCAGGCGATGGAGTCGTTCTTCGGCGCCCGCCTGGCCGGGCGGTGACTCAGCCGCGGCTGATGAAGCGTTTGAACAGTGCAATCACCCCGCGGGTGGCGTACAGCCCGACGACGGCCGACAGGATCACCAGCACGATGAAGGTGACCAGCCAATTGGTTCGGCTGTGCGGAACGTTCCACCACACCAGGGTGAACAGCAGCGCCGAGAGGAACACGAAGATGTCGCGCCAGTTGCCCCGGTAGCCAGTGGCCGCCTCGCGCAATTCGCGGTTGCGGTCCACGGTGGCGATCAGTTCCCAGACCCGTGCGTCGATGCTGCGGCGCAAGGCATCCCGCAACTCGACGCACTCCGGCGGGAGACTATCGAGCAGTTCGATGTCCGACTTGATCAGGGCCCGGAAGTCCGGTCCCTTTACCGTTCCGGCCAGCGCGCCCAGCATCGCTCCGCCGGCGATTGGCGCCGCACCCAACGCCATGTCACCGATTCCGGCCATTACACCTCTCCTACATCAGTACGGCGGCCAGGGTGCCGCCCAATTCGTGGGCCTGTTGCCGCGCGGCGGCGTCCACACCGCCGGTCACCTCAAGGGCTTCGGCCGACTTCATCAGTGCCAGCCCCGTGCAGATCCGCTCGATCGAGGAGACGGCGCCGGCGGTGTCGTTGTTGCCGTGCACCCACAGACCGTAGGGCCGCCCGGCCACATGGTCCAGCACCGGGTAGTAGACCGTGTCGAAGAAGTGCTTCAGCGCGCCGGCCATGTAACCAAAATTAGCTGGAGTGCCAAATAGGTAACCGTCCGCGTCAAGCATGTCGACGACTCCGGCACCAAGCGCAGGGCGGACCACCAACTCCACACCGGTGATCTCGGGGTCGCAGGCTCCGGCATGGACCGACTCGAGTAGCTGCCGGGTAGCTGGAGACGGCGTGTGATGGACCACCAACAGGCGTGGCACGGCTACCTCCCGGTCGATCTGTGCTTCACGGCCGCGAGGACG
>CAXNJA010000042.1:0-19195 GCA_964202555.1 Mycobacterium sp.
GAGCTGACGGTGCCCCTGGCCCGCGACGGCGAACTGCTGGTGCGCCCTGATCTGGACGCCGCCCGCGCC
This sequence comes from Mycobacterium sp., assembly GCA_964202555.1. Lineage (GTDB taxonomy): Bacteria > Actinomycetota > Actinomycetes > Mycobacteriales > Mycobacteriaceae > Mycobacterium. The sequence continues at coordinate 70 of CAXNJA010000042.1, forward strand.
CTGGTCGCCACGGGTCTGCGCGGCCTGCCGTGGGAGGGTCTGGCGCTCTCACATGGCGAACCGGCCATCCCCACCAGACAGATCAGCGCCCGATGAGCGATCCACCCCCGGTGGACGAACTGCTCGCCGCGGCGGTCGCTGCCCTCGGCGGCACCCAGCGCCCCGGTCAGGTCCAGATGGCCCAAGCGGTGGCGCAGGCCTTCGACACCGGCGAGCATCTGGCGGTGCAAGCCGGCACCGGCACCGGTAAGTCGCTGGCCTACCTGGTGCCGGCGCTGGCCCGCGCGGTCACCGATGACGCTCCGGTGGTGGTGTCGACGGCGACCATCGCGTTGCAGCGCCAACTGGTCGACCGTGACCTGCCCCGACTGGTCGAGGCAGTGGCCGGCGCGCTGCCCCGAAAGCCCACCTTCGCCCTGCTGAAGGGCCGGCGAAACTATTTGTGCCTCAACAAGATCCACAGCGATCCCAGCGAAGACGAACCTCCCCAGGATGAGCTGTTCAGCCATCCCGATTCCCGGGCCGTCAGTGCGATGGGCCGCGACATCCAACGACTGACCCAGTGGGCATCGGAGACCGAGACCGGTGACCGCGACGAACTGCGCCCCGGGGTGCCCGAGCGGTCCTGGTCGCAGGTCAGCGTCTCGGCGCGGGAATGCCTGGGCGCCACCCGCTGTCCGTACGGCATCGACTGCTTCGCCGAGAAAGCCCGCGCCAAGAGCGCCGAAGCCGACGTGGTGGTGACGAATCACGCGTTGCTGGCCATCGACGCGATCGCCGGGGCCAGCGTGCTGCCCGACCACGACTTCCTGGTGATCGACGAGGCCCATGAACTCACCGACCGGGTCACCTCGGTGGCCACCGGCGAACTGACTCCCGGCCCGCTGGGGGTCACCCTGCGCCGCACCGGCCGGCTGGTGGAACCCGAACTGGCCCAACGGCTCGAAGCCGCCATCGCCACCTTCTCCTCGGCGATTCACGACACCGAGCCCGGCCGCATCGATTTCCTGGACGCCGAACTGGGCACCTACCTGACCACCCTGCGGGACGCCGCGGCCGCCGCCCGCGCGGCCATCGACCCCAAGCCCGCCGACCCGCAGGCCGCCGCGGCCCGTACCGAGGCGATCGCCGCGCTCAGCGAAATCTCCGACACCGCCGCCCGGGTGCTGGACTCCTTCGGTCCGGCGATCGCCGACCGCACCGACGTGGTGTGGCTCGACCACGAGGAGTCCCGCGGCGCGCCCGGTGCCCCCCGGTCCGCGGCGTCGGGATCTGGCCCCAGACCGGTGCTGCGGGTCGCTCCGCTGAGCGTGGCCGGCCTGCTGGCCGCCCAGGTGTTCGGCACATCCACCGCGGTGCTCACCTCGGCCACCCTGACGGTGGGCGGGTCGTTCGACGCGATGGCCGCCGCCTGGGGTCTGACCGAGGACAGCGGGTGGCGCGGCCTGGACGTCGGCTCGCCGTTCGATCACGCCAAGGCGGGCATCCTCTACGTCGCCGCCCACCTGCCCCCACCCGGCCGCGACGGATCGGCGGAGAACGCAGCCCAACTCGACGAGATCGCCGCCCTGATCGAGGCGTGCGACGGCCGCACGCTCGGGCTGTTCTCCTCGATGCGGGCGGCCCGGGCGGCCGCCGAGGCGATGCGCGGGCGGCTGGACACCCCGGTTCTCTGTCAGGGCGACGACGGCACCGCAGCACTGGTCGAGAAGTTCACCGCCGACCCGCGGACCTCGTTGTTCGGCACCCTGTCGCTGTGGCAGGGCGTCGACGTGCCCGGACCGTCGTGCTCGCTGGTGATCATCGACCGCATTCCGTTCCCCCGCCCGGACGACCCGCTGCTGACGGCGCGCCAACGGGCGGTCGCCGCCCGCGGGGGCAACGGATTCATGGCGGTGGCCGCCAGCCACGCGGCCCTGCTGCTGGCCCAGGGCGCCGGCCGGTTGCTTCGTCGCGCCGAGGATCGCGGCGTGGTGGCGGTACTGGACTCCCGACTGGCGACCGCCCGGTACGGCGGTTATCTGCGGGCCTCGCTGCCACCGTTCTGGACCACCACCGACCCTGCGCTGGTCAGGGATGCTCTGCGGCGGCTGCGCACACCGCCGACAGGCTGAGCGGCGAGGGTGGTCGGCGATCTATGGTGGTGTCCATGCGCCGGCCCCGCACACTGCCACGTCTGCTCGCCGCGGCCGCTGCCGTGGCGACGCTGACCTCCTGCGGTGGTGCCATCTCCGGCAATCCGGTCTCGGTGTTCGCCGATCCGTTCAAAGTGGGCGGACTGGAGGCCGTCGAGGGGCCGACCGGACTGCGCCCGGACGCCAAGGCCGAGTCCCGCGAGGTGACCGACACCGACGGCGGCGAGGTCGACGTCCTGGCGGGGCAGTCGGTCAGCGACCTCGAGGAGTTCTGGAAGTTCGCCTTCCCCGATGTATTCGACGGGGAACTCACACCGGTCAACGAGTTGTTCTCCTGGGACTCCGACGCCTACGACGGCACCTTCTGCGGCGAGACCACTGAGGGACTGGTCAACGCCGGCTTCTGCGAAACCGACGGCACCATCGGCTGGGACCGCACCGTGCTGATGCCCTCGCTGCGAAACGCCTACGGCGACATGGCGATCACGATGGTCATGGCTCACGAGTACGGCCACGCCATCCAGAAGATGGCCGGCATCAATCCCCGGGGGGTGCCCACCCTGGTCTCCGAGCAGCAGGCCGACTGCTTCTCCGGGGTGTACCTGCGCTGGGTGGCCGAAGGAAAGTCGCCGCGGTTCACCCTCAACACCGGTGATGGTCTCAATAACCTTCTGGCAGCGATGATTTCGTTCCGCGACCCGGTGCTCAGCGAGGACGAGGGCTACAGCGTCGGCGACGAGCACGGGTCGGCGTTCGAGCGCATCTCGGCGTTCCAGTTCGGCTTCACCGACGGTGCTGCCGCGTGCGCCAGCATCACCCTCACGGAGATCAAGGAACGCCGCGGGGAGTTGCCGGTGGACTTACCGGCCGACCAGACCGGCGAACTGCCGGTCACCGTAACCTCGGTGAAGGCCCTGATCGACGCGATGAATCTTCTTTTCCCGACCAAGAATCCACCGAAGTTGAGCTTCGACGCCGCCGCGGCGTCGGCGTGCACCGACGCCCGGCCCAGCCCCCCGGTGTCGTTCTGCCCGGCGGCCAACACCATCACCGTCGACATGCCGGCACTGGAGGCGCTCGGCGCATCCACCGACGGGTTCGACGCAACGTCGGTGGGCCCGACCCTGCAGGGCGACAACACCGCCTACTCGGCGCTAATCTCGCGCTACATGGTGGCCCTGCAACATGAGCGCGGCCTGACCCTTGACACCGCCGAGGCCGGGTTGCGGACCGCCTGCCTGACCGGCGCGGCGACCACCAAGCTGTCCACGAGCATCACCACCCCGGACGGAAACACGGTGGCGATCACCGCCGGTGACATCGACGAGGCGGTGTCGGGTCTGCTGACCAACGGCCTGGCCGCCGGCGACGTCAACGGTGAGACGGTGCCGGCCGGGTTCTCCCGCATCGACGCCTTCCGGGTCGGCGTGCTCGGTGACCCCGACCGCTGCTTCAAGCGGTTCCCCTAAGACCCCAGACCGTCCTGCCGGTCCATCCTGCGACCCGTCCGTTGATCCGTCCTCAGACCGCTTTGGTGACGCCGTACCAGGACAGGATGGCGTCGCCGACGTTGTCGGATTTGGTCAGGATGGCGTAGGAGCGCACGAACGACTCGCCCACGCAGCCGTCGATCTTGATGCGGAAACCGGTGATGGTCACCCACGGCTGGTCCGCCTCGAAGCGCTTCTTGGTGACCGGGATGGTGTTGACGAACCCGGGCTTGAGACCGACGGTGACGCCGCCATTGAGGTTGGCGCCGATGGCAGGCACCAGGCCGTCCGGGAGTACGCCCGGGAAGTCGAAGCCGAAGTAACCGATGGACGGGTTGAGTCCGGCCGTACCCGTGATCGCCACACCGTTGGAGGTGCTCATGTCGATCCCGCAGCCGATCTGATAGCCCACCTCGAAAACCCCGGACGGGGTGTCATCACCCCCGGTGAGCGACCCGTTGAAGACTCCACCGACCTCGTATTCGCGGGTGGAGATGGCGGTGGTCAGCGGTGCGATGGGCGCCTGCATCTCGTCCTTGGCCGACAGGGTCATGGTCCAACCGTCGGGCGTCGTGGTGCTCACCGGTGGGCTGGACGCCACTTTCGGGTCGGGGCCCGGCGGTGGCGGTGGTGCGCCGGGATCGGTCACCGCGGCGGGGATGATGGCCGGTTCGGCGGGGGCCGCGGGCGCGGCCGGCGTCCCCGGACCGGGGGCGGGTGGTTGCGGGTCGGCGTTGGCCGGTGCGGCCGTCATGGCCGCGCACAACACGGCCACCAACGCTGCACGGCGTCTGACACCGGCCACTATCGCCACCTCCGCAACACCCCCGCAAACTCCCCCGAGAGGCAACCTACAGGTGTGTATCGGCGGGCGGCTCGGAGTCCCCCTGCTGGACCGAGCCGGCCAGTCTGACCAGGCCCAATTCGGCGGCGCCGGACAGCAACGGGTGGCGGGGCAGCACCCGCGCGGTGTAGCCCATCGACCCGGCCATCGGCAGTGGGCTTCTCGCCGAGAAGCGCTCCGTGCCGCCCTCGCCGGGGCCGATGTAGGCCATGTCGATGTACTGCGGGCTCTGCAGGGTATCGGCCGAGTCGACCCGACCCAGCACCCCTTGGACCAGCACCTCATCGGGCCGCAGACCGCCCAGTGACACGGTGGCAGTGAGGGTCAACTGCGAACCGAGCAGTGGGGTGTCCGGAAGTCCGGTGCTGTCGACGTCGGGGATCTGCACGTACGGCCAGGCCGCACTGACCCGCTGGCGGTAGGCGGCCAGTTCGCGGGCCTGCCCGTAGGGCAGGCCGTCGATCGCCTGAACAGTGCGGTGCAGGGCGTCCGCGGCCGGGACGTAGTACTGCTCGGTGTAGTCCCGCACCATTCGCGAGGCCAGCACCTTCGGCCCCAGCGACTGCAGGGTGTGGCGGACCATCTCCACCCACCGGCCGGGCACACCGTTGTCGTCGCGGTCGTAGAACGTCGGCGCCACCGAGTTCTGCAGCAGTTCATACAGTGCCGCGGACTCCAGATCGTCGCGCCGCTCGTCGCTGACAACCTCGGCGCTGGGGATCTCCCAGCCGTTCTCCCCGTCGAACCATTCGTCCCACCAGCCGTCCCGGATCGACAGGTTCAGACCGCCGTTGAGCGCACTCTTCATGCCTGAGGTCCCGCAGGCCTCCAATGGCCGCAGCGGGTTGTTCAGCCACACATCGCAGCCCCAGTACAGCAACCGGGCCATCGAGATGTCGTAGTCCGGCAGGAAGGCGATGCGGTGCCGGAGCTCCGGCCGGTCGGCGAAGCGGACGATCTGCTGGATCAGGGCCTTGCCGGCGTCGTCGGCGGGGTGGGACTTGCCGGCCACGATCAACTGGATGGGCCTGCGCTCATCGAGCAGCAGTGCCTCCAGTCGCTCCGGGTCCCGCAGCATCAGCGTCAGCCGTTTGTATGTCGGCACCCGGCGGGCGAACCCGATCGTGAGCACACCGGGATCGAAAGCCTTTGCGATCCAACCCAACTCCCCGGCTGTGGCACCCCTCTCCAGCCACGACTTGCGCAGTCGGTGGCGCACGTCCGCAACGAGCTTCTCGCGCAACTGAGACCGGATCCACCAGATGTGGCCGCTGTCGACCTGCTGCAGCCGCTGCCAGACCGCAGGCTCGCGCAGCGCCTCGTCCGAGCCCGCCAGATCACGGCCCAGATCCATCCACTCCGGAGCCGCCCAGGTCGGTCCGTGCACCCCGTTGGTGATCGAGCCGATGGGCACCTCATCGGCGTCGAAGCCCGGCCACAGTTGGTCGAACATCGCCCGACTGACCCGGCCGTGCAGTTGGGACACCCCGTTGGACCGTTGCGCCAGTCGCAGACCCATGTGGGCCATGTTGAATTTCTCCGGATCAGCTTCGGCGCCGAAGCGCAGCACCCGAGTCACCGGAACCCCGGGCACCAGTGGGGTGTCGTCGCTGAAGTACCGCTCCACCATGTCGCGAGGGAAACGGTCGATGCCGGCCGGAACCGGGGTGTGCGTGGTGAAGAGCGTGCTGGCCCGGACCACCGCCAGGGCGGTGTCGAAGTCCAGGACGTCACCGGCCATCAGTTCCCGGATCCGTTCCAGACCGAGGAATCCGGCGTGGCCTTCGTTCATGTGGAAGACGTCCGGCATGGGATGGCCCTCAATGGCGGTGAAGGCGCGGATGGCCCGCATCCCGCCGACACCGAGCAGCAACTCCTGCTTGATGCGGTGTTCCTGGTCGCCGCCGTACAGCCGGTTGGTGACGTGGCGCAAGTCGTGGTCGTTCTCCTGGATGTCGGAGTCCAACAGCAGCAACGGGATTCGGCCAACCTGGGCGATCCACACCCGCGCCCGCAGTGTGCGCGACTCGGGCATGGCCACCTCGACCAGCACCGGGGACCCGCCCGGATCGGCCAGCAGTCGAAGCGGCAGCCCCTGCGGATCCAGCTCCGGGTAGTTCTCGTGCTGCCAGCCCTCGGCGGTCAGCGACTGCCGGAAATAACCGGACCGGTAATTGAGGCCCACCCCGATCAACGGCAGACCCAGGTCTGAGGCCGCCTTCAGGTGGTCGCCGGCCAGGATGCCCAGTCCACCGGAATAGATCGGCAGCACCTCGGCCACCCCGAACTCCATCGAGAAATAGCCGATCCCGGCCGGCAGCACACGCTCCCCGCGTTCCCGCAATTCCTGATACCACAGCGGCCTGTTCAGATACCCGTTGAGATCCGCCGACAGCCGGTCGAGGCGCTCGGTGAAATCGTGGGCGGCGGCCAAGGCGTCCAACCGCGCCGGATCCACCTCACCGAGCAGGGCGACCGGGTCGCGTCCGATCCGGGCCCACAGTTGCGGATCAATGCTGGCAAAGAGGTCCTGGGTGGCGGTGTCCCACGACCACCGCAGGTTCGTCGACAGCGGACCCAGGGCTGCGATCCGGTCCGGAAGGTGCGCGCGAACAGTGAACCTGCGGAGAGCTTTCACCGTGATGACCTTACTGAGGTTTGGGTTCGCCCGCCGCGCGCGCCCATTACGGTGTGAACCGACGGTGTTGCGGTTGTTCGGGTTCGGATAGTGCCTGGGAGATTGGGGTAGTCGAGTGCCGGGACGTATCGAGGTCGACGACGTCGCCCCGGTGGTGTCCGGCGGCGTGCACCCCGTCAAAGCGGTTGTCGGCGAAGTGGTGCCGGTGTGCGCGACGGTGTGGCGGGAGGGCCACGAGGCGGTCGCGGCGACGTTGGTGGTCCGCTACCTCGGTCCGGTCTACCCACAGGTGACCCACGGCGCGGCGGGCGGGGCGAAGTCCGCGACCGGGTCGGCCGAGGCACTCAAGGTCACGCCGTCGCAGTACCGCATGAGTCCGGGCAAGACCCCGGATCTGTTCCACGGCCAGTTCTGCCCGGACCGGGTCGGCTTGTGGGTCTTCCGGGTCGACGGCTGGGGCGACCCGATCACCTCCTGGCGCCACGCGGTGACCGCCAAACTGGACGCCGGCCAGGGTGCGGAAGATCTCCACAACGACCTGCTGGTGGGGGCCTCGCTGCTCGAGCGCGCCGCCACCGGGGTGCCGCGCGGCGACCGCACACCCCTGCTGCACGCCGCGCAGGAACTTCGCCGCCCCGGCGATCCGCTGACCAGCGCCGCGCCGGCGCTTTCGCATCAGGTGACCGAACTGCTCGACCGCTACCCGCTGCGCGAACTGATCACCCGCGGCCGGCAGTACGGCGTGTGGGTGGACCGGCCGTTGGCCCGGTGCAGCGCCTGGTACGAGATGTTCCCCCGCTCGACGGGCGGCTGGGACGCCGACGGCAATCCGGTGCACGGCACGTTCGCCACCGCCGCGGCGGCCCTGCCCCGGATCGCGGGCATGGGTTTCAACGTCGTCTACCTCCCGCCGATCCACCCGATCGGCACCGTGCACCGCAAGGGCCGCAACAACTCGGTCACCGCCGAAACGGGCGACGTCGGTTCGCCGTGGGCGATCGGTAGTGCCAAGGGCGGGCATGACGCGGTGCACCCGGATCTGGGCACCCTTGAGGATTTCGACGCATTCGTCGCCGCCGCCGCCGACAACGGCCTGGAAGTCGCCCTGGATCTGGCGCTGCAGTGCGCACCGGACCATCCCTGGGCCCGCGCGCACCGGAAGTGGTTCACCGAATTGCCCGACGGAACCATCGCCTACGCGGAGAACCCGCCCAAGAAGTACCAGGACATCTACCCGCTCAACTTCGACAACGACCCGGACGGCCTCTATCAGGAGATCCTGCGGGTGGTCCGGCACTGGATCGACCACGGCGTCAAGATCTTTCGGGTCGATAACCCGCACACCAAGCCACCGGACTTCTGGGCCTGGCTCATCGGCGAGATCAAAAGCGTCGACCCCGACGTGCTGTTCCTCGCCGAGGCGTTCACCCGACCGGCCCGGCTGTACGGATTGGCCAAACTCGGCTTCACCCAGTCGTATTCGTACTTCACCTGGCGCACCGCCAAGTGGGAGTTGGAAGAGTTCGGCCGCGAGATCGCCGAGCACGCCGACCACGCCCGGCCCAACCTGTTCGTCAACACCCCCGACATCCTGCACGAGAGCCTGCAGCACGGCGGGCCGGGAATGTTCGCCATCCGGGCCGCACTGGCGGCCACGATGGGCACCGCGTGGGGGGTCTACTCGGGCTACGAGTTGTTCGAGCATGTCGCGGTACGTCCGGGCAGTGAGGAGTACGTCGACTCCGAAAAGTACGAACTGCGGCCCCGCGACTTCAACCTCGCGCTGGCGGCAGGCCGGTCCCTGGAGCCGTTCCTGACCCGGCTCAACGAGATCCGCCGCCTGCACCCGGCGCTATGCCAGATGCGCACCATCCGGTTTCACCACATCGACAACGACGCCCTGCTGGCGTTCAGCAAGTTCGACCCGGTCACCGGTGACGCCGTGCTTGCGGTCATCACGCTCAACCCGTTCGGCCCCGAGAACGGCACGCTGTGGCTGGACATGGCAGCGCTGGGCATGGAGCCCTACGACCGCTTCTGGGTGCGCGACGAGATCACCGGAGAGGAATACCAGTGGGGCCAGGCCAACTACGTGCGACTGGAGCCGGTCAAAGCGGTGGCGCACATCCTGAACATGCCGGTGATTCCGGCCGAGCAGCGGGCCGCCCTGCTGCGCCGGGAGTGACCGGGAAATGAGGTCGCAATGACCCGCAACCTGGCACCCGACCCGAGGGAACTCGCCCGCCTGGTCGCGGGCGAGCACCACGACCCGCACAGCATCCTCGGTGCGCATGAATACAGCGACCACACAATCATCCGGACCCTGAGACCGCATGCGCTGGAGGTGACGGCACTGGTGGGCGGCCGGCGTTATCCCCTGTCGCACATCGACGCCGGGTTGTTCGCGGTGGCACTGCCGTTCACCGACCTGGCCGACTACCGCCTTCAGGTGAGCTACCCCGGCACCTACGGCAGCCCGGTGACCCTCACCGTCGCCGACGGTTACCGCTTCCTGCCCACCCTGGGCGAGGTCGACCTGCACCTGTTCGCCGAGGGCCGCCACGAACGCCTCTGGGAAATCCTGGGCGCCCATCCCCGCTCGTTCACCACCCCGGACGGCGTGGTCGACGGGGTGTCCTTCGCGGTGTGGGCCCCGAATGCCAAGGGCGTCAGCCTGGTTGGGGAGTTCAACGGCTGGGACGCCCATGATGCGCCCATGCGGGTGCTGGGCTCCACCGGAGTCTGGGAGTTGTTCTGGCCCGGCTTCTCCACCGACGGCCTGTACAAGTTCCGGGTGCACGGGGTGGACGGCGCGGTCACCGACCGGGCCGACCCGATGGCGTTCGCCACCGAGGTGCCGCCCCGCACCGCCTCGCGGGTGTTCGTCTCGGACTACACCTGGGAGGACGCCGGGTGGATCGCAGCCCGCGCCGAATCCAACCCGGTGTTCGCGCCGATGAGCACCTACGAGGTGCACCTGGGTTCCTGGCGGCCTGGGCTGAGCTACCGCGACCTGGCTGAGCAGCTCACCGACTACGTTGTGGCGCAAGGCTTCACCCACGTGGAATTGCTACCGGTGGCCGAGCACCCGTTCGGCGGTTCATGGGGATACCAGGTCACGTCCTACTATGCGCCGACCTCCCGGTTCGGCAGTCCCGACGACTTCCGATACCTGGTGGACCGACTGCACCAGGCCGGCATCGGCGTCCTCGTGGACTGGGTGCCGGCGCACTTCCCCAAGGACTCCTGGGCGCTCGGCCGGTTCGACGGCACCGCGCTCTACGAGCACTCCGACCCGCGCCGGGGCGAGCAACTCGATTGGGGCACCTACGTTTTCGACTTCGGCCGCCCCGAGGTGCGCAACTTCCTGGTCGCCAACGCGCTGTACTGGCTGCAGGACTTCCACATCGACGGCCTGCGGGTCGACGCGGTGGCTTCGATGCTGTACCTGGACTACTCCCGCCCGGCCGGCGGCTGGACTCCGAACGCCTTCGGCGGCCGGGAGAACCTGGAAGCGGTGCAGTTCCTGCAGGAGATGAACGCCACCGTGCACAAGCTCGCCCCGGGTGTGGTGACCATCGCCGAGGAGTCGACGTCGTGGCCGGGCGTCACCCGGCCGACCAACCTTGGCGGCCTTGGCTTCTCGATGAAGTGGAACATGGGCTGGATGCACGACACCCTGGACTACATAAGCCGGGACCCGATCTACCGCAACTTCCACCACCACGAGATGACGTTCTCGATGCTGTACGCCTACAGCGAGAACTTCGTACTGCCGATCAGCCACGACGAGGTGGTGCACGGCAAGGGCACGCTGTGGAGCCGGCTGCCCGGCAACGACCACGTGAAAGCGGCCGGGCTGCGCAGCCTGCTGGCCTACCAGTGGGCCCATCCGGGCAAGAAGCTGCTGTTCATGGGTCAGGATTTCGGGCAGCGCGCCGAGTGGTCCGAGGAACGCGGCCTGGACTGGTATCAACTCGACGAGAACGGCTTCTCCTGCGGTATCCAGCGCTTCATGGCCGACGTGAACGCGATCTACCGCAGTCGCCCGGCGCTGTGGAGTGAGGACTCCCGGCCGGAGGGGTATTCGTGGATCGACGCCAACGACTCGGCCAGCAACGTGCTGAGCTTCCTGCGATACGGGTCGGACGGGTCGGTGCTGGCGTGCGTGTTCAACTTCGCCGGCAACGAGCACACCCGCTACCGGTTGGGTCTGCCACTCGCCGGCCCCTGGCGTGAGGTGCTCAACACCGATGCGACGGTCTACAACGGTTCGGGCATCGGCAACATGGGCGCGGTGACGGCGACCGACGAGCCGTGGCACGGTCGGCCGGCCTCAGCGGAGTTGGTGCTGCCGCCCACCTCGGCGTTGTGGCTGGAGCCCGCCCAGTGATCCTTCGGAAGGCCCGCCAGACCTCAGTTGTCCGTCGGCGGTGGTTGAGGCTGGAAGGGTTGGTACCACCACCAGTCGGCGCGTTCGCCGGTGGGTCCGGGGCATGGCGCCACCGCAGGTGGTGGGGTGGCCGGTGAACGGGCCAGCGCTGCGTCGGACAGCACTCGCCCGTCGCTGTCGGTGACGGTCAGTTCGGAGGCGGTGCCGGCGACGGCGATGCCGCCGCGATGGTGAAGCCGATGGTGATAAGGGCACAACAGCACCAAGTTGGCCAGTTCGGTGGGGCCGCCGTCTTCCCAGTGCCTGATGTGGTGGGCGTGTAGACCGCGGGTGGCGCCACAACCCGGAACGGCGCAGGCACGGTCGCGGTACTCCAGGGCGCGGCGAAGGCGCCGATTGATCACCCGGGTCGCCCGCCCCGCGCCGATGACCTCGCCATCACGTTCAAACCACACCTCGCAGGTGGCATCGCAAGTCAGATAGCCGCGGTCACCGTCGCCGAGTAGCGGCCCGAGATGGTAGGCAGCAGCGCGCTTTTCGACGTCGACATGCACCACCACGGTGGTGTGATGCCCGTGCGGCCGCCGGGTCGCGTCAGCGTCCCAACCTGCCTCGACCAGACGCAGGAACGCATCGACCGTGTCCGGAATTGGCGGCACCGGATCGGCTGTGTTGTCACGATTGCCGTGATCGTGCTTCCACTGCGCGATCAGCGCATCCCGGTGCGACGCCAGGGCAGCGTCGAACTTCGCCGCCTGAAGGTGCGGAAGCTTGATCCGCCAGTAGCTGAACCGCTCATCGCTGTGTTTGTAGATCGAGCGCTCAGGTTCGGGCCGGCGGTCGAGGTCGGGTCGTGGTTCGGGCTTGACGGCCGTGCGCAGTTGACTGACCGTTGCGACCGAAGCCAACTCTGCGTAGTGGTCATCGGACCCGTCGCCGGCGCCCTGCGCAATGACTCCGACCTGATCCAGCGACAGTCGGCCCTCCCGCATGCCCTGGGTGCAGCGGGGAAATTCCTCCAGTCGGTGCGCCACGGTGGCGATAGACCTCGCATTCGCCGATGAACAGCCGGTCTTCCAGGCCACCAGTGCTGCCACCGACCGAGCCCCGGTGTTGCCCCACAACTCGTCGCGATCCACCTCGGCGACGATCTCCACGATGCGTCCATCAATGGCGTTGCGCTGACCGGTCAGCTCCGCCAACTCGGCGAAGAGCACCTCAAGACGTTCGGCGGGAGGGAGTTCCGCGTCGTCAGGAGATGGGTTCGACAACATGGCCTCATCATCGCAACGGGGTCTGACATTCCATCCATGCCACACCTACATCGCTTCGTCTCGGTCCGGGGTCAGCCGGCCCGCGACGTCGGCCACGATGAAGCCAGCCTTGCGGGCCAGCACAAAGCAACCTCGCGGGACTTAGTACAGCGCGTTGGCGAGGTTGCGCCGGCCGGCGATGACGTCTGGATCGGCGGGGTCGAACAACTCGAAAAGTTCGATCAGCCGGGTCCGGACCCGGGTGCGGTCGTCGTCGGCGGTGCGTTTGACCAATGCGATCAGCCGGTCGAACGCCCCGGCCGGGTCCTGGCTGAGCACCTGCACGTCCGCCGCGGCGAACGCGGCGTCGATGTCGTCGGGCGCAGCGTCGGCCGCCGCGACAGCGGCGGGCGGGTGGGCTGAGGCCCGCTGCAGGAATACGATCTGGCGCAGCGCGCCCTTGGCTTCGGCGTGGCCCGGATCGCCGTCCAGGATCTCCTGGTAGGCCGCCGCAGCGGCGACGAAGTCGCCGCCGTCCAACTTGTCGCGGGCGTCGGCCAGTGCCGGGTCCACCTCCTGCTCGGCTTCACCGGCACCGGCACCGGCGCCGGCACCGGCCAGCTTTCCGGCGGTAGCCGACAGCAACGAGTCGATCCAGCGGCGCAACTGTTCGGGAGGTTGCGGGCCCTCGAAACTGGCCAGCGGTTGTCCGCCGGCCAAGGCCACCACGGTGGGCACCGCCTCTACCCCGAACATGGCTCCCACCCTGGGTGCGGAGTCGACGTTCACCGTCGCCAGCGACCACTTACCGCCGTCGGCTGTGGCCAGGGCGTCCAGTCCGTCCAGCAGTGTGAGGCAGGCCTGGCTACGCGGCGACCAGAGCAGCACCACCACCGGAACCTCGCCCGAGCGCACCAGCACTTCGGCTTCGAAGTTGGCCTCGGTGATCTCGACGCCTCCGGCCGGTCCGGCGGCGGAGTCCGCAGCCTGGGCGCGCTGCTTGAGAGCGGAAAGATCGACGGCGCCAGCCATCGCCGGGGCAACTCGTGGGCGGGGACTACTCACGCAGACAAGTCTGTCACGGCCTGCCCCGGCCGTGACAGTTGCGGTGCCGCCGCCGGGGTGGTGAGCCACCCCCGCCGGTCCGCCGCTATGACGAACATCACAGTGCCCAGCGGTACGATGCTCGCCAGCAAAGCCAACAGCCACGTTCCGGGGCGCCAGCGATAGGCCAAACCGGCCATCAGTGCGGTCACCAGGAATGCGACGAACAGCAGCCCGTGCGGCATACCGAAGATCTTGACGCCGACCTCGGTGCGGGGGCTGCCCAGGTACTTGAAGTACATGCCCACCAGCAGGCCGATCCAGCTGACCGCCTCGGCGAGCGCGATGATCCGGAACCGCCCAGCCGGACTACGGATGTCAAATTCACGTTTCAGCAGTTCCGCCATGGGCCCATTGTGCCGACGCCCGCGGCCAGCTACGACCGGCCGTCGTAGTTGGGCCCGTCATCACGGGCCCCAGCCGGATCAGCGGCGGCGAAGTATCAGCGCGTCGCCCTGGCCGCCGGCCCCGCACAGCCCGGCGGCGGCATAGCCCCCGCCGCGGCGGACGAGTTCCAATGCGGCGTGCAGGGTGATGCGCGCCCCCGACATCCCGATGGGGTGGCCCATGGCGATGGCCCCGCCGTTGCGGTTGACCTTCTCCGGGTCGATGCCGAGTTCGCGGGTCGACGCCAACGCGACGGCGGCGAAAGCCTCGTTGATCTCGACGACGTCGAGTTGATCGACGCTGATGCCCTCCCGCTCGGCCGCCTTGCGGATGGCGTTTGCCGGCTGGGACTGCAGGGTCGAGTCCGGCCCGGCGACTACCCCGTGTGCGCCGATCTCGCAGAGCCAGTCCAGTCCGAGCTGTTCGGCCTTGGCCTTGCTCATCACCACCACCGCAGCACCGCCGTCGGAGATCTGCGACGCAGAACCGGCGGTGATGGTGCCGTCTTTGCGGAATGCCGCCCGCAGGCCGGCCAGCGACTCGGCGGTGGTGTTGGCGCGGATGCCCTCGTCCTCGCCGAACTCGACTGCGTCGCCCTTACGCTGCGGAATCGACACGGGCACAACTTCGTCGGCGAACACGCCGTCCTTCCACGCAGCGGCCGCCTTCTGGTGCGATTCGGCGGCGAACTCGTCCTGCTGCAGGCGGGTGAACTTGTCGGCGTCGTTGCGCTGCTCGGTCAGCGCCCCCATCGGCTGATCGGTGAACACGTCGTGCAGGCCGTCGTAGGCCATATGGTCGAGCACCGTCACGTCGCCGTACTTGTATCCGGCGCGACTGTCCATCAGCAGGTGCGGGGCCTTGGTCATCGACTCCTGGCCACCGGCGACCACGACATCGAACTCGCCGGCCCGGATCAGCTGATCGGCCATCGCGATGGAGTTGATCCCGGACAGGCACATCTTGTTGATGGTCAGCGCCGGCACATCCCAGCCGATGCCGGCGGCCACAGCCGCCTGGCGGGCCGGCATCTGGCCGGCGCCGGCGGTCAGCACCTGACCCATGATCACGTACTCGACCAGCGATGCCGGAGCCCCGTGGCCCGGAAAGGCCTTCTCCAGGGCGGCCTTGATCGCGAAGGCGCCCAGTTCGGCGCCGGAGAAATCCTTCAGCGAGCCCATCAGCCGTCCGATGGGCGTCCGCGCCCCGGCAACGATCACCGACGTCGTCATTCCTGCCTCCTCACCCATTCACCAGTGGTGGCCAGCGGTGTGATCCAGACCACGACCTGTCGACTGGCCTGACCAACCACCCGGTCGAGAGGTTACCGTGTCCCTATGAGCACCGATCATGTCGATGCCCGCCCGATGCTGGCGAGCGCGCTGGTGACGGGTATCGACCATGTCGGCATCGCGGTGCCGGATCTGGACGCCGCGATCACCTGGTACCACGACCACCTCGGGATGATCGTCGTTCACGAGGAGATCAACGACGAGCAGGGTGTGCGGGAGGCCATGTTGGCCGTGCGGGGCGCCCCCGGGGGCAGCGTCCAGGTGCAGTTGATGGCGCCACTGGATGACACCTGCACCATCGCGAAGTTCATCGACAAGCGCGGTCCGGGCCTGCAGCAGTTGGCCTACCGGGTCAGCGACCTCGACACCCTCTCCGAGCGGTTGCGCGCCACAGGTGTGCGACTGCTCTACGACGCCCCCCGCCGCGGGACGTCGAACTCGCGGATCAACTTCATTCACCCCAAGGACGCCGGCGGCGTCCTGGTGGAGTTGGTCGAGCCGGCCGCCAACAGCTAGGACCACCTGCGGGTCGGGCCTCGGGTGGCCCGGTTCCTCCAGCACGAGGTGTGCCAGTGCCGCCGGTCATCACCGTCTGCATCCTCGACCCGCCACACCGCCACATGGGCTGTGCCGGAACGGATCTCGTGGTCGCATCCCGGACACCGATAGGTCTTGACGGCCCGCGCACCCGGAATCGGAACGACCTCGAAGTCGTGCCCGTCCGGCCCGGTCTCGATCCGGCGGAACATCAGAACAACCGGAACTCGTCGTTGTCCATACCGCGCATCGAGTCGTAATCCAAAGTGAGGCAACGGATACCGCGATCCTCGGCCAGGGTGCGGGCCTGCGGCTTGATCTGCTGGGCGGCGAAGACGCCGGCCACCGGCGCCAGAAGCGTGTCCCGGTTGAGCAGTTCCAGGTAGCGGGTCAACTGCTCCACCCCGTCGATATCGCCGCGCCGCTTGATCTCGACGGCCACCGAGCGGCCCCCGGCGTCACGGCACAGGATGTCCACCGGTCCGATCGCGGTCATGTACTCCCGGCGCACCAGGGTGTAGCCCTCGCCGAGCAGTTCGATGTGCTCGGCCAGCAACTCCTGCAGATGTGCCTCCACACCGTCCTTGACCAGCCCCGGGTCGGTGCCCAATTCGTGACTGGAGTCGTGTTCGACATCCTCGAGGGTGATCCGTAACTGCTCGCCGGCCTTGTTCTGCACCACCCAGATCGCGGCGTCGCCGTCGAGGGTCTCGGTCAGCCAGCACGGCGGGCTCATCCAGTTCAGCGGCTTGTAGGCACGGTCATCGGCGTGCACGCTCACCGAGCCGTCGGCTTTGACCAGCAGCAGCCGCCGGGCCGAAGGCAGGTGGGCGGTGAGCCGGCCGAGGTAGTCGACGGTGCACTGGGCGATCACGAGTCGCACCGGTTCAGCTTAGGGGTGCCGCCCCCGAGAACTAGGCTGACGGCCACATGATGACGAGCGTGGCGCAGCGGCTGGGCCGCGTTCTGGAGCGGGTCACCCGACAGAGCGGGCAGTTAGCCGCGACACCGGCCTACGGCTCGATGCTGCTGGGCCGGCCGGCGGAAAGCCCGGCACGGCGCCGGGTTCGGGTCCAAACCATCTTCACCCTGGCCATGCTGACGGTGAACATCATCGGTTTCGCGGTGGCGCTGCTGCTGATCGCCGTGGCGTTCCCGGCGCCCAACGTGTTCACCGACGTGCCGTTCTGGCTACCGACCGTCGTCTTGCCGACCTACACACTGTGCGCCTTGGCCATCGGGACCTGGTGGATCACCAGCCACACCGTCGATGACCTGCGCTGGTCCATTGAAGACCGGCTGCCCGACCGCACCGACCAGCGCAACGTATTCCTCACCCCCTGGCGGGTCGCACTGGTCCACCTGGTGCTGTGGGGAGTCGGCGCGTTCCTGCTCACCGCGCTCTACGGGTTCTACGACACCGACTTCATCCCCCGGATCGCGCTGACCATGGCGTTCTGCGGGGCTCTGGTGGCGGCGGGTTCGTATCTGTTCGCCGAGTTCGCGTTACGGCCGGTGGCCGCCCAAGCGCTAGCTGCCGGGAATCCCCCGCGGCGACTGGCCCCCGGAATCCTGGGCCGCACCATGATCATCTGGATGGTGTGCTCCGGGCTGCCGCTGATCGGGATCGGCCTGACCGGAATGTTCTCCATCATCCTGGGCAACCTGACCCAACGGCAGTTGGAAGTCGCCATTCTGATCACCGCCACCGCGGCGTTCGTCTTCGGCTTCATCCTGATGCTGATTCTGGCCTGGTTCACCGCAACGCCGGTGCGGGTGGTGCGAGCCGCCCTCGAGCGCGTCGAGAACGGCGATCTGAGCGCCAAAGTCGTGGTGTTCGACGGGACCGAACTCGGGGAACTGCAACGCGGCTTCAACTCCATGGTGGAGGGCCTGCGCGAGCGGGAACAGGTGCGTGACCTGTTCGGCCGCCACGTCGGCCGGGAGGTGGCCGCCGCGGCCGAAATGCAAGTACCCGAACTGGGCGGTGCGGAACGCCACGTAGCGGTGCTGTTCATCGACATCGTCGGGTCCACCAAACTGGTCACCAGCCGTCCGCCCATCGAGGTGGTCGAACTGCTCAACCGGTTCTTCTCCGTCATCGTCGAAGAGGTCGACCGCAACCGCGGCCTGGTGAACAAATTCGAGGGCGACGCCGCCCTGGCCATATTCGGCGCCCCGGTCGCCCTGGACAGCCCCGAGACCGCCGCCCTGTGCGCCACCCGCACCATCGCCCGGCGACTGCGCCTGGAAGTCCCGGATTGCCCGGCCCGGATCGGCCTGGCCTCCGGGGAGGTGGTCGCCGGAAACGTCGGTGCGAAAGAGCGTTTCGAATACACGGTGATCGGCGAACCGGTCAACGAGGCCGCCCGGCTAGCCGAACTGGCACGTTCGGAACCGAGTCGCGCGCTGGCCTCAGCGGCCACTGTGGCGGCCGCCTCCGAACGCGAACAGCGCTTCTGGCGACTCGGCAAGCCGGTGAAGTTGCGCGGGTACGACGACCGCGTGCAGATCGCCAGCCTGATCGGCGGTCACTAACCGGGTCGGCCGGCCGCCAGCCATTCCTGGGCCGCGGCCACCGCAGCATCGATGGTGCCGAACACCACGTGGTCGAAACCTCGATCCGGACGGATCACCGCGGCATCGGGATCGACCACAAGACCCTTCTTGCCGGCTGCGTTCAACGTCTCGCTCATGCTGGCCAGCAGAGCGCGGGCCGGATCGTTGATGGTGTCGACGCGGGTGACATCCAGGATCGCCACGGCGAAGTCGTCGCTGTCGCGATCGACAGTGCGCAGCACCCTCTCCGCGCCGGCGAACATCAGATCACCGTGCATCTCGTAGACCCGCACTCCGTCGTACGCCTGGTAGACGGCGCGGATGGTGGCCCGCGCCTCCCGGCTGACGGTCAGGAAGTGCAGACCCAACCGTTCGGACAACGCCCGGCACACCAGCACCCCGCGCACGCTGTTGCCGCGGGAGTCCAGTCTCGGTGAGTACACCCCGATGCCGAGTTGGCCGGGCAGCACCGCGGCTATCCCGCCGCCGACGCC
>CAXNJA010000043.1:0-18732 GCA_964202555.1 Mycobacterium sp.
ATCGGCATCGGCATTGACGAGGGCGGGGTCGATGCCCGGGAGCTACCGGGTGCCATCCCACCGGGTCCCATGCCGGGCATACCGCCGGGACTCATCATCCCGGGGCCCATTCCGCCGCCCTGCATCATCGGGCAGCCCGCGCCCATGGGTCCGCCCGAACCCATCTGGCCGCTCTGGACGCCGCGGTGCCATCCGTACCCGCCGGTTGCGTGGGCGGCGAAGAAGCCGGAGAAGAAGACCACGGCGACGATGAACAGGATCCCGGCGACGATGCCCACCCAGGCCAACACCTGGTACAGCCGGGTGTTGGGGCGGCCCATGGGTTCGGTGGTGTCGGTCGGGTCCAGCGTCGCGGTTGGTGTCGATTCGGTCATGGTGGCGATCCCTTCGGGTTGAAGATCCGGGGCCTTCGGCCCGGGATTTCTGATGGCGCGCTTGTGTCTAGCTGATTCGGCGCTGCTGGTGCCCGCCGAGCCGAACGGCGATCGGCAGGCGGAAATCGTCGCGGCTCACGGAAACCACCGCCCTCTGCCGTGTCAGCGCCGCGGGGTGCTGTGCAGCACCTCAAGGCGGTTGCGGTACTCGGTGTCGTCAATCTCCCCGCGAGCGAACCGGCAGGCCAGCACTTGCTCGGGTGTCTCGTAGTCCCTGTAGTGCGGGGTCGCGGTGACGCGGGTTTGGGTGGCACCGGTGGTGTAGCGGATCAAGGCGATGATGCCGACGATGATCAGGACCCAGAACAACACCATTCCGATCACCATGCCTGCGTATCCCCATCCGCTCATGTCGTGGTCGGACCAGAACATCATGGGACGTCTCCTTTCTCTTCCACCTCGATTTCTATCCGAAAGCTGCGATGTCAGCTGCTGTAGTTGAGGGTCGTCATCATCCCGGCATCCATGTGATAGCCGTTGTGGCAGTGCAGCATCCAGATACCGGGGTTGTCGGCGACGAGCAGGACCGACACGGACTGCATGGGTGTGACGATGACGGTGTCCTTGCGCGGACCGGGACTACCGTCGGCCTTGATCACCTGGAAGGTGTGCCCGTGCAGGTGCATGGGATGCCACATCGCGGTCTGGTTGGCGAAGGTCAGGGTGGCGTTCTGACCCTCGTGGATGGTCAGCGGCACGGTCTGGTCGTAGGGCCGGCCGTTGATCGCCCAGTCGTAGTGCATCATCGAACCGGTCAGCCGGGCCTGCATGGAAAGGTCACTGGTGGTGCGCAGTTGGACCTGGGGTGCGGCGGTGAAGGTGTCGACGGTTCCCACCCTGCGGGTCAGTTCGGCGGGCCGGAATGCCGCGTCGGGGGCGCGGCCCGCCCCGGTGGACAGCAGCGCGCGGGCCACGGCGTTCTTCCCCTCGGCCGAGGCGACCAACGGGAACACCCCGTCGCCCGCGGTGACGAGGACGTCGTAGCGCTCCCCCATACCGATCAGCACCGCATCGACGTCCACCGGCTCGACGGGGAACCCGTCGGTGTGGGTGACGGTCATACGATGCCCGGCAAGGGCGACCCGGAAGGCGGTATCGGCACCGGCGTTGATCATCCGGATGCGGATGCGCTGGCCGGGTGCGGCGGTGAATGTTGTAGCCGCCGCTGGTATTCGGCCGTTGATCAGATAGTAGGGGTAGGTGACGTCGCCGCCGTCCCCGCCGAGCAGGTCACTCACCGCGCCCACCCCGGCACCCGGGTTCCCGGGCATCGAACCCATGCCGCCCATTCCCGGCATGCGCCCCATATCGCCCATGGGTCCCCTCGCGGGCATCCCTGCCATGGGGCCATGCCCGGATCGGGCGCCCATGCCCATCGACCTGAGGCCGCTGAAGATCTCCTCGGGACTGCTGCCCACCCCGGAGGTCCAGTCGTCGAGCATGACGATCCACTCGGCGTCGTAGCGTCCCGGTTCTGTCGGGTCGTCGATGATCAGCGGCACGTAGAGGCCGTAGTCGGTGTCCAGGCCGGTGTGCGGGTGCGCCCAGTAGGTGCCCGGGTACGG
This sequence comes from Mycobacterium sp., assembly GCA_964202555.1. Taxonomy (GTDB): domain Bacteria; phylum Actinomycetota; class Actinomycetes; order Mycobacteriales; family Mycobacteriaceae; genus Mycobacterium. Next base: position 2,000 of record CAXNJA010000043.1, read on the forward strand.
GGAGGTGAACCGGTAGGTGAACGACGTTGCGGGGTCGATGTTGGGGGTGGCCGGGGCGGCTCCGTCCATGTCGTTGCGCAGCGCGATGCCGTGCCAGTGCACCGACGTGGGGTGCCCGAGGCCGTTGTCGATGGTGACGGCGATCTCGTCGCCGACGTTGGCCCGGATCAACGGGCCGGGCAGGAGGTTGTTGTAGGCCAGGGTCCGGGCGCGGGTGCCTCCGAGGTCGACTTCAGCGGCGCCTGGGGACAACCGGGCGGTCACGGTCTTGCCGGTGTGGGGGCGGGCGGCCTCAGCCGCGGCGATCGCCTCGGTGGTGCCGCTGGTCGGGGCGGTGGCGGTGGTGGAGCGGCTACACCCCACCAGGGCTGCACCGCCGACGGCGGCGGCCACCAGAAACCCCCGCCGTGTCAGCGGCACCGCCGGCGGGGGCGCTTGGGTCATCACCGGTCCTGTCGTTGTGGGGCTGCGCTTTCCACTGTGGTCCGGCGGGTGCGGGGGTTTGGTGTTGGTTGTGTGAAGATTCGCTCAAGACGCGGTGTGCCGCGGCTCGGGCGGCACGATGTGAGGATGAATTCCTTACCCGGTGCCGCCGGGGGTGGCGCGGACCTCGGCTATCGCGCGTTGGTGGTCGATGACGAGGCCGCCCTGGCCGACGTGGTCGCCAGTTATCTGCAGCGCGAACATTTCGAGGTGACGGTCTGCCACGGCGGGGCCGAGGCGTTGGCGGTGGCCCGCGAGGTCGATCCCGACGTGGTGGTGCTGGACCTGGGGTTGCCGGGTATCGACGGGCTGGAGGTGTGCCGACAGCTGCGGACGTTCTCCGATGCCTACGTGGTGATGCTGACCGCCCGTGACACCGAGATGGACACCATCGTCGGGCTCTCGGTGGGGGCCGATGACTACATCACCAAACCGTTCAGCCCGCGGGAGTTGGTCGCCCGGATCCGCGCCATGCTGCGCCGGCCACGCACGGCCGCGGCGACGCCGGGCGCAACGGCTGCCGATGCGCAGATGCCGCCCGCCCGCCTCTTCGGGCCGCTGTCGATCGAGCTGGCCAGCCGGCAGGTGTTCCTCGAGGGGGATCTGATCCCGTTGACCCGTACCGAGTTCGACATCCTGGCGGCGTTGTCGTCGCGGCCGGGTGCGGTGTGGAGCCGCCGCCAGCTCATCGACGCGGTGTGGGGTGAGCCGTGGGTGGGCAACGACCACCTGGTGGACGTCCACGTCGGGCACCTTCGCCGCAAACTCGGCGACGACCCCGCCGATCCGCGGTTCGTGTTCACCGTCCGCGGGGTGGGCTACCGAATGGCAACCGGGCGATGACGCCGCGGCCGGGGATGGGGATGCGCGGGCGGCTGCTGCTCGCCCAGACACTGGTGCTGCTCGCCGGAGGAGCCACCACCTGGGTGGTCGCTTCGGTGGTCGGGCCGCCGCTGTTCCGCGAACATCTGCACCAGGCAGGGGTGGAACACAACTCCAACGAGCAGTTCCACGCCGAGCAGGCCTATCAGCACGCCACCGCCCTGTCGATCGCGGTGGCGATCACCGTGGCCGCCTCGACCGCGTTCGTCGTCACCGCCTATTTGAGCCGGCGTCTGCAACACTCCATCGCCGAACTGTCGCAAGCAGCCGCGGCGATCGCTGAGGGCCACTACGACATCCGCGTCGCCCCACCGCAACTGGGAGACGAATTCGAGAACCTGGCCGGCTCGTTCAACCAGATGGCGCAGCGCCTGCAATCGGTGGAATCCACCCGCCGCCGGATGTTCGGGGACCTGGCGCACGAAATCCGGACCCCGGTTGCGGTCCTGGAGGCTTACCTGGAAGCCGTCGAGGACGGCGTGAAAACCCTTGACCCTCAGACGATTGCGATGCTGCGCGAGCAGACCGGGCGTCTGGTGCGGTTTTCCGCCGACGCCGGAGCGCTGGCCCAGGCCGAGGAATCCCACACCGCGATCGCCCGGGGTCCGGTCGACACGGCCGAACTCCTCACCGCACTGAAGGCGGCGTTCGCCGACCGCTACGCCGCCAAGGCGGTTGCCCTGCACACCGAAGCCGGCGATACCGCGCCGATCTGGGCCGACCGGCAACGGCTCACCCAGGTACTGGGCAATCTGCTCGACAACGCCCTGCGGCACACCCCCGCCGGCGGGCACGTCACTTTGACCACCACCCGGCGCGGGCCGGAAGTGGCCTTCACTGTGACCGACGACGGCGACGGGATCCCCGCAGGGCACCTGCCGCACGTCTTCGAACGGTTCTACCGGGCCGACTCCGCCCGGGACCGGGGTCACGGCGGATCGGGTATCGGACTGGCGATCGCCAAGGCGCTGACCGAAGCCCATGGCGGGCACATCAGCGCGGCCAGCCGCGGACCCGGTCAGGGCACCACCTTCACCGTGGCGGTGCCGGTCGCCTCTCAGAGCGAGGGTGTTCCGACGAGCTCGTAACCCGCGACCGCCACCGCCGCGCGCACCGCATCGTCGGTCAGAGCAGCCGTGCTCGTCACGGTGACTGGTGAATCACCCTGCGGCACCACCTCGACCGCCACCGCGGTGACACCACCCAGCTTCTCCAGCTCCGCGGTCACCGCACCAGCGCAATGCCCGCAGGTCATTCCGCGCACCTGATAGGTCCGGGTCTGGGACATCCCAACCCCTACAGGGAGGACAGGATCTGGTTCATGGTGTCGATCTCTTTCTGCTGGCTGTCCAGGATCGCCTTGGCCATCGCAATCGCATCGGGGAACTGACCGTTCTTGATCTCGTCCTGGGCCATGGTCAGCGCACCCTGGTGATGGGCGATCATCCCGGTCAGGAACAGCTTGCTGGCCTCGACACCCTGGGCGGTGGTCAACGCGTCCATCTGCGCCGGCGACATCATGCCGTCCATCCCGGACATGCTGCCGTGATCCATCCCGGGCGGCATCATCGACCCGCTGGGCATCGGCATGGTGGTGCTCGTTGGGGTACCCGATCCGTTCATGCCGGGCATCCCGCTCATGCCGCCGTGATCCATCCCGGGCATTCCGCTCATGGGCGGCATGCTGCTACCGCTCATCCCCGGCATCCCACTCATCGGCATGCCCCACTGGCTCATCCAGCCTTGCAGGGTAGTGATCTCCGGGCCTTGGGCGGCCTTGATCTGCTCGGCAAGATCGACCACGCGGGGGTCGATGCCCTGCTTTCCGAGGATGATGTCGCTCATCTCGATTGCCTGCTGATGGTGCGGGATCATCCTGTGCGCGAAATCCATGTCGGCCTGGTTGTGGGCGGCCGCCTGGGTTGTTGCCGAGATCTGGGTGGACGTTGACGCCGGTGGACCGGCCTCTGTGGTCGCCGACTTGCTACACGCCCCGATGGCGGCCACCGCGGCCAACGCCACCACGCCGATCGCCACAGTCCTTGTCCTATTCACGCCACTGCCGGTCACACGCATCCCCTTCGTCGTTGAGATCGCTTCCCAGAACAGCCTTCCCCAGACTGGTGCGGGTCTTTTGGTCGTTCTGTGAAGATTCGATAAAGAACCGACCTACTCGTCCCTCTGGGTGGATACCGGTGCCAGATTCGGGAAGTGGACAGCAACGACACACCGGAGGGAACCCGCATGAGCATTGCTATTTCGACGTCGCTGCACTCCTCGTTCGCCGATGCGGTGGCCCGCACCCGGCAGGCCCTAGCCGGTCAGGGGTTCGGCGTGCTCACCGAGATCGACATGAAAGCCACGCTGAAAGCCAAACTGGATCAGGACATGGAGAACTACTTGATCCTGGGCGCCTGCAATCCGCCACTGGCCCACCGGGCGGTGAGCCTCGACCGCCAGATCGGGTTGTTGCTGCCCTGCAACGTCGTCGTACGCACCGACCCCGACGATGCCACCCGGGTGCTGGTGGAGGCGATGAACCCGCAACTGCTGGTTCAAGTGACCGGGAATCCCGCATTGCAGGACGTCGCCGATGAGGTCACCGGCAAGCTGCGCACCGCGATCGAAACACTGACGCCCACCTCGGCGTAGCTGCTGGCAGTCACACCGGGGTGGGCGTCGGCCCCAAAGCAGTTACTGCGCTGGCATGCAGCGCGGGGCCCCTAAATTTCAAGCACTTCGAGGGCTATCCGTGACCGATGGGCGGGCAGTCCATCGGCATGTCGCCGTTGGGCGCCGGCTGCTGGTTCACACCACCCAGTTGCCCCGGTCGCGTCAGTGGGTTGCCCGAACCGGGGTCTGTCTGACCGGCGGGTGGATGAGCCATCTGGCTGCACTCCGTAGTGGGCTCGGCCGCAGCTACGGGGGCACTGCCGAGCAGTAGCGACAGACCGAACGCTGGGGCAGCAGCAATGACGGTGAGGCGACGGGTGCCTTTTCTGACTGTGGCAGCTGATCTGGTGAGAACTCCGGCCACGCGCGGCTGGGATGTGAACATGGGACCCTCCATACTGTGTTTGGTTGTTGTCTGAGTCTTTGAAATCCGACCCCGTCCCGGGGTTTAGAGCTGTTTGGCCGGCATCGCCCCCCGGCGCTTCCCGGGTTTCATTGGGTGACCGTTACGGGGCCGGGGTTGCTAGGCGCCGCCGGGGGTGCCGGAAGTTTGAGGCCCTTGAGCATCAGGGCGTTGACGGCCACGATGAGACTGGATCCCGACATTGACAACGCGGCGATCTCCGGGCGTAACACAAGCCCGAACGCCGGTTGGAACACCCCGGCTGCGATCGGGAGCGCGATCACGTTGTAGCCCACCGCCCACCACAGGTTCTGGCGCATCTTGCGCAGGGTGCCCCGCCCGATCCGCAACGCGATCGGCACATCGAGGGGATCGGAGCGCATCAACACCAGATCGGCGGTTTCGATCGCAACATCGGTGCCCGCCCCGATCGCCACCCCCAGGTCGGCCTGCGCCAGCGCGGGAGCGTCGTTGACGCCGTCGCCGACCATGGCGACCTTGCGGCCCGCCTTCTGCAGGTCGGCGATCTCGGCGGCCTTGTCCCCGGGCAGCACCTCGGCGATGACGGTGTCGATGCCGAGTTGGTCGGCGATGCGGCGCGCGGTGGCCTGATTGTCACCGCTGAGCATCACGACCTGCACACCCAGGTCGTGCAGGTCCCGGACCGCGGCGGCGGAGGTTTCCCGGGCGGCATCGGCCAGCGCGATCACACCCACTCCGCGGCCGTCGACGGCGACGAGGACCGCGGTGCGGCCGGTGGAGGCCCATTCGTCGCGGCGGCCCATCAACGCCGCCGGGACGTCCACGTCCTCGTCCACCATCAGTTTGCGGTTGCCGACGGCCACCCGCCGGCCGTCCACGGTGGCCGTGGCCCCGTGGCCCGGCACGTTGCGGAAGCCGGTCGCGGACGCAGCGGTCGCTCCCCGTGCGGTGGCGTGGCGCACGATCGCGGCGGCCAGCGGGTGCTCGGACTCTTTTTCCACCGCCGCCACCAGGCCCAGCAGTTCGGGCTCGCTGATTGCCTCGGCGATGAGGTCGGTGACTTCGGGCTCGCCTTTGGTCAGGGTGCCGGTCTTGTCCATCACGACGGTGTCGATGCGCGCCGCGGTCTCCAGGGCGGTCGCATTCTTGAACAGCACTCCGCGTTTGGCGCCCAGACCGGTGCCGACCATGATGGCCGTCGGGGTGGCCAGACCGAGGGCGTCCGGGCAGGTGATGACCACGACCGTGATCGCAAACAGCAGTGCGGTCTGCACCCCTGCCCCGACGGACCACCAGACCAGGAAGGTCACCGTCCCGCCGATCAGCGCGACGAGCACCAGCCAGAACGCCGCCCGGTCGGCCAGTCGCTGCCCGGGGGCCTTGGAGTTCTGCGCCTGCTGGACCATCGCCACGATCTGGGCCAGCACGCTGTCGGAGCCCACGTTGGTCGCCCGTACCCGCAGTGTGCCGGTGGTGTTGATCGACGCCCCGATCACGGTGTCCCCGGCGGCTTTGGACACCGGCAGGCTCTCCCCGGTCACCATCGACTCGTCGACTTCGGAGGCGCCCTCCTCGACGGTGCCGTCCACGGCGATCTTGGCCCCGGGCCGGATCAGCAGCAGGTCCCCGGCCACCACGTCGGCGGTGGGCACCTCCACCGGCTCGCCGCCGCGGATCACCACCGCCATCGGTGGGGCCAACTCCAGCAGGGTGCGGATCGCCTCGTTGGCCCCGCCGCGGGCGCGCATCTCAAACCAATGTCCCAGCAGCACAAAGGCTGTCAGCACCGATGCGGCCTCGTAGAACACCTCGCCGCCGCCGGTGAAGGTGATCGCGACGCTGTAGAGCCAGCCCGCGCCGACTGCGACGGCGACTAGGACCATCATGTCCAGGGTCCTGGCGCGCAGCGCCCGCCAGGCGCCGTCAAAGAAGATCCACGCCGAGTAGAACACCACCGGCAGGCTCAACAAGAAGCTGAACACGTCGTCGCGCAGCCCGAACGGGGCGGGCACATGGAACCCGAGCATGTCGCGGCCCATCGGCGAGAACAGCATGATCGGGATCGACAACACCAGCGCCACCAGGAACCGGTTGCGCATATCGCGCACCATGGCGTCCATCGACATGCCGGCGTGTCCGCCGTGGCCCATCATCTCGTGCGGGCTGTGCTGTGTCGCCGGGGCGTGATGGGCGTGTTCGCCGACTACCTGATGGTCGGCGGGGTGCTCTGCGGGCGGGCCGGCAGGCTCTGACATCGGGTCGCACATGTGGTCGGGAACCGAGCGGCCCGCGCAGTGGAAGCCGCACTCGCGCACCCAGTTGGTGAGGTCGGCCACGGAGGTCGCCGTTGAGTCGTAGGTGACCGTCGCGGTCTGATTGGCCGCGTTGGCGTGCACCCCGGTCACCCCCGGGCGGCGCGTCAGGGCCGACTCGACCACCGCGGCGGAAGTGGCCCAGTGCAGGCCGTGAACGTCGAGTACCGCGGTCGAGGTGGGCATGAATCTCCTTAGTGCTGCGGCCCTCGTCATGGCTTCCCACCGGGTCCTGCCGGGAAACTCATCCACGCCGAACGCCGTCTTCGGTCCACTTCGACCGTCCTCCCCGCTCGCTGCAGGGGCGGTAGGGGTTTGATAAAGATTCAATGAAGATTGCTCGAAGCGCAGTTCGGGACGGCCGGATCGGGCACGCACGCTGCTACCGTCGGCATCATCATGGTCACCCGACGGACACTGCGCAGCGCCCGGTTCTGGGCGGCGATCGGACTGGTGTTCGTCGCGCTCTTCAGCGCGGCACCGGCCAGCGCGGCCTCCCCGGCTGCCCCGCAGGTCGACCACCATGTGACCGCTGACGGCCACCACGACCAGCTTGCCTTCACCGACCACGCCCATATCGGCGCCGCCGCGACAGCTGATGCTCAAGACGAGGTCGGCGACATCGTGGCCTCCCGGTTACGCCCCGCGTTGCTGGCCGTGGGCCTGCTCTTCGCCGCCGCACTGCTGTGGGGATTGCTGCCCCGGGAGACGCCCCTGGTCGGGCGGGATCCCCCGCGCGGGCCGATCGTGGTTTCTTCGGGCCGTGACGTTCTGGCCCGGCTGTGCATTTCGCGTCGCTGATCGGATAGCGCAGACCGCTCGACCCCGCCACCCGGCGCGGGTTGGTCGGTCGGTGACTGTTGTCCACTTCAGCGGCCGCGCTTGTCGATCGCGGCCTGGCATGGAAGCGATCCCCCGATGACCTCTGTTCTTCCTTTCGACCCCCCGCACCGGCGCCGCACCCATCCGCGGCTGCTGCATGGCCAGGACCCCGCCGCAACGATTGCCGCCACGGTGGGCAACACCCCGATTCTGCATATCACCACCCCGTTCACCGGTGGCGATCGAGGATTCTGGGCCAAACTCGAAGGCTTCAATCCGGGCGGGATCAAGGACCGCCCCGCGCTGCACATGGTGGAGCGGGCCCGCGCCCGCGGAGACCTTGCCCCCGGGTCACGGATCATCGAGTCCAGCAGCGGCACACTGGGTTTGGGCCTGGCCCTGGCCGCCAAGGTGTACGGGCACCCGGTCACCGTGGTCACCGACACCGGGCTGGAGCCGATCGTGGCCCGGATGCTGTCGGCCTACGGCGTCGTGGTCGACCAGGTCAGCGAGCCACACCCCGACGGCGGATGGCAGCAGGCCCGATGCGATCGGGTCGCACAGTTGCTTGCCGAGGACCCCGGCGCCTGGCATCCCGACCAGTACAACAACCCCGACAACGTCGACGCCTACCGCGGACTCGCCCTGGAACTGCAGGCCCAACTGGGCCGCGTCGACGTTCTGGTGTGCTCGGTGGGCACCGGAGGGCACTCGGCGGGGGTGGCGCGGGTGCTGCGGGAGTCCAACCCCGGCATGGAGTTGATCGGGGTGGACACGGTCCGGTCCACGATTTTCGGGCAGCCGGCCGGGCCGCGGTTGATGCGCGGGCTGGGATCGAGCATCTATCCCCAGAATGTGGACTACGAGGCATTCACCGAGGTCCACTGGGTCGCCCCCGGCGAGGCGGTGTGGGCATCGCGGGAACTCGCGGCGGCTCAGTATGCGACCGGCGGGTGGAGTGTGGGCGCGGTCGGCCTGGTGGCCGGATGGGCGGCGCGAACCTACCCGGCCGGGACCACCATCGCCGCGATATTCCCCGACGGTCCGCAGCGCTATTTCGACACCGTCTTCAACGACGACTACTGCCGCGAGCATGGACTGCTGGATCAGCAGCCGCCGCCGTCGGAGCCGCTGACGGTTGCCGATCCCACCGAAACGGTCATCACTTCCTGGACCCGCTGCGCCACGGTGGTCGACCCGACCCGGGCGGTGCGGTGATGGGCGTGGTCGCTTCGTGGCGCAGTTTCGGCTGGCCGAGCCGGTTGCTGATGATCAACCAGTTCGGCATCAACCTCGGCTTCTACATGCTGATGCCCTACCTGGCCGGCTATCTGGCCGGGCCGCTGGGGTTGGCGGCGTGGGCGGTCGGCCTGGTGCTGGGGGTGCGCAACTTCTCCCAGCAGGGCATGTTCATCGTCGGCGGCACCCTGGCCGACCGGCTGGGCTGCAAACCGCTCATCGTGGCGGGCTGCCTGCTGCGCACCGCGGGCTTCGGGCTGCTGGTGTTCGCCCAATCACTACCCATGGTGCTGATCGCCTCGGCGGCAACGGGTTTCGCCGGGGCGCTGTTCAACCCGGCGGTGCGCGCCTACCTGGCCGCCGATTCCGGGGAGCGCCGCGTGGAGGCGTTCGCAGTGTTCAACGTCTTCTACCAGGCCGGCATCCTGGCCGGGCCGCTGGTCGGCCTGGCGTTCATGGCCGTGGACTTCCGGGCGACCGCCGCCGCGGCGGCCGCGGTGTTCGCGCTGCTGACCATCGCCCAGCTCTTCGCGCTGCCCCGCCGCGACCCCGACCCGGTCGAGGACCAGACCTCGATCTGGCAGGACTGGCGCGCCGTGCTGGCCAACCGCTCCTTCCTGCTGTTCGCCGCGGCGATGACCGGCTCCTACGTGCTGTCCTTCCAGGTCTATCTGGCCCTGCCTTTGCACGCCGCGGACCTTGCACCCCAGCACCAGGCGCTGCTGATCGCCGCGCTGTTCGTGGTGTCCGGCGTGGTGGCTGTGGCCGCACAACTGCGGGTCACCCGCTGGTTCTCCTCGCGCTGGGGAACCAGCCGCTCCCTGGTCATCGGCATGACCGTGGTGGCACTGTCCTTCACCCCGCTGATCCTGTTGCCCGACACCCGGTTCGGGACACCTGCTGGGATCGCGGCGCTGCTGCTGAGCACCGCCGTGCTGGCGATCGGTTCGGCCGCGGTGTTCCCCTTCGAAATGGACACCGTGGTGGGCCTGTCCGGCGGCCGACTGGTCGGCACCCATTACGGCTTCTACAGCACCATCGTCGGCGTCGGCATCCTGGCCGGCAACGTCGCCACCGGGGCGCTGATGCAAGCCGCCAACCAGCACAGCCTGGGAGTACTCGTGTGGACGGCGCTGACCGGCATCGGACTGCTCTGCACCGCCGCACTGCACACCCTCGCCCGCAACGGCCACCTCCGGGAAGCCCACCTGGCAACGGCGAACCCATGACAAACAGCCCCGCACGGAAACGGGGTCCCGACGAGCAGAAACCCGCACGACACCGACTGGAGGAACTCATGTTCACACCCCCGCACCGCACCGCCGGAAAGCTCACCACGGCCCTGCAACAGCTACGGCGCAAAACCCGCGCTGTCGCGGTCATCGCCGCCGCCCCCGCAATCGCCCTGTCATTGCTGGGCAGTGCACCCTTCATCGAGGACGACTCCACAACCAGATGCAGCGTCATGGCTCATCCGCCCGCCGTTCAGACAGACCCTGGCGCCGACAACCCCCTGACCCGACCGGGGCAGGTGGGCGGCCTGAACCAGCTACCGCCACCCAACAGCGACATGCCGATGGACTGCCCATCCATCGGCCACGGATAACCCTCTCAATTTCCGAAACGAGTCGCTCGGCACGCCGAGCGTCCGCGCACCACACCCAACACCCAACACCCAACACAACGGAGGTACCGATGTTCACTCCCTTGCGGCGCACAGCCGGAGTCCTATTGGTCAGCGCGGCCGTGGCCCTGATTTTCAGCCCGTCGGCGGCCGCCCACGTCGACGCCACCCTCGATGGCACCGGCCCGGGCGGATTCGGCGTGGTCACCCTGGGGGTTCCCACCGAGGCAGGTAAGCCGCCCACCACCAAGGTCGAAGTCCGCATCCCCGAGGAGACACCGCTGCGGACGGTGCGGGCCGAACCGGTCGCGGGCTGGACGCTGGACATCCAGAAGCGCAAGATCGACCCGCCGCTGCGCAAGGACGACGGAACCCCGGTCAACGAGGTGGTCAGCACAGTGACCTGGACAGCGGCCCCCGGTGGCGGCATCCCGCAAGGGCAGTTCCAGGAATTCGCCCTCTACCTAGGGCCCATGCCCGACGCCGACACCTTCGCCTTGCCCACCACGCAGACCTTCTCCGACGGCTCCAGTGAAGCGTGGACCGAGCAGAGCACCGGCGGCGACAAGCCCAAGTTCCCCGTCCCCACCGTGACCATCGGGAAGCAGGCCACCGGCGGGCTGCTGCCCGTCATCGCCTGGACCGCGCTGGGGTTCTCGGTCGTCGGATTGGGCCTGGGGGTGTTCGCGATCGACCGGGCCTCCCGCCGGCCCGCCGGCGGCGACCCGTCGTCGGACACCCGGGCACTGACCCCCGACCCCGCGGTGCACTGACGCGATGCGCCGGTCAACACTCGCCGTCTTCGGTGTCGTCGTCGCCCTTGTCGGCTCGGGATGCGGTTCGACGGCGACACCCCCGCTGGAATCATCCGCGTCGGAAAATGCCCCCCCGCTGACGTCCGCGGCCGGCGTTCCGAGCGCCCCGCCCCAGGTCGGGACACTCCTCCCTGTGAGCATCGCCGGGGGCACCGTGACCCCCACCAACGCCGAGGCAACGGCGGTTGCGGGGGAGCCGATCACACTCGAGGTCAACAGCGATGCATCCGACAGCATTCACGTGCATTCGATTCCCGAACATGTCTTCGAGGTACAGGCCCGTCCCGGTCAGCGCTTCGAGTTCACCGTCGAGGTTCCCGGTCAGGTGGACGTGGAGTTGCACGATCTGAACAGGACCATCGTCACCATCACGGTCCGGCCCCGATGAGCGAGGCAGGCGAGACCGTCCTCGCCCACGGGGTGGGCGGTTCCACCGATCTGCCGATCCCCCTGAACTATGCCCTCGTCGGCGGTGTGTGGGCACTGATCCTGACCTTCGCCGTCGTCGCGGTTGCCTGGCGCACACCGAAGTTCGACCCGGCCAAACCCGGGCGCGCCTTGCCGGGCTGGGTGACCACCGCCGTGGACTCGCGCCCCGTGCGCAGCATCCTCGCGGCGGCGGCGCTGCTGGTCACGGTGTGGGTTGGCATCGCGGCGATCTGGGGACCGCAGAACGCCGATAACGCCCTGCCGGGCTCGTTCTACGTCCTGCTCTGGGTTGGTCTGGTCGCCGTCTCGGTCCTCCTCGGGCCCGTCTGGCGGGTGATCTCCCCGGTGCGCACCCTCTGGGGACTTCTGGGCGGCAAGCGGACCGGGCATCCACCTCGGGGATACCCGCAACGCTGGGGATACTGGCCGGCGGCGGCAGGCCTGTTCGCGTTCGTGTGGCTGGAACTGGCCAGCCCCGATCCCGGCTCACTGGGGGCGATCAAGCTGTGGATCCTCGCCTACGCCATCGCCATGTTCGCTGGCGCGGCGGTGTTCGGGTCGCGGTGGTTCGCCCGCGCGGATCCCTTCGAGGTGTACAGCATGACCGTGTCCCGACTGGCGCCGTTGCGGCGCAACACCGCTACCGGACGCATCGTGGTGGGAAACCCGCTCGATCACCTGCCCACCCTGCCGGTGCGGCCCGGCACCGTCGCGGTGATGGCGGTGCTTCTCGGCTCCACGGCCTTCGACAGCTTCTCCGGGTTCACAGGCTTCCGCAACTTCGTCGACCGCAACGCCGCCGGCGTACCGCTCGTCGGTGAGTCCGGCGGTGGCTCCGCAATCAGGACCGTTGGCCTGCTGGTCTTCGTCGCCGTTGTGGGCGTGACGTTTTCGGCCGCGGCCCGCGCGACCGGCGGCGTCACCCGCGAGCAGCGCCGCGAGTTGCCCGGCCGGCTGGCGCACTGCCTCATTCCGATCGTCGTGGGCTACATCTTCGCCCACTACCTGTCCTACCTGGTCGAGCGCGGCCAGGAGACGGTGGTCCGTCTGGCCGACCCCTTGGGCGCAGGCTGGCAGCTGTTCGGGCTCGATTCCGGCGACGTGGTCTATGTGCTGTCGCTGAACCCGACGCTGCTGTGGACCATCAAGGTCGCCTGCGTGGTGGCCGGCCACGTCGTGGGTGTCCTCGCCGCCCACGATCAGGCGCTGCGGGTGATACCGGTGGGCCACCAACTGACCGGACAACTCGCCATGATGCTGGTGATGGTCGCCTACACCCTGACCGGGTTGTACCTACTCTTCGGAGGATGAGCGCAGTTGCACACCGGCCGAACTACCGCGATAACCGGACCCAGGCATCTGCGGCGGCGTGCGCTACTGATCGTGCACCTGGCGGTCCTGCTCGCCGTAGTGGTCGCGATGCCCAGCGCGTTGAGCTGCCCGCCGCTGCTGTGTGCCCGTCACGCCGAGTCGGCCCCCGACTCCCACCGCGCCGTGGTGCCACCGGCTCCGGTCACGCTGTCGATGAGCCTTGCACCGAATGCGCAGAACGTCGATCCGCTCGCACCGGTCACCGTCACCGCGACCGCCGGGACCCTGCTGAGCGTGAGGATGGTCAACGACGCCGGCAAGCCCATCGACGCGGTGGTGACCCCGGACAACACGGTGTGGAAACCGACCGTGCCGTTGGGGTACGGCCGCACCTACACCGTGACCGCCACCGGCCGCGGTGAAGACCAGACGACCCGGGCTCTGGTGTCGAGTTTCACCACCCTGATCCCGGGCAATCAGGCCGCGGTGCGGCTGACCACCACCGGCAACCAGAATTTGGTCGACGGCGGCACCTACGGCATCGGAACCGTTGTGGTCGCCCGGTTCGACGAACCCGTCCCCGACCGCGCCGCCGCCCAGCGCACCCTGCGGGTCACTACCGACCCGCCGGTCGAGGGCGCCTGGACGTGGCTCGACGACGCCACCGCGCACTGGCGGCCCCGCCACTACTACACGCCGGGAACCACCGTGTCGGTGGCAGCCAACATCTACGGCGTTCCCCTCGGCGACGGCCTCTACGGGCAGGCCGACACCGCGGTCAGCTTCCGCATCGGCGACGCCCACGTCTCGATCGCCAACGACATCACCAAGCAGGTCAGCGTGTTCAGCAACGGAAAGCTGGTGCGCACCATGCCCACCTCGATGGGCATGGGCGGCAGTGAAACCATCGGCGGGCGCACCATCAGCTTCTGGACCCAGCCCGGCGTCTACACCGTGATGGACAAGGCCAACCCGGTCGTCATGGACTCCTCGACCTACGGGCTGCCGATCAACTCCCGGCTGGGCTACAAGGAAACGATCAACTGGGCGACCCGCATCAGCACCGACGGTATCTACCTGCATGAACTCGAAGACACCGTGTGGGCGCAGGGCAACACCAACGTCTCCCACGGCTGTTTGAACCTCAGCGCCGACAATGCCCGCTGGTTCTACGATTTCTCCCAGCCCGGCGACGTCGTCGAGGTCCGCGACACCGGCGGAGCTCCGCTGGAACTGTGGCAGAACGGGGATTGGAGCGTGCCGTGGCCGCAGTGGCTCGCCGGCGGCACAGCCACCCCCAGCCCGCCGCCACCTGCGGGCAACAACGCGGCGAGCACACCGGACGGACCCGGGGGCCGATGAGCAACCACCACGGTGATCAGCACGGCGGGCGCCGCCGACTCTGGTGGACCGCCGGGCTGGTCGGTGCCGGGGCGGGGGCCGCCGCGATCGCCGTGGGCACCGGTGCGCTGCGACCGGCAGGACCGGGCGAACACGCCCCCACCGCCGCAGAGCTGGCCCAGCAGCGATGCCAGTCCGACGTGCTGCAGCGACTGGTCTCCCCCGCCGCAGCCACCATCACGGAGCTTCGCACCGAGGCGAGCACCCTCGACACCGACGGCCGGGACTTCTCCTCGCTCAACGCCAGCGAACCGCTCACCGGTATCGACGCCTCGCGCATCACCGTGCTCAACGTCTCCGGCGTGACCCACGCGCCCAGCGAAGTCGGCTCCACGATCGAGGACCATTTCGACTGCCGCGCCTATTTCGTCGACGGGGCACTCGCCCACACCCTGGTCGTCTTCGACCACGGCCACTAGCGTTGACACCCTAGGAAGCACCACACAGGCAAGGGGGCCGCCATGGCCACCGCACGATTCCTCACCGCCGCGACGCTGAGCGTGGCCTGCTTGAGCCTGGGCGCCTGTTCGGGACGCCAAAACGCCGCCCCCTCCGCACCGCCACCGGCCGCCGCGACCGGTTCGGTCTGGGTCGCCGACGAAGGCGCCGACAGCCTCAGTGTCATCGACGCGGCCACCCACTCGATAGCCATGACCATGACCGGCATCAACGCCCCCCACAACGTTCAGGCCGTTCGTGACGGCGCAGTGGTGTACGCAACCAGCGGCGCCGACATGGTGGTCGCCATCGACCCGATGACCTACCGGGTCACCGCCACGGCCCCGACCGGATCCCACCCCGCCCACGTCATCGAGGCACCCAACGGCAAGGTCTACGTCACCAACGCCGGGGACGGCACTGTGTCGGTGTATCAGGGGCAGGGCCTGATCCCGGCCGGCGAGATCACCCTCGGCGGGATGCCGCACGGGATGCGGCCGGCTTCCGGAGGTTCAGTGATCGTGGTGGCGAACATGACGGCCGGCGCCCTGGACCTGATCGACCCGGCCACCGACCGCGCCGTCGGCGCAGTGCCGGTGGGCACATCCCCCGTACAGGTCGCCGTGAGCGCCGACGGCCGATACGCCTACACCGGGATCACCGATCCGCCCAGAGTGGTGAAAGTCGATCTGTCCCAACGCAAAGTGCTCGAAGCCGCGGCCGTGCCCACCCCTGCCGTCCAGCTGTATCTGACCCCCGACGAGAAGACCATCGTGTCCGCCGACCAAGGCAGCCGCGACAAGCCGGGCCGCACCCTGTCGGTCATCGACACCGCCGCGATGACCACCCGGTCAACCGTGCCCACCGGATCCGGCCCACACGGCGTCGCGATCGACACCACCGGACACTTCGCGTGGGTCACCAACAGCTACGACAACACCGTCTCCGCCATCGACCTGACAAGCCTGTCGGTGTCGGCAACCATCCCGGTCGCCGCCGCACCCAACGGCATCAGCTACTCACCCCGCCCACCGGCGCCCGCAGCTGCCGCCACAACCACTCTCGACATCCCAGCACACACCACCGCCGCCCCACAGGAAAGCCCGCCCAACCCGCACAGCGGGCACCACTAACTCACCGGTGCGGCAGCCTCAGTCGTCGTGATGGTGTTGGTGACCGTCAGTCTCGCCACCTGAATCCGACTCCGGCGACTCCGATTCCGGCGGTGCCGTTTTCGCCCCCGGCGCCACCACCGGCGAATCGGCCGGAGCCGAATGGCCCTGATCGGCATCCATGTCGAGTGACATATCCGTCACCGGCAGCCCCTGGCCGTCCTGCTGCAACGGCAGTGGCGGTGTCCTCACGCCATCGGCATCGGGAACCTGCGCCTCCAAGGGATGCTGGTGACCCTCCATGTTCGCCTCGGGAGTGGCGTGGTGCCCACCCTGCGCCTCCACAGCAGCTCCGTGGTGATGATGACCATGACCCTGCAGGCTTGCCGCCAAGCCAACCGTCACAGCTCCCGCCATGATCGTGCTCGCACCCATCAAAACCACTGACCTACCCAAACCCGAGACCTCGTCAGCCTGATACTTCCGCGACCACGCCCACGCCGAACCCATGACGACATAGCACTGCAGCAGCAGCACACAGATCCCCGCGGCCCCCACAGCCTCGGGCTCACCGGCCGCCGGCCCAAAAGGCGGTCCGCTAACGCACGCCATCACCCACAAACCAGCCGCCCCGACATTGGCCACAATCCCGGCCGACAGCACCAAAGCCCCCGGCCGCGACCACGCGAAAAAAGCCCAAACCAGTTGGAACGTCGCCAATGCCGCGAAGAAAACCCCGGAGGGCAACCAATCCCGCCAATGCATCGGTGTCACCGCAAAGTGGATGACGGCCGCACCGAAAGAAGC
>CAXNJA010000044.1:0-18339 GCA_964202555.1 Mycobacterium sp.
TCAGGCCGGGCGGATTTCGAGTCCCACGGTGCGTCCTGCGCCACCACGCAGCTTGGAGAAGACGGTGAACACTCGGCCGACGATCCCGTAGCGCTTGGTGATGGCGCGGTAGACGCCGTCGGTCTCGGAGTCGTCGAGCACGGTGGCGACAGCCTCGACCGGGTCACCCTTGACCCTGCCCTTCATATCGCAAACAGCCAAAGTGACCCGCGGGGTGTTGCGGATGCGCTTGACCTTCCAGGCGTTCTTCTCGGTGATCACGACCGCCCGGTCACCGTCGCGGGCGATCCAGATGGGCGTCGGCTTGGGCCGTCCGTCTTTGGTGAAGGTGGTCAGCAGTACGTACTGGGCTTTGGACACATCGTCGAAGGTTGCGGGCATGCCGCCAATCTAGCGCGCTTCCAGATCACCTTCGGTCTCCAGCAGCACCTGGCGCAGCGAATCCAATGTCGCCGGTTCGGGCTTCTCCCACATGCCGCGGCCGGCGGCCTCCAGCAGTCGCTCGGCCATACCGTGCAGCGCCCAGGGGTTGGAGTCGTCGAGGAACTTACGGTTCTGCGGATCCAGCACATACTGCGCGGTCAGTTCCTCATACATCCAGTCCGCCATCACCTGTGCGGTGGCGTCGTAGCCGAACAGATAGTCCACCGTTGCGGCCATCTCGAACGCGCCCTTGTAGCCGTGCCGCCGCATGGCGGCCATCCAGCGCGGGTTGACCACCCTCGACCGGAACACCCGGTTGGTCTCCTCGTTCAGCGTGCGGGTGCGCACCGCATCGGGTCGGGTGTTGTCGCCGATGTAGGCGGCCGGGGCTTGACCGGTCAGTGCCCGGACCGTCGCCACCATCCCGCCGTGGTACTGGAAGTAGTCGTCGGAGTCGGCGATGTCGTGCTCGCGGCAGTCGGTGTTCTTCGCGGCGATGGTGATTCGCCGGTATTGGTTGCGCATGTCGTCGGCGGCGGGCCGGCCGTCGAGTCCACGGCCGTACGCGAAACCACCCCAGGCGGTGTAGACCTCGGCGAGGTCGGCATCGTCGCGCCAATTGCGGCTGTCGATCAGTTGCAGCAGGCCGGCACCGTAGGTACCCGGCTTTGATCCGAAGATCCGCGTCGTCGCGCGCCGCTCGTCACCGTTGTCGGCAAGATCGGCCTGAACGTGGGCTCGGACGTAGTTGCTCTCGTCGGGTTCATCGAGTGCCGCCACCAGCCGGACGGCGTCGTCAATCATCGTCACCACGTGCGGAAAGGCGTCGCGGAAAAATCCGGAGATCCGCACAGTGACATCGATACGCGGCCGACCCAGTTCGGTGAGCGGGATCACCTCGAGATCGATCACCCGGCGGGATGCCTCATCCCACACCGGCCGAACCCCAAGCAGCGCAAGCACTTCGGCGATATCATCACCGGAGGTCCGCATCGCCGAGGTACCCCACGCCGACAGACCCACCGATCGGGGCCACTGACCGTAGTCGGCCAGGTAACGCTGCAGCAGCGAGTCTGCCATCGCCACACCCGTTTCCCAGGCCAGCCGTGACGGCATGGCCTTCGGGTCCACCGAGTAGAAGTTGCGCCCGGTCGGCAAGACGTTCACCAGTCCGCGCAGCGGCGAACCGGACGGCCCGGCGGCGATGTAGCGGCCCTCCAGCGCTGCCAGCACCTGGTCGATCTCACGGGCGGTGCCGGCCAGTCGGGGCACCACCTCACGGGCGGCGAAGCGCAGGATCGCCGCGATCGCCGGGTCGTCGGTGATCTCGCCCACCCGGGCGGCGTCCCAGCCGGATGCCTGCAGCGCGCCCACCAGGGCGCGGGCCCGCTCCTCGGCCTCATCGACGCTGGCGCGGTCGTCGGTGCCGTCCTCGGCCAGCCCCAGCGCCTGCCGCAGGCCGGGCAGGTGCTGGTCGCCGCCGAACAACTGGCTGGCCCGCAAGATCGCCAGCACCAGGTCCAGCTCCGAGGACCCGACCGGTGCGGCACCCAGAATGTGCAGGCCGTCGCGGATCTGGACATCCTTGATCTCACACAGCCAGCCGTCGACACCCATCAGCATGTCGTCGAAGTGGTCATCCTCGGGGCGTTCGGCCAACCCGAGATCGTGATCCATCTTGGCAGCCCGCATCAGAGTCCAGATCTGCTGGCGGATGGCGGGCAGCTTGACCGGGTCCAGGGTCGCGACGTTGGCGTGCTCGTCGAGCAGTTGTTCCAGCCGGGAGATGTCGCCGTAGGCCTCCGCGCGCGCCATCGGGGGGATGAGGTGGTCGACCAGGGTGGCGTGCGCGCGGCGCTTGGCCTGGGTGCCCTCACCGGGGTCGTTGACCAGAAACGGGTAGATCAGCGGCAGATCGCCCAGCGCAGCGTCCGGTGCGCAGTCCGCGGACATCCCCAGCGTCTTGCCGGGTAGCCATTCCAGGTTGCCGTGCTTGCCGAGATGGACCGCGGCGTGCGCGCCGAACTCGTGACGCAGCCACAGATAGGTGGCCAGGTAGTGGTGACTCGGGGGCAGATCGGGGTCGTGGTAGATCGCGACCGGCCGCTCGCCGAAGCCGCGCGGGGGCTGCACCACGATCACCACGTTGCCGGATTGCATTGCTGCGACGACGATCTCGCCGTCGGGGTTGGTGCCGCGGTCGACGTACAACTCACCGGGCGCCGGCCCCCAGTGCTCCACCATGGCGTGAGCCAGGTCGGCGGGCAGCGCGTTGAACCACTCCCGATATCGGGCGGCGGGGATACGGATCGGGTTGCCGGCCAATTGGCCGTCGGTCAGCCAGTCCGGGTCCTGGCCGCCCCGCTCGATCAGGGCGTGGATAAGGGCGTCACCGTCATTGGTCTCGACGCCCGGGACGTCGCCGATGTCATAGCCGCTGTCCCGCAATGCTTTCAGCAGCGCGATGGCGCTGGCCGGGGTGTCCAAGCCGACGGCGTTGCCGATACGGGCGTGCTTGGTCGGGTAGGCCGAGAAGATCAGGGCCAGCCGCTTCTCGGCCGGCGGAACGCGGCGCAGGCGCGCATGGTTGACGGCCAGGCCGGCGACGCGGGTGCAGCGTTCCGGGTCGGGAACATAGGAGATCAGCCCGTCGGAATCGATCTCCTTGAAGGAGAACGGCACGGTGATGATGCGCCCGTCGAATTCGGGCACCGCTACCTGGGTTGCGACGTCCAGCGGGCTCATACCGTCATCGTTGGCTGACCAGCGCGCCCGGGAACTGGTCAGGCACAGACCCTGCAGAATCGGAATATCCAGGGCAGCAAGGTGTTTGACGTCCCAGCTGTCATCGTCGCCGCCGGCACCGACCGAGGCGGGGGTCGCCCCGCCGGCGGCCAACACGGTGACCACCATGGCGTCGGCCGTGCCGAGCAGGTCCAGCAGTTCGGCCGGCGGGGTGCGCAGCGAGGTGCAGAACACCGGCAACGGCCGTCCACCGGCCCGTTCGATCGCGCAGCACAACGCCTCGATGTAGCCGGTGTTGCCGGCGAGCTGCTGAGCCCGGTAGAAGAGAACGGCGATGGTCGGGGCGTCGGGGGTGGCGTCGGTGCCACTGGCCTGAACCATCGAATCAGCCGGGAAGCATGGGGTGCGTTTCAGCTCTGATTGGGGACAGCCCACCGACATCGCACAGGCACGCTCCAGCACACCCCAGGTCGGGGTGGCCGCCGGCGGGGCGAATCCGAAACCGGTCATCAGCACGGTGTCGCAGAGGAAGTCATGCAACTGCCGCAGGTTCGCCAGACCGCCCTGGGCCAGGTAGCCGTGGGCCTGCACGGCGATACCGGCCGGCACTGTGGAGCGCTGCATCAACTCGGCGTCAGGGGCCTGTTCACCGCTGACCACGACCAGTGGCAGCCCACTGGCCGCGATCACGTCGAGACCGTCCGGCCAGGCCCGGTACCCGCCGAGCAGGCGCACCACCACCACCTCGACGCTGCTGAGCAGTTCGGGCAGTTCGCCGTCGATCAGCCGGGCCGGATTGGCCAGCCGGAACTCTGCACCGCTGGAACGCGCGGTCATCAGGTCGGTATCCGAGGTGGACAGCAGCAGGACGGTGGGTCGCGACGACGCTAGGGGCACCTGTTATTCGTACCTAATCCGGTGGTTGCCGGTCGGCGGCGGGGCCCGGGAACACCTCAGCGAACAGCGGGGCCACCACCACGATCAGGATTGCGGCCATGATCGCCGGCGCGACCAGCGGCGCCCAGTTCAGCTGAATCGGGACAACCGTCGCAACCACCCCGGCCGCCGTGAATCCCAGCATGCCGAGCACCGTCGGGACCGTCAGTGTGACCGCGCCGTCGGCGTATCGGCTGACCAGATAGGCCGCCGCGGACAGCCCGGACACCGCGGTGAGCACTGGGGCCGGGTCTGCCAGGGCGAGTCCGGCGATCGTCAGCAGCACCGCGAGTACGGAGGCGGGTCGGAAGAACACACCCGCCAGCAGCGCTGAGAGCGCCAGCACGGCAGCCGCCAGACCCCAGGGGGCCGTGGGTCGCACCCCGGCGGCCACCATCAACACACCGAACGCGGTGGCGAACACCGCAGGCAACAGCGACTCATCGGTCCGGCGCTTCACCGGCGCCGCCGAACGGATCCGACTTTGGCCCGGGGCAGCAGCCGCATCGCGACATCAAGGGTCACCTCGGCCGGCCACGCCAGCACCTCCACCCCCATCATCCGCATATCCCGGTACATCGCCGAACGCTGCAGCGCCCACATCCGCTCAAGGATGGGCTCCTGGTCGTCGACCAGCGGGCAGCCCTCCAGAACGTCGATCACCACGACGACGTGGCCGCGCTGGGAGAGATCCATCATCGCCAGGCCGAAGTCGGCCTCGAGCAGGGTGGAAAAGGCGATGACCACCGCACCCGGCGGGACGGCGGCTCGCGGCGCCAAGGTGCCCGACATGTCGTGGTAGCCGCCGCCAGCCCCCAGCACGGTGTCGAGCACGCGGTAGAACTGCCGCTGGCCGATATCGGGGCCGAGCCAGCGCGGCCGCTGCCCACCCAGCCCGACCACTCCGACGCGGTCGCCGCTGCGTAACGCGGACTGCACCACCTGCAGCGCACCTTCGACGGCCCGTTGGGTGGCGACGGTGGCCGGACCGGGCGGCTGGGCGCTCATATCGACCAGCACCACGACGTCTACGGACCGGTCGGTGAGTCGCTGGGTGACGTGCAGGGTGCCGCGCCTGGCGCTGACCGACCAGTTCACCGTGCGTAATTGGTCGCCGGGGACGTAGGCGCGGATGTCGGCGTATTCGACTCCCGGCCCGACATGGCGGGTCAGGTGGGTGCCGATCCGGTTCAGCATCTCCGCACGGGGCATCGCCGTCGACGGCGGCGGGACCAGCGGGAAGACGAACACCTCGCCGATCTCTGCAGACCCGGTGGCGGCGAGCAGACCGCCGGGGGCGACGACGTCGACCCGGGCCTGCAACGGAAAACGGCCCCAGCGCTCGGCAGAAACCGCGACCGTCCGCCGATGCGGGTCACCGGACTGAAGCGATTCGGTGTGCATGCCGTCCGGGGCGCTCACCGACAGTGCAGCGGACCCCTCGCGCATGCCGTCCATGGCGGAGACGAGTTCCACATCGATCTGCTCCCGCTCACCTTCGAAGCAGCGGAGCAGATACGGCGCGGCCCGCACCGACATGCCGGACACCGGCCGCTGCCAGCCGGCCGAACACAGCACTCCCAGAAGTGGAGCCGCGAAGACAATCAGCGACCAGCGACCGGACACCAGCGCCGCGGCCATGGCAGCCGCCGCACAGATGACCAGCATCCGGGTCAATTCTGTTGTCCGCGAACGTAACTGCACTTCGATCTGCCGAACCTCCGCCATACCGCCGACTAACTGGGCCCAGGTGCGCGCGGCACCGGCAGTCGCGCGAGTAGCTGCTCCACCACATCGGAGCCGTGCATGCTGCGAACCCACATCTCCGGGCGCAGGGTGATCCGGTGCCCGAACGCGGGCACCGCCAAAGCCTTGACGTCCTCGGGCAGCACGTAGTCGCGCCCGGTCAGCGCCGCACGGGCGCGGGCCAGCTGCACGAGGTCCAGTTCCGCGCGCGGGCTGGCGCCGACCACCACCTGCGGGTGGCTGCGGGTGGCGGCAGCCAGCGAGACCACGTAACGCAGGACGTCGTCATGGACGCTGACCTGCTCCACCGCGGCCTGCATCGCCAGCAACTGATCGGTGTCGGCGACCTCATTCACCGTGGCCTCAGGCGTGCCTCGCTCCAGCCGGCGCCGCAGCATCGAGGCCTCGTCCTGCTCGGAGAGGTATTTCAGCGCCACTTTGACCGCGAACCGGTCCAGTTGCGCCTCCGGCAGCGGGTAGGTGCCCTCGAACTCGATCGGGTTGTCGGTGGCGATGACGATGAATGGATCGGGCAACTGGTGTGTTTCGCCATCGATGGAGACCTGGCCTTCGGCCATCGCCTCCAACAAGGCGGCCTGCGTCTTGGGTGGGGTGCGGTTGATCTCGTCGGCCATCAGCATGTTGGTGAAGATGGGCCCGCGGCGAAACTCGAATTGGGCCGACCGCATGTCGTAGATCGTGGAACCGAGCAGATCGGCCGGCAGCAGGTCCGGGGTGAACTGCACCCGGGTGAAACGCAGGCCCAGGGCGGCGGCGAAGGACCGGGCGATCAACGTCTTGCCCATGCCGGGCAGGTCCTCGATGAGCACGTGGCCGTTGGCCAGCACGGTGGTGAGGATCAGGGTGAGCGCCGCCCGCTTGCCCACGACGGCCCGTTCCACTTCGTTGAGGACGGCGTCGCACAGGGTGGTGGTCTCGGTGGCCGGTGTCGTCATGCCTGCTCCAGTCGCCGGAGGATCTCATCGAGCGCGCCGCGGCCCGGCCCGGGTTCGCCGCGGCGGGCCATCGAGACGTTCTGCGGGTCAACCCATTGCCAGAGTTCCTCGCCGAAGACGAGACGCCCGGCGCCGGCCAGCGCGACGGACTCCTTCTGTTTGGTGGCGATCAGGAAGTCTCGGGCCAGCTTAGGCCGCAGATGCCGATCCCAGTCGCCCCTGGTGCCGTCGGCCCACCGGATCAGCTCCTGGGTCTGCGACTTCCACCGCTGCAGGGATTCCAGGGCCGCGCTCTGCGCGGGTTCCTCGGCATTGCCGCCGTCCGCCAACCGGCCGGTCATATGCAGGGCGAACGCCGCCAAGGCGACACCGCCTACCGGCAGGGCCCAGCGCCAACCGAACAGCAGTCCCACGATCTCGGCCAGCAGTACCGCCAAGAAACCGCCGGCGAACATGCGACTCATGCGCTGCTCCGCAGGCTGCGCAGCGGGCGACTCATGCGCTGCTCCGCAGGCTGCGCAGCGGGCGACTCATGCGCTGCTCCGCAGCTCGCCCAGCACCGAGCGCAGCGCCTGCTCCGCGTCGTCGCGGTGGCCTTCGGTCATGGTGTGCCGACTGAACCGAGCCTCGGCGAACAGATCCACCAGAGCAGCGGCGGCGCCAGTGCTGATCGTCCGATTGCCCACTGCCCTGGCCAGTACCTCCGACGGGGTGTCGGAGGCCTGCGGGGCAGACCCGGGGGCGGCGGCGAGCGCCTCTTCCATCGCCGCGTAGCAGGCGATGATGGCCTCCCTTGGCTCCCGGGCCGGGTTGGCCACCTCAGCCAGTCCGCGCTCCGCGGCCACCAACAGGGGTTCCGGTCCCACGGCCTCGGCCGCGTCGGGGCGGCCGGTCATCACGACAGCCGGCAGCGCGGACCGGTGACGCACGGCGGTGATGACCGTGGCACCCACCGTCATCACCAGCAGGACGCCGGTGGCCCCGGCCAGCACCCGAAACATGTCGCTGCGGGGCTGCGACGGTTGCGACGGGGCCGCAGGCTGGGGTTGGTCGTCGGGAGCCGCCGTCGATGTCGGCGACGGCGCCTGCGGTGTGTAGTCCGATTGGAACCGGAACTGGCTGGCCGCCACGAAGATCCCCAGCCAGGCGACCACCACGGCGAACGCGATCAGCAGCCACCGCCGATTAAACCGGCCGGGTTCGCCGCCACCGAAGTCGGCCATCTCGTAAGGAGCGGCTTTGGGCGCCGCGGGGCGGCGGGCGAACATCGCGAACGCCATCACCACCAACGACACCCCGAGCATGGCGATCACCCCGACCAGCGAGCCGGAATCGTCCGCGGTGGAAGCCTCGGTCCCGGCCCGCGGCCCGGGCATCCGTCCCTGAAGTGCGACAGTGCCGGCGATCAACAGCCCAATCAGCATCGCCGCCCGCACCGCCCGTCGGGAGTCGCCGTCGGCGCGTGTCCTGGTCGTCGTAGCCTCCCCCGCCCGATCGCGTGCTCAGGAATTTTCCCTAACGCTGGTTACCGCGCTGTTTCCATGGTGGCACGGGGTAGGTCGACGTAGTGCCGGAGTCGTACCGTTGGGAGCGTGACCCGGACTCGTGACCACGACGCCTGCCCGGGGGCGTTGCAGGTGCACCAGGCCGCCGACGGAGCGCTGGCCCGGGTGAGGCTCCCCGGCGGCATGCTCACCCCCGGGCAACTCGGGACACTCGCCGGGGTGGCCGAGGAGTTTGGCTCCGCAACGCTGGAACTCACCGCCCGCGGCAACCTGCAGATCCGCGGAATCAGCGATCCGGCGGCGGTCGCCGAGGCGGTGGCCGGCGCCGGTCTGCTGCCATCGCCGACCCACGAGCGGGTCCGAAACATCGTCGCCTCGCCGTTGTCGGGTCGCCTCGGCGGACGAACCGATGTCCGCCCGTGGGTGCGGGAATTGGACAGCGCCATCCAGTCCGACCCCGAACTTGCCGAACTTCCGGGCCGGTTCTGGTTCAGCCTCGACGACGGCAGCGCCGACGTTTCCGGCCTGGCCGCCGACACCGGCGTCCACGTCCAACCCGACGGTGTGGCACTGCTGCTCGCCGGCCGCGACACCGGGATCCGGTTGGACCCGAACGATGTCGTCCCCACACTGATTTCGGTGGCTCGCCGCTTCGTCAGGATGCGCGGAAATGCCTGGCGGGTAAAGGAATTAACCGACGCCCGCATTCTGCTGGACGACACCACCCAGGCTTTCCCCACGGCCGGTCTGTTCCTGCCGGGTGAGCCGCCGATCGGGTGGATCGCCCAGACCGGCGGCGGGTCAGCCGAACACCGGGTCGCCCTCGGCGCGGGAGTGCCGCTGGGGGTGTTGACTGCGCGTCAGGCCCACTTCGTCACGGCACTGCAGGCCCCGCTGGTGGTCACGCCCTGGCGGTCACTGCTGATCTGCGACCTCGAGGAGGGCGTGGCCGATGCCTCGCTGCGGGTCCTGGCGCCGCTGGGCCTGGTTTTCGACGACAACTCGCCCTGGCTGCAGCTCAGCGCCTGCGTGGGCAGTCCGGGCTGCTCCCGATCAGCCGCCGACGTGCGGGCCGAAGCCACCAGGGTTGCCGAGTCCGGTGCCGCAACCGGACCGACGCACTACGTCGGCTGCGAACGGGCGTGCGGCAGGCCGGCCGCCGCGACGGTGCTGCTGGCAACCGAGGCCGGATACTCGCCGCTGCAGACCCCGAACCCGAGAACCGTAGGGTGAAGTGCGTGCTCGACTACACCCGCGATGCCGCCGAGATCTACCGGCAGTCCTTCGAGACGATCCGCGCCGAGGCGAACCTGGCCGGATTCCCCGGGGATGTGGCGCGCGTGGTGGTCCGGCTGATTCACACCTGCGGCCAGGTCGACCTCACCGAACACGTGGCCCACACCGACGGTGTGGTGAGCGCCACCCACGCCGCCCTGGCGGCGGGCGCCCCCATCCTGTGCGACTCGTCCATGGTGGCCGCCGGAATCACCGCCGCCCGCCTGCCGGCGAACAACGAGGTGGTGTCGCTGGTCGCCGATCCCCGGGCGGCGGATCTGGCCAGGCAACTGAGTACCACCCGGTCGGCAGCCGGAGTGCAACTGTGGGCCGACCGGATGGCAGGTGCGGTGCTGGCCATCGGTAACGCCCCGACCGCGCTGTTCCGGTTGTTGGAACTGATCGACGAGGGCATGCCCGCCCCGGTGGCGGTGCTGGGCGGTCCCGTCGGGTTCGTGGGTTCGGCGCAATCCAAGGACGAGCTCATCTGCGACCCGCGCGGGATGGAATACCTGGTGGTGCGAGGCCGCCGTGGCGGTAGCGCCATGGCCGCTGCAGCGGTGAACGCAATCGCCTGTGAGCGCGAATGAGGCTCGGCACTCTTTTCGGCGTCGGACTGGGTCCGGGCGATCCGGAACTCGTGACGGTCAAGGCGGCCCGGGTGATCGGCGAAGCCGACGTGGTGGCCTACCACAGTGCGCGGCACGGCCGCAGCATCGCCCGCCGGATCGCCGAGCCCTACCTGCGGCCCGGTCAGATCGAAGAGCACCTGATCTACCCGGTGACGACCGGGACCACCGACCACCCCGGCGGCTACGACGGCGCCATGGAGGACTTCTACACCCACGCCGCCGAGCGGATCGCCGCACACCTCGACGCCGGCCGTGATGTCGCTCTGCTGGCCGAGGGCGACCCGCTGTTCTACAGCTCCTACATGCACATGCACACCAGGTTGACGCAGCGTTTCCGCGCGGTCATCGTGCCGGGAGTGACGTCGGTCAGCGCAGCGTCGGCGGCCACATCGACGCCGCTGGTCACCGGGGACGAGGTGCTGTCGATACTGCCCGGGACCCTGCCGACCGCCGAACTGGCCCGCCGGCTGGCTGACACCGATGCCGCCGTCATCATGAAGCTCGGCCGCACCTATCCGCAGGTGCGCGAGGCACTTTCACTGGCTGGTCGGCTTGATGACGCACTGTATGTGGAGCGCGCGAGTACCGACCGGGAACGAGTTCTGGCCGCCGCCGACGTGGACGAGACGAATGTGCCGTATTTCTCGCTGGCCGTCCTGCCGGGCAACCGGGCCGGCCAGACCGCGGCACGCTGCGGCACGGTAGCCGTAGTCGGCCTGGGTCCGGGCGATAGCGACTGGATGACGCCGCAGAGCGGCCGGGAATTGGCCTGTGCCACAGACCTGATCGGGTATGGCCCGTACTTGGACCGGGTCGCGGTCCGGCCCGGGCAACGTCGTCACCCCTCCGACAACACCGATGAACCGCAGCGCGCCAGGCTGGCCTGCGAACTGGCCGAGCAGGGCCGCGCGGTCGCCGTGGTGTCCTCCGGCGATCCCGGGGTGTTCGCGATGGCCAGCGCGGTCCTCGAGGAGGCCAAGCAATGGCCCGGCATCGACGTGCGGGTTATTCCCGCGATGACGGCCGCCCAAGCGGTGGCTAGTCGGGTCGGTGCGCCGTTGGGTCATGACTACGCGGTGATCTCGCTGTCCGACCGGCTCAAACCGTGGGAGGTGATCGCCGCCCGGATTTCGGCTGCTGCGGCAACCGATCTGGTGCTGGCCGTCTACAACCCGGCGTCGAAGACCCGGACTTGGCAGGTGGCCGCGATGCGGGACCTGCTGCTTGAGCATCGCGACGCCGGTACACCGGTGGTGATCGGCCGGGACGTATCCGGGCCGCAGGAGTCGGTCACGGTGGTCAGACTGGCTGACCTGGAGCCCGCGGCGGTGGACATGCGATGCCTGCTCATCGTCGGCTCGTCACAGACCCAGTGGTACGGGGAGACGGTGTTCACGCCTCGCCGCTACCCCGGCTGAGCACCCAGGCTGCTGCCTCATCGACGGTGCCGACGGTACGCACCGCGGCCGGCAGAGCGGGCCGGTCGATCATCACGACATCGATCCCGAGGGACTGTGCCGCTTGGAGTTTGGCTCGGGTCATCGCACCACCGCTGTTCTTGGTGACCACCACCTCAATTCCGTGCCGCCTCATGAGCGCGCGTTCATCGTCGTACCGATACGGCCCCCGGGACAGCAGCAGCTCGTGATCACGCGGCAGGCTCGCCGCATCCGGTGCTGTGACGACTCGGATGAGAAACCACGACGGGCTGTCGCGAAACGCCGCGACACCGGAGCGTCCCGTGGTCAGAAAGATCCGCGAAAACCCCTTGTCCGCGACCACGTCAGCTGCCTCACCATCAGAGGAAACCTGCAGTGCGCCGCCGGCGTCCCAGGGCGGGCGGTGCAGCACCAGATGCGGCAAGCTCAATCCGGCACAGGCCGTGGTGGCATTGGCGGTGATTCCGGCGGCGAACGGATGCGTAGCGTCGACGACGGCGGTGATCCCGTTGTCCACCAACCACTCCCGCAGCCCCGCCACTCCCCCGAACCCGCCGACCCGAACCGCACCGGCCGGCAGCGCCGGATCGGGCACTCGGCCGGCCAGTGAGCTGATGACCTCGACCCGAGGGTGCAGGAGCGCCGCCAGGGCGCGGGCCTCGGCGGTGCCGCCGAGTAGCAGCACCCGCATCAGTGCCGGTTCCCCCGCGTCCGCCCGGCCGAGTACAGGTAGCTGTCGCTGAACCCCTGGGCGCCAAGCGCGTCTCCCACGATGATCACCGCGGTGCGGGTGATCTGGGCCTGCGTCATCTGGTCGGCGATATCGGCCAGGGTGCCCCGCAGCACCACCTGCTGCGGCCAACTCGCGAAGGCCACCACCCCGACCGGGGTGTTCGGCCGGTAGCCGGCCGCCACCAGTTCGGCAACGATCACCTCGATGCGGTGCGCGGCAAGGTGAATCACCATGGTTCCGCCGATACCGGCCAGTGCGGTGAGGTCCTCACCGGGGGGCATCGCCGTGGACAGGGTGGCCACCCGGGTCAGGGTCACCGTCTGCGCGACTCCCGGCACGGTCAGTTCCCGGCCCAACGCGGCCGCAGCCGCCGAAAACGCCGTGACACCCGGGACGATCTCGTAGTCGATGCCGATCGCCTCAAGGCGTCGGCACTGTTCGGCCAGTGCGCTGTAGAGCGACGGATCACCGGAGTGCAGTCGGGCCACGTCCTGGCCGGCGTCCTGGGCGCTGCGAAACTCGGCGATGATCTCCTCGAGCGTCAGCGGACCGGTGTCGACGATCCGGGCGCCGGGCGGGCAGAACGCCAGCAGATCGTCGGGCATGATCGACCCGGCGTACAGGCACACCGCGCACCCCTGCAACAGCCGCTGCCCGCGGACGGTGATCAGATCGGCTGCACCCGGTCCGGCGCCGATGAAGTAGACCTTCACCGCTGGGTCCCCACTTCCGAACCGATCACAGCAGCTTCACCGACCACTGGGTGATCGGCATCTGCGGGCGCCAGCCGGTGAAGCCGCCCAGGGGTTCTCCGAGGTAGTGCTGGAAACGGCGAAGCTCCCCGCCGAGGCGTGAATACCATTGCACCAGAAGCGCTTCGGACTCGGCGGTGACGGCGTTGGCCACCAAAAGCCCGCCGCCGGCCAGTCGACCGAGGCACTCCTCGAGCAGGCCGCTGACGGTCAACCCGCCGCCGATGAAGACGACGTCCGGCCGGGGCGCCCCCTCGAAGGAGTCCGGGGCCTCGCCGCGGATCTCCACATCGACGCCGAAGGCGCGGGAGTTGGCCTCGATGCGCTCCTGGCGGTGCGGATCGGTCTCGAAGGCGACCGCACGGCACCCCGGGGCGGCGCGGCACCACTGCACCGCGATGCTGCCCGATCCGGACCCGACATCCCAGAGCAACTGATTGCGTCGGGGCGACAGTGCAGCAAGCGTCACCGCGCGGATGGTCTGTTTGGTGATCTGGCCGTCGTGCCGGAAAGCTGCGTCGGGCAGGGCCGCCGGGTCGTTCTCATCGGGCAGGTACCGGACGGCGACGACGTTGAGGTCATCGACGTCGGCAGGTGGCGCGGCGACCCACGCAGCGGCCGGACCGGTGCGGATCCGCTCGGCCGGCCCGCCGAGTTGTTCCAGGACGGCGAACTCCGAATCCCCGCGCCCGGTTTCGACGAGCACTGCCGCCAGCGCGGCCGGCGTCCCGGCGTCGCGGCAGAGCACCACCGCGCGTCCGCCACGGCGGACCGCGGTGTGCACCGGTGCAGTCACCAGGCTGATCACCTCGGTGTCGTGGCTGGGCCAGCCCATCCGTGCGCACGCCAGCGTCACCGACGACACCTGCGGCAACACCCGCACCCGGTCCGGGCCGTACAACCGGATCAGCGTCGCGCCGATGCCGTGCTGGAGTGGATCCCCGCTGGCCACGATATGGATATCGGCATCGGGATCGTCATCGAGAAGGGCTTCCAACGCCGGCATCATCGGGCTCGGCCACGTCCGCCGCGGTGCGTCGACGGTGTCATCGAGCAGGTCGAGTTGTCGTTCGGAACCGTAGATGACCGTCGCACCGCGCAATTCGGACTGCGAGTTCTCCGACAGACCGGCCATCCCGTCTGCACCGATACCCACCACGATGATCTCGCTCATCGTGGCATCCTGCGCCACACCGGCTGCGGCAGTAGTCGCAGCCCGAAGAACAGCGGCCGCAGCGCACCCGGCACCCAGACGCTGCGCCGGCCCGCCGCCAACGCCCGGACCGTTGCCGCGGCGACCTGCGCCGGTGTGCTGGACAGCGGAGCGGGATCCATTCCCCGGGTCATCCGGCCGATGACGAAGCCGGGTCGAACGATGAGCATTCGCACCCCGCTGCCGTGCAGCGCGTCGGCAAGTCCGCTGGCAAAGCCGTCCAGACCCGCCTTGGCCGAACCGTAAACGTAATTGGCCCGGCGCACCCGCACACCCGCCACCGAGGAGAACACCACCAGAGTTCCGTGCCCCGCGTGGCGCATCCGAGTCGCCAGCTGAGTCAGCAGGCTCACCTGCGCGACATAGTCGGTGTGCACGATCGCGGCGGCGTGCGCGGCGTCGGTCTCGGCGCGGGCCTGATCACCGAGGATGCCGAACGCCAGCACGGCGACGTCGATGTCCCCGAACTCCGTGGTCAACCTGTCCAGCAACGGTCCGTGTGACTCCAGGTCGTCGGCGTCGAACTCGACGGCGCTCACCACTTTCGCGCCCGCCGCAGTCACGGCGTCGACCTGCGGCCCGAGCCCTTCGGCGCTGCGGGCGGCCAGCACCACCGTCGCACCGGCGGCAAGCCGGGTCGCCAGTTCCAGTCCGATCTCGCTGCGGCCGCCGAAAATGACCACCACCTGATCCGCCGTGTCGGCTGTGTCCTCCACGGATGGGATTATCCCCTGCGCTACCGTGACGCCTAATGCCGAACACCACCGCGAGACTGACCAGCGACGCCTTGGAGTTCCTCACCGAACGCCATCTGGCCATGCTTACCACCCTGCGGGCCGACGGTTCCCCCCACGTGGTGGCGGTGGGCTTCACCTTCGACCCGGAGACCCACATCGCCCGGGTGATCACCAGCGACGGGTCGCAGAAAGCGGTCAACGCCGAGCGCAGCCACGTCGGTGTGCTGTCCCAGGTCGACGGTGCGCGGTGGTTGACCTTGGAGGGGATCGCGCAGGTGAACCGCGAACCGGAGGCGGTCCGCGACGCCGAACTGCGCTACGCCCAGCGTTACCGCACACCCAAACCGAATCCGCAGCGTGTGGTGATCGAGGTGCTGGTCAAGCGGGTGCTGGGGTCCTCCACGCTGCTTGACCGTTCCTAGTCAGTCGACGACGATCAGTCCACGACGACCAAGTCGTGCGGCCGGCTGTTGACCGGCAGCGCCCCGTCGGCGGTCACTATCACGATGTCCTCGATCCGGGCGCCCCAGCGGCCCGGCAGATAGATACCCGGTTCGACGCTGAAGGCCATGCCCTCGGCCAGGGTCTGGGTATTACCGGCCACGATGTAGGGCTCCTCATGCACCGACAGCCCGATGCCGTGCCCGGTCCGGTGCACGAAGTACTCGC
The DNA here is from genome assembly GCA_964202555.1 of Mycobacterium sp. Classification (GTDB taxonomy): domain Bacteria; phylum Actinomycetota; class Actinomycetes; order Mycobacteriales; family Mycobacteriaceae; genus Mycobacterium. The sequence continues at coordinate 15,762 of CAXNJA010000044.1, forward strand.
CCAATCCGGCGTCGGCCAGTAGGTCGCGGGCCGCGGCGTCGACGTGCTGCGCGGTCACACCGGGTCGTACTGCTGCAACGGCGGCGGCTTGGGCACGCTGCAGCACGGCGTACTGTTCGGCCACGTCCGCAGGCGGCTCACCGAGGCTGTAGGTGCGGGTGCAATCGGAGTTGTAGCCCGGCTCCACCGGGCCGCCGATATCGACGACGACGATGTCGCCGCGCTGAAGTTCGCGATCCGAGCACTCGTGGTGGGGGTCGGCGCCATGCGGCCCGGAGCCGACGATGACGAAAGCGGCCTCCGAATGCCCCTCGGAGACAATGGCTTCGGTGATATCGGCGGCAACCTGAGCCTCGGTGCGCCCGGGTCTGAGGAACCCCGGGACCCGGGCGTGCACCCGGTCGATCGCGGCACCGGCGCGGCGCAGCGCCTCGATCTCTTCCGGGTTCTTGATCATCCGCAGGGCGGCCATCACCGGGGTGGCCAGTACCGGCGTGGCGCCGAGCCGGTGGGCCAGCGGCAGCAGATGCAGTGCGGGCATGGAGTCGGTGACAGCGACCCGCGCGTGCCCGCCCAGAGCCTCGGCGACCAGGTTGTAGGGATCCTCGCCGTCGACCCAGTCCATGACATTGAGACCCAGTTCGGCGACGGCTGACTCCTTGAGCGCGGCCAGTTCCAACCGCGGCAGCACCACCGTGGCGCCGCTGATGCCGATTCCCGAGCCGCTGCGCTCCTGCCCGTCGGAAGCCGGCACGACCAGCGCGGTCAGCCGCTCGAAAGTCTCTGCCCGCGAACCGATCAGGTAGCGCATGTCATAGCCGGGGGTGATGATCAGGCCGGCCAGACCGGCCTGCGCCGCGCCCGCTGCCGCGGCCGCGAGCCGACGTGCGTACACCTCGTGGGAGAACCGGGTCGTCATGGCAGTCAGGCTAGCGTGATGGCTTATGTCCGCACCGGTCCTGCTGCTCGACGGCGCCAGTATGTGGTTTCGTTCCTACTTCGGTGTGCCGGCCTCGATCACCGGCCCCGACGGCCGACCGGTCAACGCGGTGCGCGGTTTCCTGGACAGCGTCGCGACCCTGATCGCCCGGGAGCGCCCGGCACGGCTGGTGGTATGCCTGGACCTGGACTGGCGCCCGGCCTGGCGGGTGGCGTTGATCCCGTCCTACAAGGCGCACCGCGTCGCCGAGGAGGGCAGCCCCCTCGGCGATGACGCCGAGACGGACGTCGAGGAGGTGCCCGACGATCTGAGCCCCCAGGTCGAGGTGATCCTCGAGGTTCTTGCGGCATTCGGGATCGCCACCGCGGGAGCCGACGGGTTCGAGGCCGACGATGTGCTCGGCACGCTGGCGGCGGCTGAGCGACGGGATCCTGTGGTGGTCGTCAGCGGTGACCGGGACCTGCTGCAACTGGTCACCGACGAACCGGTCGAAGTCCGGGTGCTCTACATCGGCCGCGGGCTGTCCAAGGCGACGAAGTTCGGCCCGGCCGAGGTGGCCGAGAACTACGGCGTGCCCGTGCACCGCGCCGGGGCCGCCTACGCCGAGTTGGCGTTGTTGCGCGGCGACCCGTCCGACGGTCTGCCCGGCGTTGCCGGAATCGGCGAGAAGTCCGCCGCCACCATGCTGACCCGGTACGGGTCGCTAGCCGCTGTTCTGGCTGCCGCCCACGACCCTGAATCGGAGCTGCCGAAAGCCTTTCGGGCCAAAATCCTTTCGGCCGGCGACTACCTCGAGGCGGCCCAGCCGGTGGTCCGGGTGGCACTGGACGCTCCGGTGCAGTTGTCCGGCGATGATCGGCTGCCATTGCACCCCGCCGATCCCACACGGGTCGCCGACTTGGCTGGCCAATACGGAATCACGTCATCGGTGGCGAGGCTGCAGAAGGCGTTGGACGCGCTGTAGACGAAGCGGTCACCGTTGCCCTTGGCGCCGTCGTGGACGCACGGAGCACTCTGGCGGGGATCGAGCAGTTCAACACACAGCCTGAGTCGCCGACCTTAGCTTCTTAGCGCCGGTGCGCAAACGGGTAGGCGGGCTGCCTAAAGCAAGACCTGCAAGACCTACTTGGGCCGGCCCACCTCGTAGGTGCCCTTGTCATCCTGGAACGTCACGGTGACCTGACGCTTGGTGCCGTCGATACTGACCTCACAGGTGAAGGTGTCGCCCTTCTTGACCGTCGGGTTCTGACCGTTGTTGCACCTGACGTCGTTGACGTTCTTGGCGCCGTAGCCGTTGGCCTCGTCGGTAAGGATCTGCTGCACCCCCTGCTGGGCCTTGTCCACATCCAACTTGGTGCTCACGAAGAAGCCGGGCTTCCAGAACCCGAGGACCAGAACCGCGAGCAACGCCAAGGCGCCCAACGCCGACAGGATGGTGCCGACCAGACGCGAGGACTTCTTGCCGGCCTCCTCGGCGCCGAGCGGGCCGTAGGGCGGGTACTGGCCCGGCGGCGGCGGGTACTGCCCGGGCGGGGGCGGGTACTGCCCGTACGGCGGCGGCGCCCCGTACGGACCGGGCTGACCATACTGGCCGGGCTGACCGTAGGCGGCCGGGTTGTACTCACCCGGCGCACCGTA
>CAXNJA010000045.1:0-18253 GCA_964202555.1 Mycobacterium sp.
TGTCGCTCACGCCGACGACGGTAGTCCACCGCTCGGCGTTAGAGGGCGAGGCCGTGCTCCCGCAGTGCATCCAGCAGTCCGGTGGGGCGCTCGTCGGTGGGTAGTGGGTCCACCAACGCGAAGGAGCAGCCGAGTTCGGCGGCCGCGCCATCGTTCTCCTCGCTGTCGCCCACCATCAGCGTCTCCGCCGCGGTCACCCCGAGCCGGTCCAGTGCGATCTGGAAGATCCGCGGATCCGGCTTGATCACACCGGCTTCGAACGACAGCACGTAGCTGTCGGCGGCCGTTCCCGTGGCCTCGAACGCGTCACGGATATCCCAGGCGATGTTGGACACCACCGCCGTCGGAATGCCGTCGGCCCGCAGCCCGTCGAGGACTTGGACGGTGTCGGGGTAGGGCGTCCACGCCGCCGGGTCGATGACCCGCTCGTAGAGCACTTCGGCATGCCGGTCGGCAAGACCGGAGACGGCCAGGACGTGCAGGTAAGCCTCCCGGTGCAGGTCTGGCTTCAGATCGCGGTTCAGCCACGCCGCGTAGGCCCGTTCGGTCATCTGCACCCCCGGGCCGGTCGGGTGGGTCAGCCGGTCCATCAACTCGGCCGCCACCTCCTCGTCGACACCGTCCATACCGGCGAACCAGCTGTCGTCGTCGTCAAGGCGGAACAGCGTCCCGGAGAAGTCGAATAAGACCGCCCGCAGCTCAGCCAATGGATCGCTCCGAACCTGACCAGAACTGCGCCCGCACCGCCTTCTTGTCCGGCTTGCCCAACGCGGTCACCGGTACCGAGTCGACCACCACCACCTGTTTGGGTGACTGCACCGAGCCCTTGCGTTCCTTGACCGCGGCCTGGATCTCGGCGGTGACCGTCGCGACTGCGTCTGCGTCGGACGGGTGTCCGGGCCGCAGTACGATCACCGCCGTCACCGCCTCACCCCACTTGTCGTCCGGCGTGCCGATCACGCAGACCTGCGCGACGGCGGGGTGCTCGGCGACCACGTCTTCCACTTCGCGCGGGAACACGTTGAATCCGCCGGTGACGATCATGTCCTTGATCCGATCGACGATGTAGAAGAAGCCGTCGTCGTCCACCCGGGCCATGTCGCCGGTGCGCAGCCAGCCGTCCTTAAATGTCTTGGCGGTCTCTTCCGGCAGGTTCCAGTACCCGCCGGCCAGCAGTGGACCGGAGACGCAAATCTCGCCGACTTCGCCTGCCGGGACCGGGTTGCCGTCGGCGTCCAGCAGGGCGGTGCGGGCGAACAGCGTCGGCCGCCCGCAGGAGGTGAGGCGCTTCTCGTCGTGGTCGCCCTTGGCCAGGTAGGTGATCACCATCGGCGCCTCGGACTGCCCGTAATACTGGGCGAAAATCGGCCCGAACCGCCGGATGGCTTCGGCCAATCGGACCGGGTTCATCGCCGAGGCGCCGTAGTACACCGTCTCCAGCGACGACAGGTCGCGGGTGTGGGAGTCGGGGTGGTCCATCAGCGCGTAGATCATCGACGGCACCAGCATGGTCGCGGTGATGCGGCGCTCCTCGATCGTCGCCAGCACCTCGGCCGGATCGAACTTGGGCAGCACGATCATCTCGCCGCCCTTGACGATCGTCGGCACGAAGAACGCCGCCCCGGCATGCGAGAGAGGCGTACACATCAGAAACCGCGGAAGGTCGGGCCACTCCCACTCCGCGAGTTGCGCCGTGGTCATCGTGAGAATGGAACTCACCGTGCCCATCACACCCTTGGGCTTGCCGGTGGTCCCACCGGTGTAGGTCAGCCCACCGATGTGATCGGGTGGCAGGTCGGCCGCCACTAACGGTTTCGGGGAGTATTTCGCGGCCTCGGCGATCAGGTCGACGCCCACGTCGGCCAATTCCGGGGGCACCGGCCCCAGGGTGAGCACCTGGCGCAGCGAGGGCACCTTCGCCAGCAGTCCCACCGCCCGCTGGGTGAACATCGGATTGGGGTCGATGATCAGCGACGTCGCCCCGCCGTCGGACAACACGTAGGCGTGGTCGTCGAGTGAGCCCAGTGGGTGCAGCGCGGTGCGCCGGTAGCCCTGGGTCTGCCCGGCGCCGATGATCATCAGCACCTCGGGGCGGTTCAGCGAGAGCAGACCGACGGTCGCGCCGTCACCGGCTCCCAGTGTTTCGAAAGCCTGGATGTACTGGCTGATCCGCATCGCCAGTTCGCCGCCCGTCATGGTGGTGTCGCCGAGGAACAGCAGCGGTTTGTCCCGGTGCCGCTTCAGCGCCCCGACGGTCAGGTGGCCGGCGTGCAGGGGTTGACGCAGCAGATCCTCGCTCATGGGTGCAACATTAGAACGTGTTCCAGTTTGGAGCCAGGGAGTCGGGTGCGCGCGCTGGTCAGTGCCCGATGCAACTGCTGGCCACCGCGATCGGCTGGCTCGGAGCGTCGTAGGCGGCCACCTGCGCGGCCCGGGTCAGCGGGTTGAGCATCGTGGGAGCCATGCCGGAGACGGGCGCGGTCACGCAGGTGGCGGCCGAGCCGGTGCTCGGCTGGGCCTGGGCCGGCGCACCGAGGGCCAGGCCCCCGGCCATGATCCCGGCCGCGAGAGCCGATCCGGTCAGTGCGGTGACGATGCGGCGGGTGATGGTGGTGGTCATCTCGATTCCTTTGCTCTGGGCGGCCCTCCCGATGGTTTTCCGGGCTGGTGACGCCCACTCTGCCGGGCGTTGTTCGCCACGACCGTCAACCGGCTGGCCGTTATGGGAGGGGACAACGGGATCAACCGATTGGGGGAAATCGGCCAAGAATTGATGCTCGGGGTGGCACCCTGTTAGGCATGGAGCAAACTGCCGAACCCCGCTTTCTCGACGAACGGCTGGCCCATTGGGCCCAGGTGAAGCCCGACGAGCAGGCCATCATTTATCTGGACCGCAGCTTTACCTGGGGCCAATTCAACGAACGCGTGCGCCGATTGGCCGGTGCGCTAGCCGAGCGCGGGATCGGCCGCGGCGACGTGGTGGCCTTCCTGGACAAGAACCATCCGGCCTGCCTCGAGACCACGATGGCCGCCGCATCCTTGGGTGCGGCGACGGCGATCGTCAATTTCCGGCTGGCCGGGTCGGAGATGGACTACGTCATCAACGACTGCGGGGCCAAGGTCATCATCGTCGGCGAAGAACTCAAAGGTTCGATCGACGCGATCCGTGACCATCTCACCCACGTCGAGCACGTCATCACCGTCACTCCGGAGGGTACCGACGGCGACGAATACGAGGCCATGTTGGCCGCCGCCACGCCCCGCGACCGCGGCGCCGACGTCACCCCGGAAGACGTCTGCGTGATCATGTACTCCTCGGGTACGACCGGAAACCCCAAGGGAATCAGGCTGAGTCAGGGCAGCCTGATGGCTCACACCCTGAACGCCGGCGGCGCCTTCGCCGAGTTCGTCTCCGATGACATCAACATGGTGTCCATGCCGTTGTTCCACGTCGGCGGTTCCTCCTATGCGCAGTTGGGCATCCATGCCGGCATTCCCAGCTTCGTGACCCGCGAGGTCGACGGCGCGTCGCTGGCCGGGGCCATGTTGGCCGGCGCCACCCGCACCTTCCTGGTGCCGGCTGTGCTGGCCAAGGTGATGGAGATGGGTCCGGACGTGATCGCGCTGTTCAACCGGTTGCGCACCTTCGTCTACGGCGCCTCCCCGATGCCGCCTGCGTTGCTGGCCCAGGCACTCAAGGACTTCCCGAACACCGATTTCGTCCAGGTGTACGGCCTGACCGAGGTGTGCGGCGCGGTCACTGTGCTCTCGCCGCAGGCCCACCGCGACGAATCCCGCCCCGAACGGCTCACCAGTGCAGGCCAGCCCGCACTCAAGGTCGAGGTTCGGGTGGTCAATCCCGACACCCTCGAAGACGCTCAGCAAGGGCAGCCCGGTGAATTGTGGTTCCGCACACCGCAGGTGATGGAGGGCTACCACAACAAGCCCGACGCCACCCGGGAGGCCATCACCGAGGACGGGTGGTTCCGCACCGGTGACATCGGTCGCGTCGATGACGGTGGCTTCGTCTTCGTCGAAGACCGGCTCAAGGACATGATCATCTCCGGCGGAGAGAACATCTACTCCGTCGAGGTTGAGCGGGCCCTGACCGATCACCCGGCCGTCGCTGACGCCGCGGTGTTCGGCATCCCCGACCCGAAATGGGGCGAGTCGGTCAAGGCCGTCGTGGAGCTCTCCTCAGGTCAGGAGGTCTCCCCGGAGGACCTGGTCGCCTGGTGCAAAGGAAGGCTGGCGGGCTACAAGTGCCCCCGCAGCGTCGAGATCATGGCTGAGCTACCTCGCAACCCAACCGGGAAGCTGCTCAAGAAGGATCTGCGTAAGCCGTACTGGGATAAGGCAGACCGCGCCATCTGATGCCGGCCGGCGTGCTGACGTGATGCCGCCGCCGCTGGACGATCTGCTGGAGCGCCTGCACGTTGTCGTGTTGCCGATGCGGGTGCGCTTCCGCGGTATCACCATGCGCGAGGTGACGTTGATCGACGGCCCGGCCGGCTGGGGTGAGTTCGGGGCTTTCCTGGAGTACCCGCCGGCCGAAGCCGCGCACTGGCTGGCTTCGGCGGTCGAATCCAGTTATGCGCCAAGGCCTTCGGGGATACGTGACCGGATTGCCATCAACGCTACCGTGCCTGCGGTTGCACCCGGGCAGGTGGCCGAGGTGCTGGCCCGGTTTCCCGGTTGCACCACCGCCAAGGTCAAGGTGGCCGAACCCGGGCAGACCCTGGCCGAGGACGTCGCCCGGGTCAACGCGGTCCGCGCGGTGATCCCCACCGTCAGGGTGGACGCCAACGGCGGCTGGAGCGTGCCGGAGGCGGTGGCGGCCGCACAGGCCTTGACCGCCGACGGATCGTTGGAGTACCTCGAGCAACCCTGCCGGACGGTCGCCGAACTTGCCGAGGTGCGCCGCCGGGTGGCGGTACCGGTGGCCGCCGACGAGTCCATCCGCAAGGCCGAAGACCCGTTGGCGGTGGTGCGGGCCGGTGCCGCCGACATCGCGGTGCTCAAGGTCGCCCCACTGGGCGGGATCGCCGCCCTGCTCGACATCGCCGCCCGGATCGACATCCCGGTGGTGGTCTCCAGCGCGCTGGACTCCGCGGTCGGCATCGCCGCCGGCCTGGCCGCCGCGGCGGCGCTGCCCCGGCTGACACACGCGTGCGGACTGGGCACCGGCGGGCTGTTCGTCACCGACGTCGTCGACCTGCAACCCGAAAACGGGAGCCTGCCCGTCAGCGATGTCGTCCCGGATCCGGCCCGACTGGCCGCCCTGGCCGCCCCCGCCGACCGTCGCGACTGGTGGATCTCCCGGGTGCGGGAGTGCCACGCACTGCTACCGTCGCGGCCGTGACCAACCTGGCCTACGACGACACCGGTACCGGCGACCCGGTGCTGTTCATCGCCGGAACCGGCGGCGCCGGACGCACCTGGCACATCCACCAGGTTCCGGTGTTCGCACGGGCCGGCTACCGCTGCGTCACCTTCGACAACCGCGGGGTGGGCGCCACCGAGAACGCCGACGGCTTCTCCACCGCGCAGACGGTCGCCGACACCGTCGACATCATCGAGACCGTCATCGGCGGCCCGACGCGGGTGGTGGCCATGTCGATGGGTGCCTTCATCGCCCAGGAACTCATGCTGGCGCGCCCGGACCTGGTTCGGCAGGCGGTGCTGATGGGCACCCGCGGACGTGTCGACGCCACCCGGATCGCGTTCCGGACCGCCGATGAGGAACTCGCCGAGGCCGATATCGAACTGCCCAACTCCTATGCGGCCAAGGTGCGGATCCTGGAGAACTTCTCGCCCAAGACCATCAACTCCCCGGCGATCGACGAGTGGCTGCAGATGTTCACCGCGTTCCCTCTCAAACGCACCCCGGGTTGGCGCGCTCAACTCGGCGTGGCACCGCTCGAGGATCGGTTGCCCGCCTACCGGGCGATCTCCACCGAGGTGTTGGTGATCGGTTTCGCCGACGACGTGGTCACGCCGCCCGCGATGGGCCGCGAGGTGGCCGATGCCATCCCTTCAGGCCGCTATGTCCAGATCGCCAACGCCGGTCACCTGGGTTTTCTGGAGCGCTACGACCCGGTCAACCGGGCAATGCTGGACTTCTTTGCTGGAACGCTCGTGTAATCGCCACCGCGACTGTGCCACGCTGTACGGGTGAACCCTTCGACGACACAGGCGCGGGTCGTCGTCGACGAAATGATTCGCGGCGGCGTGCGCGACGTGGTGCTCTGCCCCGGTTCGCGTAACGCGCCATTGGCGTTCGCCTTCGCCGACGCCGACCGGGCGGGCCGCCTGCGCCTGCATGTCCGTATCGATGAGCGCACCGCGGGCTTCCTGGCCGTCGGCCTGGCCATCGGCAGCGGGCGGCCGGTTCCGATCGCGATGACCTCGGGGACCGCGGTGGCCAACCTCGGTCCGGCGGTCGTCGAGGCCAATTACGCCCGGGTGCCGCTGATTATCCTGTCCGCGAACCGGCCCTACGAACTGCTGGGCACCGGCGCCAACCAGACCATGGAGCAGTTGGGCTACTTCGGCAGCCAGGCGCGCGCCGCGATCAGTCTGGGTCTCGCCGAGAGTGCCGCGGACCGCCTTGATGGCCTCAACGCGCAGTGGCGATCGGCCACCTGCCGGGTGCTGGCCGCGGCCGCCGGGTCGCGCAGCGCCAACGCCGGGCCGGTGCAGTTCGACATTCCGCTGCGCGAACCCCTTGTGCCGGAATCGGATTCCAACCCTGAGGACTTCCCTCCGGGGCGCCCCGACGGCCAGCCCTGGACGTACACACCGCCGGTGAACTTCGATGAGCCGGTCGAGATCGACCTCACCGCAGACACCGTGGTGATCGCCGGCCACGGCGCGGGCGTGCACCCCGGCCTGGCCCACCTGCCCACCGTCGCCGAGCCGACGGCGCCGCGTCCGGCCACCCCACTGCACCCGCTGGCGCTGACCCTGCTGCGGCCGCGGCAGGTCATCATGCTCGGCCGGCCCACCCTGCACCGGGCGGTCTCAGCGCTGCTGGCCGACCCCGACCTGCCGGTCTACGCACTGACCACCGGGCCGCGCTGGCCGGATGTCTCCGGCAACTCGATGGCCACCGGAACCCGCGCGCAGACGACCGGGAGTCCCGATCCGGAGTGGCTGCGCCGATGTGCCGCGGCCCACACCCGCGTCGCCGCGGTCGTTCACGATCAGTTGGCGGCCCATCCGCTGACCACCGGCCTGCACGTCGCCGCCGCGGTGACCGCGGCCCTGCGGCCCGGCGACCAGTTGGTGCTGGGGGCCTCCAACCCGGTCCGCGACGTGGCGTTGGCCGGCCTGACCACGGATTCGGTGGTTGTCCGCTCCAACCGCGGCGTGGCCGGTATCGACGGCACGGTGTCCACCGCCATCGGCGCTGCGCTGGCGCACCGGGGTCGAACGTTGGCACTGCTGGGTGACCTGACGTTCGTCCATGACGCCTCCGGCCTGCTGATCGGGCCCACCGAACCCACCCCGCACAACCTGACCATCGTTGTGTCCAACGACAACGGTGGCGGCATCTTCGAGTTGCTCGAACAGGGCGATCCGCGGTTCTCCGACGTGTCGTCGCGAATCTTCGGCACCCCCCACGACGTCGACGTCGGCGCGCTGTGTCGGGCCTACCACGTTGATGCCCGGCAGATCGAGGTCGACCAACTCCAGCCGACCCTTGATGAACCGCACGACGGTATGCGGGTGCTGGAAGTCAAAGCCGACCGGTCCTCGCTGCGTCAGTTGCACGCTGCGATCCGGGCTGCTCTGTGAGCGGCAGGCCGCGGGAACTGCTGGAAGCCGCTCTGCCTAGCCGCAACCCCGTCGTGCCTGATTCGTTCGACCGAAAAGCGTTGCGGTGGGCCAAGACCGCGGTGTGGGTGCTGATCGGCGTCGTCACCCTACAGTCGCTGCTGCTGGTCGCCGGGGCCTGGCGCAACGACCGGCAGATCGCCCGGAATCTGGCGGTGGCCGAGGCTGAGGTGCTCTCGGCCGGGCCCCGGCGGTCCACCATCGAGTTCGTCACCCCCGACCGCGTGACATACCGGCCCGAACTCGGTGTGCTGTATCCCTCGGAACTGGCGACCGGCATGCGCATCTACGTCGAGTACGACAGATCCGATCCCAATCTGGTTCGGGTGCAGAACCGCAACGCGATGCTGGCGATCATCCCGGCCGGATCGACCGCGGTGGCCGGCTGGCTCATCGGGGCGGCCATGCTGGCCGGTCTGGTCCGCCTGGAGCGCCGACTGCCGGATGCGAAACACGGCCGAAACGCAAACTTCACCTGAGATCTTCCTAAGAGGTCTGTTGTCCCGTTCCGGGACGGAGCACAATGGTGCTCAGGGTCAAGGGGGACCACGGTGAGAACCAAAACGTAATCGGTACAAGCACTTTCGTGCATGTCACAACAGATGGGGAGGTTTCCACTGATGAGTGACAATTCGTTCAGCCAGGAATTGCAGGGTTTCGCTGTCGAGCTTCGGCAGTTGGCGTACACCATGCCGGCCGGCCACGAGGACAGGCTCGTCCGCCTCAGTGATCGGATGGCGGCCTACTCACGCCAGAACCGTGAGGGTGACCGGCGCCGCGCTTGATAGCGTCTGTTGGGTGAGTCGCGCGTCGCTGGACAAGAACCCCCATGAGGTCGCGTCGATGTTCGACGGCGTGGCTCGTCGCTACGACGTCACGAACACAGTGCTGTCACTGGGCCAGGATCGGTATTGGCGTCGGGCCACCCGTTCGGCACTGCGACTCGTCCCCGGGCAGGCGGTTCTGGACCTGGCTGCCGGAACCGCGGTGTCCACCGTCGAGTTGGCCAAGTCCGGCGCGTGGTGTGTCGCCGCCGACTTCTCGGTGGGCATGCTGCATGCCGGTGACCGGCGACCGGTGCCCAAAGTGGCCGGTGACGCCACCCTGCTGCCCTTCGGTGACGAGGTGTTCGACGCGGTGACCATCAGCTTCGGTCTGCGCAACGTGGTCGACTTCGGGGCGGGTCTGCGCGAGATGGCCCGCGTCACCAAACCCGGCGGCCGCCTGGTGGTGTGCGAGTTCTCCACCCCGACCGTGCCGGTGTTCTCCACGATCTACAAGGAGTACCTGATGCAGGCGCTGCCCCGGGTGGCCCGCGCGGTCTCCAGTAACCCGGAGGCCTACATCTATCTCGCCGAGTCCATCCGGGCGTGGCCCGACCAGCCGACGCTGGCCCGGCGCATCGAGCAGGCCGGCTGGACGCAGGTGCAGTGGCGCAACCTCACCGGCGGCATCGTCGCCCTGCACGCGGCCGTCAAACCCGCTAGCTGAATGGTTTGCGGTTATCAGCCAGCCGTGACGAGGCACCGGCCGCGCGCCACAGCCGCGCCACCCGGTCGACGTCTGAATCGGTGACCAGGTTTCCCATGAGCCGCACCGCGACACCCATCAGCGCCGAAGATCGCATGGCCAGCGGGCCGGTCAGCGGCAAAAACCGCGGCAACGTCAACAGCAGCCCGAGCCGGCGGGCCACCGAGAACCCCCGCCCGTAGTGGGCTTGCAGCAGCGCCGGCCACGCCATCGCGATATCGGCCGAGCCCAGCAGCTCAACGGCCAGCCGTCCGGTCTCCAGGCCGTAGTCGATACCCTCGCCGTTGAGCGGGTTCACGCAGGCCGCGGCGTCGCCGATCAGCATCCAGTTCGGCCCGGCCACCCCGGAGACCGCCCCGCCCATCGGCAGCAGCGCCGAGGACACCGCCCGCGGCGGGCCCTCAAAACCCCAACTGTCGCGCTTGAGGTCGGCGTAGTGCTTGATCAACGGCCGCAGCGCCACGTCGGCCGGACGCTTGGCGGTGGCCAGCGCCCCCACCCCGAGGTTCACCTCACCGTTGCCCAGCGGGAAGATCCAGCCATACCCGGGCAGCACCTGTCCGGCTCCGGCTCGATTGCCGGCACCGCCGGCGGGCGACCGCAATTCCAGGTCCGAGGAGATCCACGGCTCATCGGCGCGCGGGGAGGTCAGGTAGGCGCGCGCCGCCACCCCGTAGACGGTGTGCTGATGCCATTGCCGACCCAACGCCCGGCCCAGCGGCGAGCGGGCGCCGTCGGCCACGATCAGCCAACGACAGGCCACCCGCCGGCCGTCGGCGAGTATCACCGCGGTCACCCGCCCGGCGGAATCGAGGTCGACGTCGACGGCCTTGCACCCCAGCAGCATCCCCGCCCCGGCGTCCTCGGCGGCTTTGCGCACCCGATCGTCGAGTTCGGTGCGGGGCACCGCCGAACTGGTCTCCGGGAACGACGGCCCCGGCCAGCGCACCTCAAGATGACTGCCGAACCCGGCCAGCCGCAGCCCATGGTGGCGGATCCTGCCGTCCAGCCAGTCGCCGAGGCCGAGTTGGCGTAACTCCACCACCGCCCGGGGGGTTAAGCCGTCGCCGCAGGCCTTGTCCCGCGGGAACTCGCTGGCGTCGATCACCAGCACGTCACGGCCGGCGCGGCAGGCCCATGCGGCGGCCGCCGACCCCGACGGCCCGGCGCCGACGACCACCAGATCGGCCCCCAGTCGCTGCGCGTCGGCTCGCTGGTCGACCTCAGATGAATGCGGTTCCACGATGACCAGTATCTTGTCACCGTGAGGACACCGGCGAGCGTGGTGGCGGGAGTGGACCTCGGCGACCCGGATTTCGCCCAGAAGGTGCGCGACGGTGTCGCCCGGGTCGAGGACTTCATCGCCACCGAATTGCGTGGCGCCGACGACCTGATGGCCGACGCGGTGCTGCACCTCTTCGAAGCGGGCGGCAAGCGATTCCGGCCGCTGTTCACCGTGCTCTGCGCCCACGTCGGTCCCGACCCGGAGAACTTCGACGTCACCACCGCCGGTGCCGTCATCGAACTGGTGCACCTGGCCACGCTCTATCACGACGACGTCATGGACGAAGCGCAGCTTCGCCGTGGCGCTCCGTCGGCGAATGCGCGGTGGGGCAACAATATTGCGATCCTGGCCGGCGACTATCTGTTTGCGACCTCCTCACGGCTGATGGCGCGACTCGGCCCGGACGCGGTGCGGATCATCGCCGAGACTTTCGCTCTCCTGGTCACCGGCCAGATGCGGGAAACCAAGGGTGCCCCGGCCGGCGAAGATGCGGTGTCGCACTACCTGAAAGTGGTGTCCGAGAAGACCGCCTGCCTGATCGCCGCGGCCGGCCGACTCGGCGGCACCTTCGGCGGCGCCACCGGAGATCAGATTGAGCGACTCGGGCGCATCGGCGGGATCATCGGCACGATTTTCCAGATCTCCGACGACATCATCGACATCGAGAGCGACCCCGACGAATCGGGCAAGTTGCCGGGCACCGACCTGCGGGAGGGCGTGCACACCCTGCCGGTGCTGTTCGCCCTGGCCGAAACCGGCCCGGATGCCGACCGGTTGCGGGAGTTACTCAAGGGGCCGGTGACTGACGACGACGCCGTCACCGAAGCGCTGACCCTGCTGCGGGCCTCCGGCGGGATCGCCGCCGCCAAGGCAACCGTCCAGCAATATGCCGCTCAGGCCCGCGCCGAACTGGACGGGCTGCCCGATCTGCCAGGACGTCGCGCACTGGCTTCGCTGGTTGACTACACCGTTAACCGACACGGTTAGCCCGATCCGGAACTCTGGGGGCCACCGCAGGCGTTAGTCTGCCGAGAGCCCGTCTGAGGAGGACCGCGAATGACCTGGCATCCCACCGCCAACCGGATGAAGACGTTTCTGCTGCTCGCGTTGATGTCGGGGCTGATCGTCTTCGTCGGCGGACTGTTCGGCCGCAACGTCATGTACCTATCGGTGCTGATGGCCGTCGGTATGAACGCCTACGTCTACTTCAACAGCGACAAAATGGCGCTGCGCGCGATGAAGGCCCAACCGGTCACCGAGGTTCAGGCACCGCAGATCTACGCCATGGTTCGGGAGTTGGCCACCGCGGCCCACCAGCCGATGCCGCGGCTCTACATCAGCGATACCCCGAGCCCGAATGCGTTTGCCACTGGACGCAATCCGCGCAACGCCGCGGTCTGCTGCACCACCGGCATCCTGAACCTTCTGGACGAGCGCGAGTTGCGCGCGGTGCTGGGCCATGAGCTGTCCCACGTCTACAACCGCGACATCCTGATCTCCTGCGTCGCCGGCGCGATGGCCTCGGTGATCACCGGTCTGGCCCAGATGGCCATGTTCGCCGGGGCCTCCGGTGGCCGCAACCGCAACGGGATCAATCCCCTTGCCATGTTGCTGGTTTCGCTGCTTGGGCCGTTCGCGGCGACGGTGATTCGGATGGCGGTCTCCCGGTCACGGGAGTATCAGGCCGACGAGTCCGGAGCCCAACTCTCCGGTGACCCGCTGGCGCTGGCCTCGGCGCTGCGCAAGATCAGCGGCGGGGTGGAGCAGGCTCCGCTGCCGCCCAGCCCGCAGATGGCCGATCAGGCGCACCTGATGATCGCCAGCCCGTTCCGGTCCGGGGAGCGCATCGGCAAGATGTTCTCGACGCACCCGCCGATGGAGGAGCGGATCGCGCGTCTGGAGAAGATGGCCGGCGGCCAGTAGGCGTTAAGGCTGTCCGGCGTCGTCCGCGGACGGCCCGGAGGGCCCATCGGGACGTGTGTCGTCGGAAACCTTGCCCGAGGCACCCGGGCCGACGGCCTTGCCCACCTTGCCCACCGCGTCGCCGACCTTGTCGACAACGGAGTCCAGCGCATCCTTCACCTTGTCCAAACCGGGGAAGTTGTCGTTCGGCCCTGAATCGGGGCTGAAGTCCATCGGCGGCCGCGTCACGCTGACCCGCGGCCCGGGACTCGAGTCGTCGCTCGGGTCGAGTAAGTCCGGGTCGAGTAAGTCCGGGTCCGGTGGCCCGGGATCGAAGGCGGGGACCACCGGCTCATCTGGGGTGGGCGGCGCCAGCACGGCTGGGGTCTCGGGTTGCGGCGACGGAACCGAAGCCATCGGCGGCGGTGCGGCGGCCACGACCGGCGGGGCCTTGGTGGGTACCGGCGGCAGCAGCGTTTGAACGCTCGGCGGCAGGTACTCGGTCAAAGTCTTGTAGGCCACGACGGTGAGGTCATTGACCTTCTGCACAATCGCCACGACACCATCGGGGTAGGTCACCGTGGTGACTTGGGTGACCGGATCGGTCTGGCAACTCACCGCACCGGTGCAGTCCACGCGGCCTTGAGAGTCGACCACCGACTTCGGTGTGGGGATCGGTGTGGAGCCCGCGGTGGGCGCAGGAGCATCGATCGGGCCGGTCTCCAGGAGAACCCTCGGTGGGGTCACTCCCGGGGTGGCACCGGCCTCGTAGGCCGCTCGATACGGCGAATCGGGCAGTCCGCCGCCGGTGTTTGGTGCGGACCCCTTGAGCAGGGCCGCAAGTTCAGAGGGATCGCCGGCGCCGTCACCGATCGACAACACATCGGAGGTGGTGTTTCCAATTCCGAAGGGAGCCAGCGGACCGCCCAGACTGGCGCGAACGAAACCGTCCGGGGTTTGGGCAGTGGAGGCCAAGACCATCAGGCCCGCGGCGACGCCGACCGCGGTCGCGCCGGCGCGCAACCCGTCTTTGGCTCGCCGATCCACGCTGGGCCTTCCACTCTCAGTGTTTACTAATACTGATCATAGTTTAGGTCACGCTTGCTTGTTGGAACACCGCTGTTTCCTGGCACTTCACCTTCGATGCCGTGTTGTGATAACCCTCAGGTCCGCGGCGGTGATGCTCGTCACCACCGCGGGGCTAGAACTGCGTGCCGTCGACCTCGTGGCCGGGACTCCGTGCCATCAGACCGCGGTAGGCCTGTTCGACGGTGGCACCGTGGTTCACCACCGCGTCCACCTCTTTGGCGATCGGCATGCTGACGCCGTACTTATCGGCGAACTCCATGATCACGCTGGCCGCCTTGACGCCTTCGGCGACCTGATTCATGCCGGCGATGATCTCCTGCACGGTCTTGCCCGAACCCAACTCCTCGCCGACGTGCCGGTTGCGGCTGCGCTTGGAGGTGCATGTGACGATCAGGTCGCCCATCCCGGCCAGACCGGAGAAGGTGTCACGCTGGCCGCCGATGGCCTCGCCGAGCTTCGACATCTCCCGGACCGCCCGGGTCATCACCATGGCGCGGGTGTTCTCCCCGATGCCCAGCGAGTACCCCATGCCGACGGCGATGGCGTAGACGTTCTTCAGCGCACCGGCGATCTCGACGCCGGTCACGTCATCGCTGGTGTAGGTGCGGAATCGGCTGGTGCGGAACATCTCCGCAAGATTGCCGGCCAGGTTGCGGTCGGGCATGGCCAGCACCGCTGCGGCCGCGTAGCCCTCGGCGACCTCACGGGCGATGTTCGGGCCGGCCAGGATGCCGGCCGGGTGGCCCGGCAGCACCTCCTCGACGATCTGACTCATCCGCATGTTGGTGCCCTGTTCCAGGCCCTTGACCAGGCTGACCACCGGCACCCACGGGCGCAGTTCTTTGGCCAGTTCGACGAGCACGCCGCGGAATCCGTGCGACGGCACACCCATCACGATGACATCGGCGCAGTTGGCGGCCTCAGCGAAATCGTTTGTTGCACGCAGGTTCTCGGGTAGCGCGACTTCCTCGCCGAGGTACTCGGTATTGCGGTGATTGGTGTTGATGTCCTCGGCGGTGTCGGCCGAGCGCACCCACTGCAAAGTCGGTCCACGCCGAGCGCAGATGGACGCGACGGTGGTTCCCCAGGAGCCACCGCCGAGGACGACGACTTGCGGTTCACGACGATCAGATGTCATGGCCACCAACGTAGTGCCGACGGCGTGCGTTCACCGGCGGTTTGGGTGATGCGAGGATCGGCTTAGCCGACCAGTTGCGCCGGTGTCCTCACCCGCCCGAACACCATCTCCTCGTCGACCTTGTCGAGGAACCGGTGATCGAAGGCGTCGGCGAAGTAGTCCTGGCGCACCACCCACGGCCGCTTCTTCGCTGACTTCGGCAGTGCGTGCGGGTTGCGCATGACATATCCCGCTTGCAGGTCCCAGGTCGGCTTCTCCGGCATGCGCCCAGCACTGGGGTGCGGGTAGGCATGGGTGTAGCCGTGGGTCTTCATGTAGTCGATCAAACGCGCTGCGGCGCGGGCGGTCATGTCCGCGCGCAAGGTCCATGACGCGTTCGTGTAGCCGATGCACCAGAACAGGTTGGGAACGTCCTCGAGCATGTGGGCCTTGTAGGAGAACCGGTCCTGTGGTTTGAGTTCGGCGCCGTCGATGCTGATGCGCACCCCGCCGAGAGCCAGCAGGTTCAGCCCGGTGGCCGTGACGATGATGTCGGCGTCGAGGCGGCGGCCCGACTTCAGCACGATGCCGCTGGCGTCGAAGTGGGCGATGTGGTCGGTGACCACCTCAAGGGCGCCCCTGCTGATCTCGGTGAAAAGATCGCCGTCGGCAACCAGGCACAACCGTTCGTCCCACGGGTTGTAGCTCGGCTTGAAGTCGACGTCGACGGGGTAGCCGCTGGGCAGCTTGCTGATGTTCTGCGTACGCACCACCTTCTTCACCAGGTTCGGCGCCCCACGCGCGGCCACCCAGAACACCTTCTCCACTGCCAGTGCCGCAGCCCTGGCGATGGGATAGGAAACCTTGGGCGGCAGGTAGTTTCGCATCGGGGTGATGACCCGATTGCGCCGCTGCATCGACACGAGGTAGCCCGGTGAGCGTTGCAGCATGGCCACCTGGGCACCCTTGTGGGCGAGCGCGGGCACCAGGGAGACAGCCGTGGCGCCCGATCCGATGACGACGATCTTCTTGCCGGTGTAGTCCAGGTCCTGCGGCCAGAACTGCGGATGGATCACCGTGCCACTGAAGCGCTCGATGCCGGGGAAGTCGGGGGTGTAGGGCTGGTCGTAGTTGTAGTAGCCGGAGCCGAAGAACACGAAGCGGCTGCGATAGGTCTTCGGTGTGCCGTCCTCATCGACGCGGATGGTCCAGGTGTCAGTTGCCGAGTCCCAGTCGGCGGACTCCACCCGGGTGCGAAATTCGATGTGCGGGTAGATGCCGTGCTTGCGGGCCGCGTTCTCCATGTAGTCGCGGATTTCGTCGCCGTCGGCGACGTACTCCTTGTTCGGCCAGGGCTCCCAACTCCAGCTGAGGGCGAAGATCGAGGAGTCCGACCGCACGCCGGGGTAGCGGAACAAGTCCCAGGTGCCGCCGATCCGTTCGCGGCGCTCCAGGATGACGTAGCGGGTCGACGGGTCGGCCTCGGCGAGGCGGTAGGCAGCGCCGATTCCGGAGATGCCGGCACCGATGATGACGACGTCATAGGTGCCGCCGTCCTGCACGGCGGGGCGGGCGTCAGAATTCTCCGTGTTGACGGTCATCGCGGGCCTCGCTTCATTGCGTCCGTTCGTACCTCACCACACTAGCCACCGGCCGGTTGGTCGGGCCAGGGTCGCGGGGGGGGGCTACCGGGGGGCTACCGGTAGTTGACGAACTGCAACGCGACCTCGAGGTCGGCGCCCTTGAGCAGCGCGATGACCTCCTGCAGGTCATCGCGCTTCTTGGAGCTGACCCGGATCTCCTCGCCCTGGATCTGGGCCTTGACGCCCTTGGGGCCTTCGTCGCGGATCAGCTTGGTGATCTTCTTGGCGTTCTCGCTGCTGATGCCCTCTTTGATCGAGCCGCTGACCTTGTAGGTCTTACCGCTGGCCTGTGGCTCGCCGGCATCGAAGGCCTTCATCGAGATGTCGCGGCGGATCAACTTCTCCTTGAACACGTCGACGGCGGCCTTGGCGCGCTCCTCGGTCGAGGAGACGATCTCGACGATCTCGTCGCCCTTCCACGCGATGGTGGTGTCGGTGCCGCGGAAGTCGAACCGGGTGCTCAACTCCTTGGCCGCCTGGTTCAGCGCGTTGTCCGCTTCCTGGCGGTCGACCTTGCTGACGATATCGAAGCTGGAATCAGCCACTGGGTGCCTCCTCACGATTCCGGCCGTCGGATCCGGGCCGGTTTGTGTCCGGGGTACATCCTCGTTGTACCCTGCTACTCGCACAGAGGCGGGGTGTTCTCCACTTCGGTGCGCCCAGGCAGGTTGCCCGAGCGGCCAATGGGAGCGGACTGTAAATCCGTCGGCGAAAGCCTACACAGGTTCGAATCCTGTACCTGCCACCCTTTTTGCCTGCTCAGCAGGCCCCGGCGAGTTCCTCGCGCCAAGCCTGGATCACCCGTCGGAGTTCGGCCACCATCGGGCAGTCCGGCCGGCGCCGCTCAAGCGACACCAGCACGGCACCCTCGGATGCCGCGCTGAGATGGTCGACGTAAGCCTGCTTGCGGGCCTTCCATGGCGGTTTCGGCATGATCACGGTGTCACTGCACTCGTCGACGATCCCCGCCACCTCGTCGCCGAAGATCGCCCGTATCTCGGCGAGTGTTTCCTCCCCGCCGGCATCCTCGACTGCGTCGTGCAGTAGCGCCGCGATCGCCTTGTCTTCGGTCCCGCCGGCTTCGATGACCAACCCGGCCACCGACAGCAGGTGTCCGAGATAGGGAATGTCCCCGCCCTTGCGGACCTGCGTCCGATGCTTGTCGGCGGCGAAGGTCACGGCATGCGAAAACCGTTCGCCCAGTTTCGGTGTGGTGGTTTGTTCACTCATATTTCCCCCTTCGCCTCGACCATATCGGTGGGCTCTGACATTGATGCTGTCGGTCTGAGCCGGGTCGACCCGGCCGGGAACCGATGAGGGGGTGTGCCCACCTTCGAGCGACTCGCAGTCGCTCGAAGGTGGGCAAAAGTGTTGTGCGGGAAATCGCGGAGCTGTCGGGGCGCGCAGACCGCCTAGGGCTTCATCTCGCCTAGGGCTTCATCTCGTAGGTCCCGCTGTAGGACAGCACCTCCGAGACGAACGCCTGCTCGGCGTCGGCCTCGATGCGGGGCTTGCGCACGATCGCCAGCGCCGCGGTGCTCTGCGCGTCGGTTGCCGAGGCCTGCCCGTGCAGGGCGACCGCCTGATCGGCCATGTCCTGAACGAAGACGCCGAAGATCCGGTCGATGTGCGCCTCGGTCAGGTCCGACAGGTCGCTCACCGATCCGGGGCGGGTCTGCCCGCCGTCGATCGCCACCGACGCCGACTCCAAAATCAGCTGCGCATAAACGATTTGGGTGAACAGCTGGCCCAGGATCTGTAGAAAGTCGAGGTCCTTCTGCTGCGCCTCGGTGGGCGGGGCGGTCATCACCAGTTGGGTGAAGGCGTCGATCTGCTGACGGAACGTCG
>CAXNJA010000046.1:0-17915 GCA_964202555.1 Mycobacterium sp.
TCAGCGATGGGGTTAGAGGAATCGCTGCCGGGCGGGATTCTGCTGTCCACGGTGGAGAAGGTCGCCGGCTTCGTCCGCTCCGGATCGCTGTGGCCGGCCACCTTCGGATTGGCGTGCTGCGCAATCGAAATGATGGCCACGGCCGGGCCACGGTTCGACATCGCACGCTTTGGCATGGAGCGCTTCTCGGCCACCCCCCGCCAGGCCGACTTGATGATCGTCGCCGGCCGGGTCAGCCAGAAGATGGCTCCGGTGCTGCGCCAGGTCTACGACCAGATGGCCGAGCCCAAATGGGTTCTGGCCATGGGGGTGTGCGCCTCCAGTGGCGGGATGTTCAACAACTACGCCATCGTGCAGGGGGTGGATCACGTGGTGCCGGTGGACATCTACCTGCCCGGCTGCCCGCCCCGGCCGGAGATGCTGCTCAACGCCATCCTGGCGTTGCACGCCAAGATCGCCGAGATGCCCCTGGGCGTGCACCGCACCGAAGCGGTGGCCGCCGCCGAGCAGGCCGCGCTGGCCACCAGACCGACCATCGAACTCAAGGGTCTGCTGCGATGAGCGGCGCCGACGGTGGCTCCTCCGACGCCGGGGGCATCGGTGTACGCCGGGGGATGTTCGGCATCACCGGCACCGGGGACACCTCGGGCTACGGCCGGCTGGTCCAATCGGTCGCACTTCCGGGTAGCACACCGCGGCCCTACGGCGGCTATTTCGACGAGGTCGTCGACCGCCTGGCCGAGGTCATCGGTGCGGAGAGTTTCACCGCCGCCGTCGAGCGCGTCGTGGTGCACCGCGACCAACTGACCCTCGAAATCCGCCGCGAGTATCTGCCCGCGGTAGCCTCCGCGCTGCGCGACGACGAGAAGCTGCGCTTCGAATTGTGTTGCGGCGTCTCCGGTGTGCACTATCCCGAGGACTCCGGACGGGAGTTGCACGCCTTCTACCCACTGATGTCGATCACCCACAACCGGCGGATCCACCTGGAGGTGGCCTGCCCGGACGCCGACCCGCACATCCCGTCGCTGTTCGCCGTGTACCCCACCTGCGACTGGCACGAGCGGGAGACCTACGACTTCTTCGGCATCATCTTCGACGGCCACCCCGGCCTGACCCGGATCCAGATGCCCGACGACTGGACGGGCCACCCGCAGCGCAAGGACTACCCGCTGGGCGGAATTCCGGTGGAGTTCGAGGGCGCGCAGATCCCGCCGCCGGACCAGCGCAGGTCGTACCGCTGATGAGCGAACCGGTGATCGTCCTCGGCGGGCAGGACTGGGACGAGATCGTCGCCGCCGCGCAGACCGGCACGGCCGGCGAACGCATCGTGGTCAACATGGGTCCGCAACATCCGTCCACGCACGGGGTGCTGCGTCTGATCCTGGAGTTCGAGGGCGAGACGGTGGTCGAAGCCCGTTGCGGTATCGGCTATCTGCACACCGGGATCGAGAAGAACCTGGAGTACCGGAATTGGACCCAGGGCGTCACCTTCGTGACCCGGATGGACTATCTGTCGCCGTTCTTCAACGAGACCGCCTACTGCCTGGGGGTCGAACGGCTACTGGGCATCAGCGACACCATCCCGGCGCGCGCCTCGGTGATCCGGGTCTTGCTGATGGAGCTCAATCGCATCTCGTCGCACCTGGTGGCGCTGGCCACCGGCGGCATGGAACTTGGCGCGATGACCCCGATGTTCTTCGGATTCCGGGAACGCGAACTGATCCTGAGCCTCTTCGAGGCCGTCACCGGCCTGCGGATGAATCACGCCTACATCCGTCCCGGCGGCCTTGCCGCCGACCTGCCCGAGGACGGCCCGGACCGGGTGGCCGAACTACTGGCGATCCTGCCCGGCCGACTGCACGAACTGGAATCCCTGCTCACCGAGAGCTACATCTGGAAGGCTCGCACCCAGGGCGTCGGCTACCTCGACCTCACCGGCTGCATGGCGCTGGGCATCACCGGTCCGGTTCTGCGCTCCACCGGCCTTCCGCACGACCTGCGCAAGGCCCAACCCTATTGCGGCTATGAGACTTACGACTTCGACGTGGTGACCGCCGACACCGCCGACTGTTACGGCCGCTACCTGATCCGGGTCGGGGAGATGCACGAGTCGCTGAAGATCGTCGGTCAGTGCCTGCAGCGCCTGGAACCCGGGCCGGTGATGATCGAGGACAGGAAACTCGCCTGGCCGGCGGAGCTGGAACTCGGCCCCGACGGTCTGGGCAACTCCCCCGCCCACATCGCGCGCATCATGGGCCAGTCCATGGAGGGACTGATCCACCACTTCAAACTGGTCACTGAGGGATTCCGGGTGCCGCCCGGGCAGGTGTACAGCGCGGTGGAGTCACCCCGCGGCGAACTCGGGGTGCACATGGTCTCCGACGGCGGCACCCGGCCCTACCGGGTGCACTACCGCGACCCCAGCTTCACCAATCTGCAAGCGGTGGCGGCGATGTGCGAGGGCGGCATGGTGGCCGACGTGATCGCCTCGGTGGCCTCGATCGACCCCGTGATGGGAGGGGTCGACAGGTGAGCGTCGACCTGACTCTGGGTCCACGGCCCGAGGAACCCGGCCCCCCGATCGGCGGGCCGGCGTCGTATCCGCCCGAGGTCACCGAGCAACTGGCCGCCGACGCGGCCACCATCATCGCCCGCTACCCCGAGTCGCGCTCGGCGCTGCTGCCGCTTCTGCATCTGGTGCAGGGCCAGGACGGCTACCTCACCGCTGCCGGAATCGGTTTCTGCGCAAACCAACTCGGCCTGACCGCCGCTGAGGTGACCGCGGTGGCCACCTTCTACTCGATGTACCGGCGCAGGCCCACCGGCGACTACCTGGTTGGGGTGTGTACCAACACCCTCTGCGCGGTCATGGGAGGTGACGCCATCCTGGAGGCCCTGTCGAACGAACTCGGCCTGCACGCCGGGCAGACCACCGCCGACGGGGTGATCACTCTGGAGCACGTCGAGTGCAACGCCGCCTGCGACTACGCCCCGGTGGTGATGGTCAACTGGGAGTTCTTCGACAACCAGACACCCTCGGCCGCAATCGAACTCGTCGGCGCGCTGCGCAGCGGCCGGCCCGTCACCCCCACCCGAGGCGCGACGCTGTGCCCATTCCGTGAGACGTCGCGGACGCTGGCCGGTTTGGGACCCCAGGTTGCCGACGACAGCGGCCCCGGAGCGCCCACCCTCGCGGGCCTGCGCACCGCCCGGGCCCAAGGGGACCCGTGCTGACCCCGGTGCTCAGCCGGTTCTGGGACGAGCCGCAACCCTGGACGCTGGCCACCTATCTGCGGCACGGCGGCTACGACGGGCTGCGCCGCGCGCTGGGTATGCCGCCGGAGGCGGTGATCACCGAAGTCAAGGAGTCGGGCCTGCGCGGCCGCGGCGGCGCCGGGTTCCCCACCGGCACGAAGTGGTCCTTCATCGACCGGGACTCGGCCAAGCCGCGCTACCTGGTGATCAACGCCGACGAGTCCGAGCCGGGCACCTGCAAGGACATGCCACTGCTGCTGACCACGCCGCACTTCTTGATCGAGGGCGCGGTGATCGCGGCCTACGCCATCGGCGCCCGGCACGCCTTCATCTACCTGCGCGGCGAGGTGGTCCCGGTGCTGCGCCGCTTGCAGGCCGCCGTCACCGAGGCCTACGACGCGGGCTATCTGGGCGCCGACATCGGCGGCTCCGGCTTCGACCTGGATCTGATCGTGCACGCCGGTGCGGGCGCCTACATCTGCGGTGAGGAGACCGCGCTGCTGGACTCCCTGGAAGGCCGCCGCGGACAGCCCCGGCTCCGGCCGCCCTTCCCCGCGGTGGCCGGGTTGTACGCCTGCCCGACGGTGGTCAACAACGTCGAGTCCATCGCCAGCGTCCCGCCGATCCTGGCCAACGGGGTGGACTGGTTCAAGTCGTTCGGCACCGAGAAGTCACCCGGCTTCACGCTGTACTCACTGTCCGGGCATGTGGTCCGGCCCGGACAGTACGAAGCCCCGCTGGGGATCACGCTGCGCGAACTGCTCGGCTACGCCGGCGGGGTACGGGCCGGCCACGAGCTGAAGTTCTGGACCCCCGGCGGATCGTCGACCCCGCTGCTGACCGCCGAACACCTCGACGTGCCACTGGATTACGAGGGCATGGCCTCGGTGGGGTCGATGCTGGGCACCAAGGCGCTGCAGATCTTCGACGAGACCACCTGCGTGGTGCGGGCGGTACGGCGCTGGACGCAGTTCTATGCCCACGAGTCCTGCGGCAAGTGCACCCCGTGTCGGGAGGGCACCTACTGGCTGGCTCAGGTGTACGCGCGACTGGAGGAGGGCCGCGGCACCGCGGAGGATCTCGACAAGCTGCTCGACATCGCCGACGCCATCATGGGCAAGTCGTTCTGCGCTCTCGGCGATGGCGCGGCCGCACCGATCATGAGTTCGCTGCAGTATTTCCGCGCCGAATACGAGGCACATCTGGACGGCGGCTGCCCGTTCGACCCGTACGCCTCGATGCTGGCCGCACCGCAGGGGGTCGGCGCATGACCGTCGGCCCCCCCGCCGAGCGCTCCTTCCGAGCGACGCTCGCCGCCGGGTGTGTCTCCAGCGCGACGGTCGGGGCGGTATCGTGACCCGGGCCGAGACCGACCTGATCACCGTCACCATCGACGACACCACGCTGTCGGTTCCCGCCGGCACCTTGGTGATCCGTGCCGCCGAACTGATCGGGGTGCAGATCCCCCGGTTCTGCGACCACCCGCTGCTCGAGCCGGTGGGCGCCTGCCGGCAGTGCCTGGTGGAGGTGGAGGGGCAGCGCAAACCACTGGCCAGCTGCACCACCGCGGTCACCGAGGGCATGGTGGTACGCACCCAGAACACCTCCCCGGCCGCCGACAAGGCCCAGCAGGGCGTCATGGAACTGCTGCTGATCAACCACCCGCTGGACTGCCCGGTGTGCGACAAGGGCGGCGAGTGCCCGCTGCAGAACCAGGCCATGTCGACCGGGCGGGCCGAAACCCGGTTCACTGACGTCAAGCGCACCTTCCCCAAACCCATCAACCTGTCGTCCCAGGTGCTGCTGGACCGCGAGCGCTGCGTGTTGTGCGCCCGCTGCACGCGGTTCTCCGAGCAGATCGCCGGGGACCCCTTCATCGAACTGCTCGAACGCGGCGCGCTGCAGCAGGTCGGCATCGCCCCCGGGACCGGCTTCGACTCCTACTTCAGCGGCAACACCGTGCAGATCTGCCCGGTCGGCGCGCTGACCGGCGCCGCCTACCGGTTCCGCGCCCGCCCCTTCGACCTGGTGTCCTCACCCAGCGTGTGCGAACACTGCGCGTCGGGCTGCGCCCAGCGCACCGATCACCGCCGCGGCGTGGTGTTGCGCCGGCTGGCCGGCGACGACCCGGAGGTCAACGAGGAGTGGAACTGCGACAAGGGCCGGTGGGCGTTCACCTATACCCGTGAGGCCATCACCACCCCGATGGTCCGCGACGACGACGGCGCCCTGCGCACCGCGTCCTGGTCGGAGGCGCTGAACAGGGCCGCGGCCGGACTGGCCGGCAGACGGGCCGGGGTTCTGGTCGGCGGGCGCTCGACCGGGGAGGACGCCTACGCCTACGCCAAGTTCACCCGAACGGTGCTGGGCACCAACGACATCGACTTTCGCGCCCGCCCGCATTCGGCCGAGGAGACCGACTTCCTGACCGCGCGGGTGGCCGGGATGCCGATGACCCTGAGCTACGCCGACCTCGAGGCCGCCTCGGCGGTGCTGCTGGCCGGATTCGAACCCGAGGAGGAGTCTCCGATCGTCTTCCTGCGCCTTCGCAAGGCCGTCCGCAAGCGCGGGCTGCCGGTGATCGCGATCGCGCCGCTGGCCACCCGCGCCACCACGAAACTCGCCGCCCGGCTCATCGCCACCGTTCCCGGAGCCGAGGCGGCCGCCCTGGACGCACTTTCCGGTGAACTCGACGAGGCGGCGGTGATCCTGGCCGGCGAACGGCTGGCCACCAGCCCCGGTGCGCTGTCGGCCGCCGCCCGCCTGGCTGAGCGCTCCGGAGCGCGGCTGGCCTGGATCCCGCGCCGGGCCGGGGAACGGGGCGCGCTGGATGCGGGCTGTCTGCCCACGGTGCTTCCCGGTGGCCGACCCGTCACCGATCCCGTTGCGCGCCTTCAGGTCAGCGAGATCTGGCGGTGCGCCGAGCCACCCGCATCGCCGGGCCGCGACACCGCCGGGATCCTCGCCGCAGCGGCCACCGGCGACCTCGACGCGCTGGTGGTGGGCGGGGTGGAGCCCGCGGACCTGGCCGATCCGGATGCCGCACTGGCCGCCATCGGGGCGACGGGATTCGTGGTCAGCCTGGAACTGCGCGAATCGGCGGTCACCGCGCTGGCCGACGTGGTGTTCCCGGTGGCGGCGGTGACGGAGAAGTCCGGCTCGTTCACCGACTGGGAGGGCCGGGTTCGGCCGTTCCACGCCGCACTGTCCTCCACCGCCGCGCCCGACCTTCGGGTGCTGTCCGCCCTGGCCGCCGAGATGGGCGTGGACCTGGCGCTGGGCACAGCTGAGCAGGCCCGCGCCGAGATGGCTGCGCTGGGCGGCTGGGACGGCACCCGGCCACCCGGACCGGACGTCGCGGCCGGCCCCGCCCTCGCCCCGCAAGCCGGCGAGGCGATCCTGGCCGGCTGGCGAATGTTGTTGGACGCCGGTCGGTTACAGGACGGCGAGCCGCATCTGGCCGGCACCGCGCATCCCCCGGTGGCTCGGCTGTCAGCCGTCACCGCCGCGGGGATCGGCGCGTCGGACTCGGTGCGGGTGTCCACCGGGCGGGGTTCGGTGCGGCTGCCACTGGTGATCACCGAGATGCCCGACCAGGTGGTGTGGCTGCCGCTGAATTCGCCGGGCAGCACGGTGCACAGCACACTCGGCGTGACGACCGGCGCAGTGGTGCGTATCGAGAGCGGGGATCAGTGACGACCTACCCGGACCCGACGGTCTTCGGCCGCGACCCGTGGTGGCTGATCCTGGCCAAGGCGGTCGGTGTCTTCGCCTTCCTGCTGCTCACCGTGCTGGTGGCGATCCTGGTCGAGCGAAAGCTGCTGGGCCGCATGCAGATGCGCTACGGCCCCAACCGGGTCGGACCGTTCGGGCTGCTGCAGTCGCTGGCCGACGGCATCAAGCTGGCACTCAAGGAGGGCCTCATCCCCGCCGGGGTGGACAAGCCGATTTACCTTATGGCACCGGCCATCTCGGTGATCACCGCGATCATGGCGTTCGCCGTGATACCGCTGGGCCCGGTGGTGTCGGTCTTCGGTCACGACACACCGCTACAGCTGACCGACCTTCCCGTCGCCGTGCTCTACATCCTCGCGGTCACCTCGATAGGGGTGTACGGGATCGTGCTGGCCGGCTGGGCGTCGGGGTCCACCTACCCACTGCTGGGCGGCCTGCGCTCCAGCGCCCAGGTGGTGTCCTACGAGATCGCGATGGCCCTGTCCTTCGTCTCGGTGTTCCTCTACGCCGGAACCATGTCCACCTCCGGCATCGTGGCGGGCCAGACCGACACCTGGTATGTGTTCCTGCTTCTTCCCGCCTTCGTGGTCTACGTCACCTCCATGGTGGGCGAGACCAACCGCGCACCGTTCGACCTGCCCGAGGCCGAGGGTGAACTGGTCGGCGGATTCCACACCGAGTACTCCTCGCTGAAGTTCGCCATGTTCTTCCTCGCCGAGTACGTCAACATGACCACCGTCTCGGCCCTGGCGGCCACCCTGTTCCTCGGCGGCTGGCGCGCACCCTGGCCGATCAGCCTGTGGGACGGCGCCAACACCGGATGGTGGCCGCTGCTGTGGTTCATCGCGAAGGTCTGGGCATTCCTGTTCGTGTTCATGTGGCTGCGCGCCACCCTGCCCAGGCTGCGCTACGACCAGTTCATGGCGCTGGGCTGGAAACTGCTGATCCCGGTGTCGCTGGTGTGGATCCTGGTCGTCGCCGGCCTGCGGACCGCCGGTATGTCCGGCGTCATTCCGAACCTGCTGGCCGCCGCGGTGCTGCTCGCCGCGCTGGTGGGGGTGAGCGCGCTACGCCGCCGGCGCCGCGCCGGCATTGCGCCCGCACCGCCACCACCTCCCACGCAGGGCGCATTCCCGGTACCACCGCTTCCCGTCGCCCGCCCCACTAAAGCAGCCACACAGGCAGCCACAAAGGCAGAGGAGGCCGCTGGTGTTTAAGTTCCTCGACGCCGTCGCCGGTTTCGGCGTCACGCTGAAGACGATCTTCAAGAAGCCGATCACCGAGCAGTACCCGGAGAAGCCCGGGGCCACAGCGCCGCGCTACCACGGACGCCACCAGCTCAACCGCTACCCCGACGGCCTGGAGAAGTGCATCGGCTGCGAGTTGTGCGCGTGGGCCTGCCCGGCCGACGCCATCTACGTCGAGGGAGCCGACAACACCGCCGATCAGCGCTACTCCCCCGGCGAGCGCTACGGGCAGGTTTACCAGATCAACTATCTGCGCTGCATCGGCTGCGGACTGTGCATCGAGGCCTGCCCGACCCGCGCGCTGACCATGACCGCTGACTACGAGATGGCCGACGACAACCGCGGCGACCTGATCTACGGCAAGGACAAACTGCTGGCCCCGCTGCAGCCCGGGATGGTGGCCCCGCCGCACCCGATGGCGCCGGGCAGCACCGACGAGGACTACTACCTCGGCAACATCGGTCCGGTGGCCGATGCCGGCCCGGAACAGGGTTCCGGGGCGGTCCGGTGACCGCTGAGGCCGTCGCCTTCTGGGTGCTGGGCGCGATCGCACTGGCCGGCGCGATCGGCGTGGTCGCCGCGCCGAAGGCGGTGTACTCCGCACTGTTCCTGGCTGCAACGATGATCGCGCTGGCCGCGCTGTACTTCGTGCAGGAGGCACCGTTCCTGGGCGTGGTGCAGGTGGTGGTCTACACCGGCGCGGTGATGATGCTGTTCCTGTTCGTGCTGATGCTCATCGGGGTGGACTCGGCGCAGTCGCTGGCGGAAACCCTTCGGGGCCAACGGGTTGCCGCGGTTGTGGCAGGTCTGGGCTTCGGTGTGCTGCTCATCGCCGCCATCGGCAGCATGGCCAGTGCCGGCTTCACCGGACTGGCCGAGGCCAACCGCAACGGCAACGTCGAGGGCCTGGCCGAACTGATCTTCACCCGCTACCTGTGGGCGTTCGAACTGACCAGCGGGCTGCTGATCACCGCCGCGCTGGGTGCGATGATCCTGGCCCACCGGGAACGCTTCGACCGCCGAAAGACCCAGCGCGAGATGGCCGTCGACCGTTTCCGCACCGGTGCCCGGGCCACCCCGCTGCCCAACCCCGGCGTCTACGCGCGCCGCAATGCCGTCGACACCCCGGCACTGCTGCCCGACGGCTCGGAGGAGCAGTCGTCGGTCAACGCCACCCTGAAACGGCCCCAGCGGGATTCAGCTCAGTGAGCCCGGCGCACTATCTGTATCTGTCCGCACTGCTGTTCACCATCGGCGCCGCCGGGGTCCTGGTGCGGCGCAACGCCATCGTGATGTTCATGTGCGTCGAACTCATGCTCAACGCCGGCAACCTGGCGTTCGTCACCTTCGCCCGAATGCACGGCCAACTCGACGGTCAGTCGGTGGCCTTCTTCACCATGGTGGTGGCCGCGTGCGAGGTGGTGGTCGGCTTGGCCATCATCGTCGCCATCTACCGCTCCCGGCGCAACGCCGACGTCGACGAGTCACACCTGCTGAGGCACTGATGAAAGGCTCAGAACGGTGACGACGCTGCTGTGGCTGACCATCGCGCTGCCCCTGGCAGGTGCGGTGGTGCTGCTGCTGGGCGGCCGCGCCACCGACGCCTGGGGACACCTGCTGGGCTGCGCCACGGTGATCGGCTCCTTCGTCTGCGGGGCAGTGCTTTTCAGCCACCTGCTGGGCCTGCCCGCCGAGGACCGGATGGTCCGGCACCGGCTGTTCACCTGGATCCCGGTGGGTGAGCTTCGCGTCGACTTCGGCCTGCAACTCGATGCGCTGTCGGTCTGCTTCGTGCTGCTGATCACCGGCGTGGGCGCGCTGATCCACCTGTACTCGATCGGCTACATGGCCGATGACCCCGACCGCCGAAGGTTCTTCGCCTACCTCAACCTGTTCGTCGCCGCCATGCTGCTGCTGGTGCTGGCCGACAACTACCTCTGTCTGTACGCCGGCTGGGAGGGGGTGGGCCTGGCGTCCTACCTGCTGATCGGATTCTGGTCCTACAAACCCAGCGCGGCCGCGGCGGCAAAGAAGGCGTTCATCGTCAACCGGGTCGGCGACTTGGGTCTGGCCGTCGCGTTGATGGTGTTGTTCGCCACCACCGGGTCGGTCGGCTTCGCCGAGGTGTTCGCCGCCGCCCCGCAGATGAGCCAGTCCACCCTGGACGCCGTGGGCCTGCTGCTGCTGTTGGGCGCCTGCGGCAAGAGCGCCCAGGTTCCGCTGCAGTCCTGGCTCGGCGACGCCATGGAGGGCCCCACCCCGGTGTCGGCACTCATCCACGCCGCCACCATGGTGACCGCCGGGGTGTACCTGATCGTGCGGTCCGGGCCGGTGTTCGACCTGGCTCCGACCGCCCAGACCGCGGTGGTGGTCGTCGGCGCGGTCACACTGCTGTTCGGTGCGATCATCGGCTGCGCCAAGGACGACATCAAGAAGGCACTGGCCGCCTCCACCATGAGCCAGATCGGCTACATGGTGCTGGCCGCCGGACTCGGGCCGGCCGGCTACGCGGTGGCCATCCTGCACCTGATCACCCATGGCTTCTTCAAGGCCGGGCTGTTCCTGGGTGCGGGTTCAGTGATGCATGCCATGAACGACGAGACCGACATGCGCCGCTACGGAGGGCTGCGCACCCTGCTTCCGGTCACCTACGTCACGTTCGGCCTGGGCTATCTGGCGATCATCGGGGTACCGCCGTTCGCCGGGTTCTTCTCCAAGGACGCCATCATCGAAACCGCCGTCAACGCAGGAGGATTGCGGGGCTGGCTGCTCGGCGGGGTGACCCTGCTGGGCGCGGCGATCACCGCCTTCTACATGACCCGGGTGATGCTGCTGACCTTCTTCGGCCAGCGCCGTTGGGACGATGCCCGTGCGCACCCGCACGAGTCACCGGCGGTGATGACGGCGCCCATGGTGGTTCTGGCGCTGGGTTCGGTCGGCGCGGGTGCGGTGCTGACGCTGGGCCACACGTTGCGGGACTGGCTGGAACCCGTTGTCGGAGAACACGAACCCCATCACGCGGTGCCGGTGTGGGTGACGACGGCGCTGGCGCTGAGCGCAGTCGCCGTCGGCGTCGCGGTGGCCTACCGCCAGTACGCGGGGCGCGCGGTTCCACAGACTGCGCCGCAGGATGTCTCGGCACTGACCGTCGCGGCCCGCCGAGACCTCTACGGCGACGCGGTCAACGAGGCGGTGTTCATGCGCGGCGGACAGCAACTGACCAGAACGCTCGTCGTGGTGGATGATCGCGCCATTGAGGGGGGCGTGGACGCCGTCGCCGCGGGAATCGGACGCTTCTCCGACCGTCTCCGCGGCCTGCAGACCGGTTTCGCCCGATCCTATGCGTTGTCCATGCTGGTCGGCGCCGGACTGTTCGCCGGTGCCGTCCTCCTCGCGGTGATGTGGAGGTGACGGGCGTGCCGTGGCTGAGCGTGCTGTGGGCGTTGCCGATGATCGGCGCGGTCGCGATCATCCTGTTGCCGGCCGGGATGCGCGGAGCCGCGAAATACGCCGGGCTGGCCGTCTCGCTCGGCGTGCTGGCCGTGGCAGTGGTGCTGGCGGTGGGCTTCGATCCGGCCGGCCCGCGCTATCAGTTCGTCGAAAGCCACCCGTGGATAAGATCTTTCGGAACCGGCTACATCCTCGGGGTGGACGGCATCGCACTGGCACTGGTCGTGCTGACCGCAGTGCTGATGCCGCTGTTGCTGATCGCCGGATGGAACGACGCCGACGACCGGCCCGGCCTGGGTGGGCGCGGGCCGCACAGTTACGTGGCCTTGATGCTGGCCGCCGAGGCCATGGTGCTGATCTCGCTGACCGCACTGGACATCCTGCTGTTCTACGTGTTCTTCGAGGCGATGCTGATCCCGATGTACTTCCTGATCGGCGGCTTCGGCGGCGCGAAACGCTCGCCGGCGGCGGTGAAATTCCTGCTCTACAACCTCTTCGGCGGCCTGGTCATGCTCGCCGCCCTGATCGGGCTGTACGTGGCGACCGCCAACTCCGCGGCGTTCACCGGCGGCACCTTCGACGTGCGCGCCATCTCCGACGCCGTCGCCGACGGCACCTTCGTCATCGACCCCGCCGTCGCGCATCTCATCTTCGGCGGCTTCCTGTTCGCTTTCGCGGTCAAGGCGCCACTGTGGCCGCTGCACCGGTGGCTGCCCGACGCCGCGGTGGCGGCCACCCCGGCCTCGGCGGTGCTGATGATGGCGGTGATGGACAAGGTCGGAACCTTCGGCATGCTGCGCTACTGCCTGCCACTGTTTCCGGACTCCGCGACGCTGTTCAGGCCGGTCGTCGTCGCACTCGCGGTCACCGGCATCATCTACGGCGCGATCCTGGCCATCGGCCAGACCGACGTGATGCGGCTGATCTCCTACACCTCGATCAGCCACTTCGGTTTCATCATCCTCGGCATCTTCGTGATGACCAGTCAGGGCCAGTCCGGCTCCACGCTGTACATGGTCAACCACGGAATCGCCACCGCTGCACTGTTCCTCATCGCCGGGTTCCTGGTCAGCCGGCGCGGAACCCGGGCCATCGCCGACTACGGCGGGGTGCAGAAGGTCGCCCCGGTGCTGGCCGGCACCTTCCTCATCGCCGGTCTGTCCACCCTGGCGCTGCCCGGTCTGGCTCCGTTCATCAGTGAGTTCCTGGTACTGATCGGCACGTTCACCCGATACCCGGTGTTGGCCGTGCTGGCCGCGCTGGGGTTGGTGCTCTCAGCGGTCTACGTGCTGTGGATGTACCAGCGGATGATGACCGGGCCGGTCACCGAGGGCAACGAGTCGCTGACCGACCTGCGGCCGCGGGAACTGATCGTGGTGGCTCCGCTGATCGCCCTGCTGCTGGTGCTCGGCGTCTACCCGAAGCCGGCTCTGGACGTCATCAACCCCGCGGTCACCGACACCTTGACCCGGATCGGCCAGACCGACCCGGCGCCCGCGCTGCGAGCGGCCGAATGACCGCGCCCAGCGTCGAATACGGCGTGCTGTTCCCGGTGCTCATCGTGTTCGGCATCGCCGTGGCCGGCGTCCTCGTCGAGGCGTTCCTGCCCCGCCGCAGCCGCTACCCGGTCCAGGTCACCCTCAGCCTGGCCGGGTTGCTGGCGGCCTTCATCGGCGTGGTCGGCGTCTACCGCGGATTGGGCTCCGGTGCCGGGCAGTTCGCGGCGGTCGGGGCCGTGGTCATCGACCGTCCGGGACTGTTCCTGCAGGGTGCCGTCCTGGTGGTCGCGATCCTGGGGGTGTTGCTCATCGCCGAGCGGCACGGACCGGACGGCGGACTGGATGGCTTCACCCCGCAGGCGTCCGCGGTTCCGGGCAGCGAGGCCCAGCAGGTCGCCACCAAGGCCGGCGTCGCCCAGACCGAGGTGTTCCCGCTGACCATGTTCGCCGTCGCCGGCATGATGCTGTTCGGGGCCGCCGGGGATCTGCTGACCATGTTCATCGCCCTGGAGGTTCTGTCGCTGCCGCTGTACCTGATGTGCGGACTGGCCCGCCACCGTCGCCTGCTCTCCCAGGAGGCGGCGCTGAAATACTTTCTGCTGGGGGCGTTCTCGTCGGCCTTCTTCCTGTACGGGATGGCGATGCTCTACGGCTCCGCCGGCACCCTGAGCATCACCGGCATCGCCGCGGCGGTGCGCACCGGTGCGGGCAACACCGCGTTGGCGCTACTGGGCGTCGCACTGGTGACCGTCGCGCTGCTGTTCAAGGTCGGCGCGGTGCCGTTCCACTCCTGGGTTCCCGACGTCTATCAAGGCGCCCCCACACCGATCACCGCCTTCATGGCCGCCGCCACCAAGATCGCCGCGTTCGGTGCCTTGATGCGTCTGCTCTACGTCGCGGTGCCCGAACTGAAGGACCAGTGGCGTCCGGCGCTGTGGGCGGTGGCGATCCTGACGATGGCTCTGGGCACCATCGCCGCGGTGACCCAGCGCGACGTCAAGCGGATGCTGGCGTATTCGGCTGTGGCCCACGCCGGGTTCGTACTGACCGGTGTCATCGCCGCCAACCAGGCCGGTATCTCAGGCACGCTGTTCTATCTGGCCGCTTACGGATTGACCACCATCGGGGCGTTCGCCTTCGTCAGCATGGTCCGCGACGCTGCCGGGGTCGAGCAGACTCAACTGGCGCACTGGGCCGGCCTGGGCCGTCGCTATCCGGTTGCCGGAGCGGTGTTCTCGATATTTCTGCTGTCCTTCGCCGGGATTCCGCTGACCTCCGGCTTCATCAGCAAGTTCGGTGCGTTCAAGGCCGCGGCGGAGGGCGGGGCGGCACCGCTGGTCATCGTCGGTGTGGTGGCCAGTGCCATCGCCGCCTACTTCTACGTGCGGGTCATCGTGCTGATGTTCTTCACCGACCCGGCCGATGATGCTGCGGAGGTCCGCCCGCCCGGCCCGCTGACACTGATCGCGATCGCGGTGCCACTGGCCGCCACCTTCATCCTCGGAGCGTTCCCGCAACCCATGCTCGACATCGTCGACGGCGCGGCCAGGTTCTTCGGCTCATGATCGTGCGCACCGACGAGAGATTCCAGCGACAGACTCAATCCTCAAGCTGGACAGTGGTTTTGTCCGCGAGGTTCGGCACGACCAGTTCCTTGAGGATGCGCTGGTGTTCGGGATGGTCGCGATACGCCACAAAGTGATCGCGGGAATCGAAGACACCGACGACCCCGAAGTCATAGCTGCCCGGTGCAAGACCGAGGTCGGTGCCGCACCGATAGCTCTGCACACCCTGTAGCCCAGGGATCAACTCCCGTAGTGCGGCGGCCACCGGTTCACCGGAGACGCCGTCATTCCACTTGAAAGTGACGATGTGAACGAAAGACACCGAATTTTACTATCACACCGGGGTCTGTGGAAAACACCGGAAACACCGGAACCGCTTTGGGCAAGCAGCTCCGCGGCGGCCCGCTGTGTGGCAACGTCGACGGGGGTCGCGGAGCCGCCCGGTGGCCGCGCAGTTGGTGTCGGCACTAGGCCGGAGGATCAGGTGACCAACCGACCGACCGTGCAGACCGAGGTCGCGCACCTGCAGCGCTCGGGACGAGACACCAGCACCATCCCCGCCGTGCTGTCGACGTGGCTGTCGACGGTGATGCAGGGCGGCGTCAAGCCCGAGGTGACCGTCGAAAGCAGCGTCGACGCCAACGGGATGTCCTCGGAGACGATCATCCTGACCGGCCGGTGGACCGAGAGCGGCGCGGCCGTGCAGCACAAATGGGTGGCCCGGGTGGCGCCCACGGAGCAGGACGTGCCGGTGTTCTCCGTCTATCGGATGGATCATCAGTTCGAGGTGTTGCGCCTGGTTGCCGAACTCACCGACGTGCCGGTGCCGCAGGTGCGCTGGATCGAGCCCTCCGGCGAGGTGCTCGGCAGCCCGTTCTTCCTGATGGATCTCGTGGAGGGCATAGTCCCGCCCGACGTCATGCCCTACACCTTCGGGGGCAACTGGTTCGCCGATGCCACCGCCGACAAGCAGCGGGAATTGCAGGACGCCACGGTGGCGGTCCTGGCCGAGTTACACGCCATCCCGGATGCGGCGGCGACGTCGTCGGGGAAGTTGCGCTCCAGCCAGGCCAGCGCGCGTTCCACCAACGTCGAGCGGCCGATGTCGGGGACGGCGAAGTCATACCAGTTCTTGAGCCACCCGAAATGGCGGCGAAGCGGGTTCTCGCCCGGCGGGTCGGCGTCGAGGAGGAAGCCGAACGTCGTCGCCGCATCCGGGATGGCGTGCAACTCGGCCAGGACCGCCACCGTGGCGTCCTGCAATTCCCGCTGCTTGTCGGCGGTGGCATCGGCGAACCAGTTGCCCCCGAAGGTGTAGGGCATGACGTCGGGCGGGACGATGCCCTCCACGAGATCCATCAGGAAGAACGGGCTGCCGAGCACCTCCCCGGAGGGCTCGATCCAGCGCACCTGCGGCACCGGCACGTCGGTGAGTTCGGCAACCAGGCGCAACACCTCGAACTGATGATCCATCCGATAGACGGAGAACACCGGCACGTCCTGCTCCGTCGGCGCCACCCGGGCCACCCATTTGCGTTGCACGGCCGCGCCGCCCTCGGTCCACCGGCCGGTCAGGATGATCGTCTCCGAGGACATCCCGTTGGCGTCGACGCTGCTTTCGACGGTCACCTCGGGTTTGAGGCCGCCCTGCATCACCGTCGACAGCCACGTCGACAGCACGGCGGGGATGGTGCTGGTGTCTCGTCCCGAGCGCTGCAGGTGCGCGACCTCGGTCTCCACGGTCGGTCGGTTGGTCACCTGATCCTCCGGCCTATTGCCGACACCACCTGCGCGGCCACCGGGCGGCTCCGCGACCCCCCGTCGACGTTGCCACATGGCGGGCCGCCGCGGAGCTGCTTGCCCAAAGCGGTTCCGGTGTTTTCCACAGAACCCGGTGTGATAGTAAAACGCGGTGTCCTTCGTTCATATCGTCACTTTCAAGTGGAATGACGGCTTCTCCGGTGAACCGGTGGCCGCCGCACTGCGGGAGTTGATCCCTCGGCTAGAAGGTGTGCAGAGCTATCGGTGCGGCACTGACCTCGGTCTTGCCCCGGGCAGCTACGACTTCGGGGTCGTCGGTGTCTTCGACTCCCGCGATCACTTTGTGGCGTATCGCGATCATCCCGAACACCAGCGCATCCTCAAGGAACTGGTCGTGCCGAACCTCGCCGACAAAACCACTGTCCAGCTTGAGGATTGAGTCGGTGCGCACGATCATGAGCCGAAGAACCTGGCTGCGCCGTCGACGATGTCGAGCATGGGTTGCGGGAATGCTCCGAGGATGAAGGTGGCGGCCAGTGGCACCGCGATGGCGATCAGTGTCAGCGGGCCGGGCGGGCGGACCTCCGCAGCATCATCGGCCGCGTCGGTGAAGAACATCAGCACGATGACCCGCACGTAGAAGTACGCGGCGATGGCACTGGCCACCACACCGACGATGACCAGGGGTGCCGCCCCGCCCTCCGCCGCGGCCTTGAACGCGCCGAATTTGCTGATGAAGCCGGAGGTCAGCGGAATCCCGGCGAAGGACAGCAGAAACATCGAGAACACCGCTCCGGCAACCGGATAGCGACGGCCCAGGCCGGCCCAGTGCGCCAGTTGAGTCTGCTCAACCCCGGCAGCGTCGCGGACCATGCTGACGAAGGCGAACGCCCCGATGGTGGTCAACCCGTAAGCAGCCAGATAGAACAGCGTGCCCGAGATGCCGGCCTGGTTGGCGGCGATGACACCGGTCAGTACGAACCCGGCGTGGGCCACAGCCGAATACGCCAGCATCCGCTTGACGTCGCGTTGGGTCACCGCGGCGATGGTGCCCAGAGCCATCGTCAGGATCGCCACCGCCCACAGCGCCGGACGCCACTGGTCCTTCAGTTCCGGCACCGCGACGTAGAGCAGACGCATCAAGGCACCGAACGCGGCGATCTTGGTGGCGGCGGCCATGAAGGCGGTGATCGGTGTGGGGGCGCCTTGATAGACGTCGGGTACCCAGGAGTGGAACGGCACCGCGCCGACCTTGAACAGCAGTGCGACGGTCACCAGTGCGACGCCCAGTAGCGCCAACGCGGTGTTGCCCGCACCGGTGCGCACCGCCGCGGCGATGCCGGTGATGCTCAGGGTGCCGGCGGAGCCGTAGAGCATCGCCATCCCGTACAGGAAGAAGGCCG
>CAXNJA010000047.1:0-17502 GCA_964202555.1 Mycobacterium sp.
GCCATGAATCCGCCTTTCCAGTCGCTGCTTGAGAAAAAATGTAACACGTTCTAATTTGGGCACTGTGGCCCTGAATATCGCAGATCTCGCCGAGCACGCCATCGACGCCGTACCCGACCGCGTGGCCCTGATCTGCGGTGAGGAGCAGATCACCTACGCCGAGTTGGAGGAGAAGGCCAACCGCTTTGCCCATTACCTCATCGACCACGGGGTGGATAGGGGCGACAAGGTCGGCCTCTACTGCCGCAACCGCATCGAGATCGTCATCGCGATGCTCGGCATCGTCAAGGCCGGGGCGATCTTGGTCAACGTCAACTACCGCTACGTCGAGGGGGAGCTGCGCTACCTGTTCGACAACTCCGACATGGTGGCACTGGTCCACGAACGGCAGTACGCCGACCGGGTTGCCAACGTGCTGCCGGAAGTGCCCAATGTTAAAACCGTGGTCGTCGTCGAGGACGGCAGTGATAAGGACTTCCAGCGTTACGGCGGTGTGGAGTTCAACGAAGCGCTGGCGCACGGTTCACCGGAACGCAACTTCGGGATGCGCAGCCCCGACGACATCTACCTGCTTTACACCGGCGGCACCACCGGCTTCCCCAAGGGCGTGATGTGGCGCCACGAGGACATCTACCGGGTGTTGCTCGGCGGCACCGACTTCGCCACCGGTGAATTCGTCAAAGACGAATTCGACCACGCCAAGCAGGCGGCCGCCGCCCCACCGATGATCCGGTTCCCGATCCCGCCGATGATCCACGGTGCCACCCAGTCAGCTACCTGGATGGCGTTGTTCGCGGGCCAAACCGTGGTGCTGGCACCGGAATTCGACGCCGATGAAGTGTGGAACGCGATCGAGAAGCACAAGGTGAATTTGCTCTTCTTCACCGGCGATGCGATGGGCCGCCCGCTGCTCGACGCACTGGAAGACAGTGTCGAGCGCCGTGACCTGTCGTCGCTGTTCCTGTTGGCCAGTACCGCCGCGCTGTTCTCACGCAGCCTCAAAGAGCGATTCCTGGAACTACTGCCCAACCGGGTGATCACCGACTCCATCGGCTCCTCGGAGACCGGGTTCGGCGGGACCAGCATGGTGGCCAAGGGCCAGGCCCAAGCCGGCGGACCGCGGGTCACCATCGACAAGAAGACCGTTGTGCTCGACGACGAGGGCAATGAGGTGCAGCCCGGATCCGGGGTGCGCGGGATCCTGGCCAAGCGCGGCAACATTCCGGTCGGCTACTACAAGGACGAGAAGAAGACCGCCGAGACCTTCCGCACCATCAACGGCGTCCGCTACGCCATCCCCGGCGACTACGCAATGGTCGAGGACGACGGCACCGTCACGATGCTGGGCCGCGGGTCGGTGTCGATCAACACCGGCGGGGAGAAGGTGTACCCCGAAGAGGTGGAGGCCGCACTCAAGGGCCACCCGGATGTCTTCGATGCCCTGGTGGTCGGCGTTCCCGACGAGCGTTACGGCCAGCATGTCGCCGCGGTGGTCGCCCCGCGTCAGGGCTCCGTTCTGACGTTGGGCGCACTCGATGAGTTCGTGCGGACCCAGATCGCCGGATACAAAGTCCCACGCAGCCTCTGGCTGGTCGACGAGGTGAAACGCTCGCCGGCCGGTAAGCCGGACTACACCTGGGCCAAAGACCAAACCGTGCGCCGGCCCGCCGACGAGGTGCACGCCAAACACGCCCCCGCCGATCAAACGGAAGCCAACTGATGCACACCGCGCTCTGCGACCAGTACAGAATCCAGTACCCCATCTTCGTTTTCACCCCGTCGGAGAAGGTGGCCGCCGCGGTCACCCGGGCCGGCGGCATGGGCGTGCTCGGCTGTGTGCGGTTCAACGACGCCGAGGAACTGGAGTCGGTCCTGACGTGGATGGACGACAACACTCTCGGCAAGCCCTATGGGGTGGACATCGTCATGCCGGCCAAGGTGCCCACCGAGGGCACCAGCGTCGACATCAACAGACTCATTCCGCAGGGGCATCGCGACTTCGTCGCCAAGACTCTCGCCGACCTCGGCGTGCCGCCGCTTCCCGGCGACGGAGCCGGCAGCGAAGGCGTCCTGGGCTGGCTGCACTCCATCGCCCGATCGCATGTCGATGTCGCCCTTGGCCACCGAATCAGCCTGATCGCCAACGCCCTTGGCTCCCCGCCCGCCGACGTGCTCGACCAGGCGCATGCCGCCGGGGTTCCGGTCGCCGCGCTGGCCGGTGCCGCCACGCACGCCCGCCGGCACGCCGACAACGGCGTGGACCTCATCGTTGCGCAAGGCTATGAAGCAGGTGGGCACACCGGGGAGATCGCCTCCATGGTCCTGGTTCCCGAGGTCGTCGATGCAGTGGGTGACACCCCGGTGCTGGCCGCCGGCGGCATCGGCACCGGCCGTCAGGTGGCCGCCGCCCTGGCCCTCGGGGCGTCCGGGGTGTGGATGGGGTCGGCGTTCCTGACCGCAGCCGAATACGACCTCGGCGCGCGGGGCTCAGGTGGCCCGTCGGTGATGCAGGAGGCGCTGCTGGCTGCCACCTCCAGTGACACCGTGCGCCGCCGCATCTACTCGGGCAAGCCGGCGCGGTTGCTCAAGAGTCGGTGGACTGACGCCTGGGATACCGACGGCGCCCCCGAACCGCTGCCGATGCCACTGCAGAATGTGCTGGTTGCCGAGGCGCACCAACGGATGAGTCTGTCGCAGGACCCCTCCGCGGTGGCGATGCCGGTCGGGCAGATCGTCGGACGGATGAATGAGATTCGGCCCGCTGCCGACATCGTCGCCGAACTGGTGACCGGTTTCGACGAGGCCACCAGTCGGTTGGACGACATCCGGAACGCCGAGTGAACGGCGCACAAGCACTCATCACCACTCTGGTCGACAACGGCGTGCGGGTGTGTTTCGCCAACCCGGGCACCTCGGAGATGCACTTCGTCGCCGCCCTGGACACCGTGCCCGACATGCGCGGGGTCCTCACCCTTTTCGAAGGGGTGGCCACCGGGGCCGCCGACGGATACGCCCGCATGTGCGGGGATCCCGCCGCGGTATTGCTGCATCTTGGACCGGGCCTGGGCAATGGACTGGCCAACCTGCACAACGCCCGCCGCGCCCGGGTGCCGATGCTGGTGGTCATCGGTGACCACGCCACGTATCACAAGAAGTTCGATGCACCCCTGGAGTCCGACATCGACTCGGTGGCCGGCACCGTCTCGGGCTGGATGCGCCGGACGATGCACACCGGCGACGTCGCCTCCGACGCTGTGGACGCCATCGCCTTCGCCCGCGACGAGCAGCGCATCGCCACAGTGATCCTGCCCGCGGACGTGTCCTGGACCGATGATGCCGCGATGGCTGAATCGGTTGCCGCCGAACGCACGTCGCCGCACGGTCCAGTCGACACGAGCGCCATCGAGGCCGTCTTACGCTCCGGCGAGCCGACAGTCATCCTCGTCGGGGGCGACGCTACCCGTGCCGACGGGCTCACCGCCGCGGCCCGGCTGGCGACACAGTTCGGCGCCCGGTTGTTCTGCGAGACGTTCCCGACCCGGCTGGAGCGCGGGGCCGGGATTCCCGCGGCCGAGCGTGTCGCCTATTTCGGTGAGGCCGCCGTCGCTCAACTCGACGGCACCCGCCATCTCATCCTGGCCGGGGCGGTCTCCCCGGTGACGTTCTTCGGCTACCCGGGCAAGCCCAGCGACCTGGTGCCCGAAGGCTGCTCCGTGTACACACTGGCCGGGCCGGTCGGGGCCGCTGCTGCGCTGACCGATCTGGCTGATCGGATCGCTGCCGGGGCACAGGCTCCGGTCGCCGCGGCGGCGCGGCCCGCTATGCCGTCCGGTCCGTTGACGGTGCAGACCTCCGCGGAGGTGATCGGTGCCATGCTGCCCGACCGTGCGATCGTCGTCGACGAGTCCAACACCTCCGGATTCCTGCTTCCCCAGGCCACCGCCGGCGCACCGGCCCACGACTGGCTCACCTTGACCGGCGGCGCCATCGGTTACGCGTTGCCGGTGGCAGTCGGCGCCGCGATCGCCGCGCCGGACCGGCCGGTGCTGTGCCTCGAGTCCGACGGTTCGGCGATGTACACGATCTCAGCGCTATGGACCCAAGCCCGCGAACACCTCGACATCACCACGGTGGTCTATGCCAACGGCGCCTACGACATCCTGCGGATCGAACTGCAGCGCGTCGGCGCCCAGGCGGATGGCCAGGTCACCGGCCCCAAAGCGGAGTCGCTGCTCGACCTGACCTCGCCCACAATGGATTTCGTGAAGATGGCCGAAAGCATGGGCGTGCCGGCCCGTCGGGCCAGTACGGCAGAGGAACTCGCCGACGCGCTGGACTGGGCTTTCGCCGAGTCCGGGCCGCACCTGATCGAGGCGGCCATGCCGTCGATCGCGGGTTAAATCTCGAAAACCGAGTCGTCGCAGTCCAACGCCTCGGCGGTGAGTTGGCGTTTGAGCACCTTGAAGGTTTCGGTCCGCGGCAGCGAGGTGGCTGTCCGCACGAACGACGGCCATTGCTTGGGACCCAGATCCGTCTGCCCGGAGAGGAAGGCGCGGAAGTCGCCCCCGTCGAAATCGGTGCCGTCGGCCATGACCAGCGCTGCCATCACCCGATCGCCGACCTGCGGGTCGGGAATCCCGTAGACCGCGGCCTCGACCACGCCGGGGAACCGCAGCAGCACCCGTTCGATCGGTGCGGTGCCCAGGTTCTCGCCGTCCACCCGCATCCAGTCACCGAGGCGCCCGGCGAAGTAGACGAACCCCGCCTCGTCGCGGTAGGCCAGATCGCCGCTGTGGTAGACACCGCCGGCCATCCGTTGCGCCTCGGCGTCGGGATCCTTGTAGTAGCCGCGGAATTGGCCGGGGCCACGCAGGTTCACCAACTCCCCGACCGCGCCGCTCGGGCACGGCCGGCCGGTCTCGACATCGAGGATGTCCAATTCCTCGGGCAGCGGACCCAGCGCACCCTCCGGGGTGTCGGGGGTTCGGGCGATGGCCACTCCACCCTCGCTGGAGCCGAAGCCGTCGATGACGGTCACCGCGAAGCGCTCGGCGAAGCGGCGGATGTCCCGCGGAGCGGCCTCGTTGCCGTACATGATGCGCAACGGGTTGTCGGCGTCGTCCGACCGCGGCG
This sequence comes from Mycobacterium sp., assembly GCA_964202555.1. Classification (GTDB taxonomy): domain Bacteria; phylum Actinomycetota; class Actinomycetes; order Mycobacteriales; family Mycobacteriaceae; genus Mycobacterium. The sequence goes on from CAXNJA010000047.1 coordinate 5,134, forward strand.
GGGTGGCCAGGACGTAGGACATCGGCTTGCCGACGTAGTTGGCGTAGGTGGCCTTGAATCGCCGGACGTCGTCGATGAAGTTCGAGGCAGAGAACTTGCGGCGCAACGCGATTGAGCCGCGAGCGGCAACCGCCGGGGCCCAACCGGCCATCACGGCGTTGGAGTGGAACAGCGGCATCGACAGGTAGAAGACGTCGGTAGGCCCGAGGCCCATGCGTTGGGCCAGCATCACCCCCGGTCCGGCGACCTTCTCGTGGGTGCATCGCACCGCCTTGGGTTCTCCGCTGGTGCCGGAGGTGAAGATCAGCATGAACAGGTCCTCGGGATCGCGAGTCTCGAAATCGACCGGTGCGCCCCGGCAGCTTCGCAGTTCTGCGGCCCACTGCGGCCCGGTGACATCCAGTACCGGCATCCCGTCCGGGATGAAATCCGGCCCGTAGCCATCCGCGGCGGTATCGGTGAGGATCAACTGGCAGTCGGCATGGGTGATGTCGCGACGCAGTGCCGCACCACGGCGGGTGGGATTCAATCCGACCGGCACCACGCCACTGAGTGCGGCCGCAACCAGTACCGCAGAGAACAACGGGGTGTTGCCGAGCAGCACCCCGACATGCGGGGGACGGTCCGGGTACAGCCGCGAGCGCAGCAGCGCGGCGACCTCGGCGCCGGCCTGAATGTGTTGCCGCCAGGAACAATACGAGCCGTCATCGGCACGCACGCCCCGGTCATCGACTGAGGCCAGCGGCGCCAGGAGTTGAGTGACGCTCGGCAATTCCACCGTGTCTAAGCCGGGGTGTCGGCCAGTTCCCGGCCGATGACACGCAGGTGCGCCGTCGCCCCGCCGAGGGCGAACTCGGTCTGCTTGGCCGAGATGAAGTAGCGGTGCACGGGGTGATCCGTGTCGATGCCGACGCCGCCGTGGACGTGCACCGTGGTGTGTGCCACCCGGTGACCGGCCTCGGCGGCCCAGAACGCGGCGGTCGCCACCTCCAGGTCGGCCGGTAGATCCTCGGAGAGCCGCCAGGCAGCCTGCTCGCAGGCCAGCCGCAGACCCTTGATGTCGATGTAGTCGTCGGCCAGGCGCTGGGAGACTGCCTGGAAGCTACCGATCGGGCGGTCGAACTGCTCGCGGGTCCGGGCGTATTCGGCGGTGAGTTCCAGTGCCCGCTCCAGCGCGCCCAACTGGTAGGCCGACAAGCCCACCGCCCGACGTGCGGTCAGCCAGGCCAGTGCCTCGTCGCCTCCGACCACCCGGTCAGCGCCCACCTGGACACCCGCCAGATCCAGTTCGGCCGAGCTGGTGAGCCCGGTGGTCTGCAACGCCGTCACCGAGACCCCGGAATCGTCGGCACCGATCAGGAAAACCTGTGTGCCCGTATCGGTTTCAGCCGGTACCAGGAAGGCGTCGGCCACCGGCCCGAACGGCACCGGGATTCGGCTCCCGGTCAGCCGGAAGCCGGCATCGGCTGCGGTCGCCCGGACCGGGCCCTGCCCCAGCTCGCCGTCGAGAGCGACCGTCAGTACCTTCGCCCCGGCCACCGCGGGGGCTGCCCAGGCCTGTTGAAGTGCGGCGGGGGCGAAACGCGCCAGCGCTCCCGCGCCGAGCACCACCGACTCCAGATAGGGGACCGCGGCCAACTGGCGGCCCAACGCCGTCAGGATCGCGGTCTGCTCCAACACGCCGAACCCGCCGCCGCCGACGGACTCGGGTGCGGCGGTGGACAGGATGTCGGCGTCGATCAGCTTGCGCCACAGTGCGGTGTCGAAGCGCTGATCCAGACCGTCCAGTTCGCGCTGATGCTCCGGTGTGCAGACCGAGCCGACGATGGTGCCGACCAGTCCGGAAAGATCCTGTGCTGCTTCGTTTCTGGTGAAGTCCATTCCCGGCTTCCTCTCAACGATTCCGGGGCAGGCCCAAAGCTGCCATCCCGATGATGTCGCGCTGGACCTCGTTGGTGCCGCCGCCGAACGTCAGGATCAGCGCGGCGCGGTGCATCCGCTCGAGCCGACCGCGCAGCAGCGCCCCCGGCGAGTCCTGTCGCAGGGTTGCCGACGGGCCGAGGATCTCCATCAGCAGCCGGTAGGCCTCGGTCGCCAGTTCGGTTCCGAAAACCTTGGCCGCCGAGGCGTCCGCCGCTGACGGCGAGGATGCCGTCGAGGATGCCAACTCCCAGTTGATCAGCTTGAGGTACTCCGCCTTTGCGTGCACCCGCGCGAGGTTGAGCTGGACCCATTCGGAATCAATCAACCGGGCGCCGCGGGCATCTTTGGTGTTCTGCGCCCACTCCCGCACCTGGGTCAGTGCGGTGAAGATCGGCTGGGCCGACACCAGGGCGACCCGTTCGTGGTTGAGCTGGTTGGTAACCAGCTTCCAGCCGCCGTTCTCCTCGCCGACCCGATTGCCGACGGGGACGCGCACATCTTGGTAGTAGGTGGCGCTGGTGCTCGGGCCGGCCATGGTGTGCACCGGAGTCCATGAGAAGCCCTCGACGGAGGTGGGCACGATCAGCACCGAGATACCGCGGTGCTTCTTGGCCTCGGTATTGGTGCGAACCGCCAACCACACGTAGTCGGCGTACTGGATCAGGCTGGTCCACATCTTCTGTCCGTTGACCACGTACTCGTCGCCGTCTTGGACCGCGGCGGTGCGCAGGTTCGCCAGATCCGTGCCGGCCTCCGGCTCGGAGTAGCCGATGGCGAAATGGACCTCACCTGCGGCGATCTTGGGCAGGTAGAACTTCTTCTGTTCCTCGGTGCCGAACTCCATGATGGTCGGCGCCACGCTGTTAATCGTCAGGAACGGGACCGGCGCACCGGCGATCGCGGCCTCGTCGGTGAAGATCAGTTGCTCCATCGGCGGACGCGCCTGGCCGCCGTATTCGGTCGGCCAGCCCAGCGCCAGCCAGCCGTCCTTGCCCATCTGGGTCACGGTCTCGCGGTAGATGTTTCCGATGCCGATCTCACCGCCGGCGGTGGACGTCAGGGCTTCCTGGCGTTCCGGTGTCATCAGCCGGCCGAAGTAGGTGCGCAACTCGCGGCGCAACTCTTCCTGTTCCGGGGTGTAACTGATCAGCATCGCCTGCGACCTCCGGGTCGATGATCGGCGGGAAGGACCCGCCCTCTCCTAAAAGTTGTAACAGGTTCTAGTCTGAGGGTCCAGCGCCGTGACCGCGGCGGACGGACTCCTGGTCGTATCGTGGTGCTGCGGGTAATCAGGAACGTCATGCCTAGGGAGGTTGTCATGCGAATCGTCGTCGACCCGGATCGCTGCGAAGGTAATGCGATCTGCGTGGGAATCGCGCCGGACCTGTTCCAACTCGACGAGGAGGAGTACGCGATCGTCACCGTCGACCCGATTCCCGCCGACCAGGAGGCACTGGCTGAGCAGGCCATCGCCGAATGTCCCCGCGCCGCCTTGAGCCGCAGAGACTAGAGGTATTCACACTTGTCTGACTATGACGGTGCGTCGTCGACTGACCTGTCCGGACGCGTCGCGGTGGTGACCGGCGCGGCGGCGGGCCTGGGCCGGGCGGAGGCCATCGGGTTGGCTCGCTCCGGTGCCACGGTCGTGGTCAACGACATGCCGGCCGCGCTGGACGCCTCCGATGTGCTGGACGAGATCGCCGCCGCGGGCAGCACGGCGGTGGCGGTGTCCGGTGACATCAGTCAGCGCGGTACCGCCGATGAACTCGTGAGCTGCGCCGACGGGTTGGGTGGCTTGCACATCGTGGTGAACAACGCCGGCATCACCCGGGATCGCATGCTGTTCAACATGACCGACGAGGACTGGGACGCGGTGATCGCCGTGCACCTGCGCGGCCATTTCCTGCTCACCCGCAACGCCGCCACGTACTGGCGGGCGAAGGCCAAAGACGCCGGCGGTTCGTTGTACGGGCGACTGATCAACACCTCCTCGGAGGCAGGGCTGTCCGGTCCGGCGGGGCAGGCCAACTACGGTGCGGCCAAGGCCGGGATCACCGCGCTGACCCTGACCGCGGCCAAGGCCCTGGGGCGCTACGGTGTGCGGGCCAACGCCATCTGCCCGCGGGCCCGAACCGCCATGACGGCGGAGGTCTTCGGCGAGGCTCCCGATCTCGGTGCCGGCCAGGTCGACCCACTCGCCCCTGAGCATGTCGTCAACCTGGTGCGCTTTCTCGCCTCACCGGCAGCCGAGGCGGTCAACGGCCAGTTGTTCATCGTCTACGGGCCCACGGTGACCCTGGTCGCAGCGCCGACCGCTGAACACCGCTTCCACGCCGAGGGCCAGGTCTGGGATCCGGCGGATCTCAGCGCGTCGATGCAGGAGTACTTCGCCGACCGCGACCCCGAGCGCAACTTCGGCGTGATCGGCTTGATGGGCGACTGACCCTGCCCGGAAAGTACGCTCAACGCGCGGGCCTCAACGCGCGGGCCTAGCCCTTGGTGTGGGCAAGCGCGTCGAGGAATGAGCGGGCCCACTTGTCGAGGTCATGGGTCAGCACCTGGCGGCGCAGCGTGCGCATCCGGCGCCGGCCCTCCTCGGGGGTCTGGTTCAGCGCCGCCTCGATGGTGTCCTTGACACCCTCTAGGTCATGCGGATTGGTCAGGTAGGCCTGCCGCAATTCGGCTGCGGCACCGGTGAATTCGCTCAGTACCAGAGCCCCGCCCAGGTCACTGCGGCAGGCGACGTACTCCTTGGCCACCAGATTCATGCCGTCCCGCAGGGGGGTGACCAGCATGACGTCACAGGCCACGAAGAAGGCGATCAACTCATCACGCGGCACCGGTCGGTGCAGGTAGTGCACCACGGGGTGGCCGACCTCGCCGTACTCGCCGTTGATGTGGCCGACTTGCTGCTCGACCTCGTTGCGCAGAATCCGGTAGCTGTCCACCCGCTCGCGGCTGGGAGTGGCCAGTTGCACCAACACGGTGTCCTCGCCCTTGATCCGGCCCTCGGCGAGCAACTCCGAGAAGGCGTTGAGGCGAACGTCGATGCCTTTGGTGTAGTCCAACCGGTCCACGCCCAGCAACAGCTTGCGGGGGCTGCCCAACTCGGCGCGAATCTCCTTGGCCCGCCGCCGGATGGCGCGGTTGCGGCCCTTGGCGTCCAGTTCGGCCGAGTCGATGGAGATCGGGAAGGCGCCCACTTTGATGGTGCGCTCACCCAGCCAGACCTCACCCATTCGGGACCGGACACCCACGGTGGCCCGGGTGGTCTCGGCGCCTGCCAGTTGGCGGGCCAGGAACAGGAAATTCTGTGCCCCACCGGCAAGGTGAAAACCCACCAGGTCCGCCCCGAGCAGCCCATCGATGATCTCTGCCCGCCACGGCATCTGCATGAACAACTCGACCGGCGGGAAGGGGATGTGCAGAAAGAACCCGATTGTCAGGTCGGGCCGCAACTCCCGCAGCATCTTCGGGACCAGCTGCAGTTGGTAGTCCTGCACCCAGACCGTCGCACCCGGGGCGGCCGCGCGCGAGGTGGCTTCGGCGAATCGCTGGTTGACGTCGACGTAGCGGTTCCACCACTCGCGGTGGTAGATCGGTTTGACGATGACGTCGTGGTAGAGCGGCCACAGGGTGGCGTTGGAGAAGCCCTCGTAATAGTCGGCGACGTCGTCGGCGCTCAATCGAACCGGATAGAGGTCCAGGCCGTCCTCGGTGATCGGGTCTTCCGGTCCGTCGACGATGCCGGGCCAGCCGATCCAGGCGCCGCGCTGTTTACGCAGCAGCGGCTCCAGGGCGGTGACCAGGCCTCCCGGGCTGCGCTTCCACGCCGGCGATCCGTCCGGTAGGACTTCCATGTCGATGGGAAGTCGGTTGGCGACCACGACGAAATCGGAGTGCCCGGAGCCGTGCGGCGTCGCTGCTGCCCCGGTGTCTCTGCGGGACGTCCCGCGGGGCATCTAGGCCTCGAGCTTTGAGGGCCCGATGCCGAGCATGGACAGGAACACCCGGCACTCGTCGGCATCGGTGGCGTACGCGGCGACGACGCGACGGGCTTGGCGGGCTGTGCTGTCGGCCAGGGGTTCGACGTCGTCGATGTCCGCAGCGTTCGATTTTGCAGGCATGGTTTCAACCTTAGGGCACGCCCGGCGGGGTGTGCCGGGGCAGGCGTTGGTTCAGGCCTGCCCCGGCGGTCCGGCGGACGAATGCTATGGCGTTTTCGCCGTCGAACTTAAGGCTGGACGCCGACCGGGACCGGCGGCAGCGTCACACCGCCGGTGTTGGACGGGTTGTTCTCGTTCAGGCCGAGGCACAGACCGGTGTTGTCGCCGTTGCAGGGAATGCCGTTGACCTCGGGGAGCTGGCCGACGTTGCCCGCACCGGACTCGGTGAGCGATCCGGGCTGAAGGTCGGTGATACCGGGCTCGATGGGGTTGGTGGTCGTCGGGGCGGCACCGGAGTCGGTGACCGGCTCGCAGGCGCCGCTGTTGGGGTTGAGGACCTCATTCGGCGGGCACTGGGCCAGCGCCGGCGCGGCCGGCCCAGCCGGGGTGCCCAGAGCCGCGACCAGTGGACCCGCCGATACGGCGACGGCGAAACCGCCGGCGATCAGCATCCGACGGGTGAAGGTGGTGTGAGTGGCCATGACCGTGCTTTCTGTAGGGGGTGCGCCCCGCCCCGGCAACCGGGTGTAGAGCAGTCAATTCGTTGTGTCGCCGTTTCTTGCGGGGGCGTTACATCTGATAGTAGTGCGGATCTCCGGGCGCCTCACCTGGCAGGATTGCGCTCATGGAACTCTCGTTCACCGACCGGACGTACCTGGTTACCGGGGGCGGCAGCGGAATAGGGCTTGGAGTAGCGGCCGGGCTGGCCCGGGCCGGCGCCGGCGTCGTCATCGTCGGCCGCAATGCCGACCGGTTGGCCGCCGCCGCCGCCGACATCAACGCCGACGCCGACGGCAGTGTCCGCGCCGAGTCCGCCGACATCACCGATGAGGAGCAGATCGCCGCAGTTGTGGAGACGGCCGCCGGCTGGAATGGACGACTGCACGGCGTGGTGCACTGCGCAGGCGGATCGGAGACCATCGGCCCGGTCACCCAGATCGACTCTGCGGCATGGCGGCGAACCGTGGACCTCAACGTCAACGGCACCATGTACGTGCTCAAGCACTCCGCGCGGCACATGGTCAGGGCGGGCGGGGGTTCCTTCGTCGGGATCTCCTCCATCGCGGCCAGCAACGTCCACCGCTGGTTCGGTGCGTACGGGGTGACCAAGTCCGCATTGGATCACCTGATGATGCTGGCGGCGGACGAACTGGGCCCGTCCTGGGTGCGGGTCAACGGCATCCGACCGGGATTGATCCGCACCGACCTGGTCCAGGTCATCCTCGATTCGCCGGAGGTCAGTGCGGACTACCGCAGTTGCACCCCGCTGCCCAGGGTCGGCGAGGTGACCGACGTCGCCAACACGGCGATGTTTTTGCTGTCCGACGCCGCGTCCTGGATCACCGGGCAGATCATCAACGTCGACGGCGGCCACGGGCTGCGCCGGGGCCCGGACATGTCGGCGATGCTGGAACCGGTGTTCGGGGCCGACGGCCTGCGCGGGGTGGTCTGAAGACCCGATGCGCCCGCAGTCGCAGACCCCGGGGCCCGGCCAGGAATCGGTCTGGGACTACCCGCGACCCCCACGGCTGGAGCCCTTCGGCGGGCGTATCACCGTCGAACTCGGCGGCGAGGTGATCGCCAGCACTGACACCGGTTGGCGGGTGCTTGAAACCAGTCATCCGCCAACGTATTACCTGCCGCGAACCGCTTTCCGTGCGGGAGCCCTGCGACCGGCCCCGGGCTCATCGTGGTGCGAGTGGAAAGGTCAGGCCCGCTACTTCGATCTCGTGGCGCGGTCCGGGGTCGCCCGGAAAGCGGCCTGGAACTATCCGGAGCCCACCCAGGGATTCGAACCCATCGCCGACGCGGTCGCCGTGATGGCCGGCCAGGTGGATCGCTGCACCGTCAACGGCGAGGAGGTTACCCCGCAGCCCGGCGGCTTCTACGGCGGCTGGATCACCAGTTGGGTCGTCGGCCCGTTCAAGGGCGGGCCCGGCTCGATGGGCTGGTGACGCGGGGCGGCTGATACCCCCTCGGTACCATTTCGCCATGCCGCTGGCTAATGGTGAGCTATTCGCCGGATATCAGATCCTCCGGCCGCTCGGCTTCGGCGGCATGGGCGAGGTGTATCTGGTCTCGCATCCAAGACTGCCCCGCCACGACGCCCTGAAGATCCTGCCCGCCGCGATGTCGGCAGATCCGGAGTTTCGGGCCCGGTTCAACCGGGAGGCTGAACTGGTCGCCTCGCTGTACAACCCGCACATCGTCGGCATCCACGACCGCGGTGAATTCAACGGCCAGTTGTGGATCTCCATGGACTTCATCGACGGACCGGATGCCGGACGGCTGCTGCGGGAGCGCTACCCCAACGGGATGCCGCCGGGGGATGTCGCTGAGATCGCCACCGCGGTCGGCGACGCCCTGGACTACGCGCACGCCCGCGGTCTACTGCACCGCGACGTCAAACCCCCGAACATCCTGCTGACCAATCCCGAACGCGGACGACGCCGAATTGTGCTGGCCGACTTCGGGATTGCCCGCGACGCCGCTGAGACCCACGGTCTGACCGAGACGAACATGACGGTCGGGACGGTGAATTACGCCTCTCCCGAGCAGCTGACCGCGTCCCGTATCGACGGCCGCGCCGACCAGTACGGCCTGGCGGCGACCGCTTATCACTTGCTGACCGGTGCACCGATGTTCGGCAACTCCAATCCCGCGGTGGTGATCGGGCGCCATCTCAACGCCGCGCCGCCCAGGCTGGCCGATTCCCGCCCCGCTCTGGCTCCACTCGACCCGGTTCTGGCCAAAGCACTGGCGAAAAATCCGCAGGACCGGTTTCTCAGCTGTACCGACTTCGCCGCTGCGTTGCAGAGGGCCGTCGAGGGGTCCCGTCCGCTGCCGCCGCTGGTACCGGCCCCCGGCGCACCCCCCGGCCCACCCGCCGGCCCACCCCCCGCCCCGCCCGCCGGCCGACCACCGGCCCCGCCCGCCCGGCCGCCCGCGGCGATGCCCGTGGAGTCGCGGCAGCAGCACACCGCGATGCTGCCCGCCGATCTCGCCGCACAAGCGATGGACGAGCCGGTATCAGCGATTCCAGGGCCGTCCCGTTGGCCCTGGGCGCTGGCCGGGATCGCGCTGGTCATGCTTGTGGGCGCCCTGGTCTTCGCGCTCTGGCCGCGTTCCGAGCAGGCCAGCACCTTCCCGTCGACCACATCGACGTCGCGGCAGGCCACTACGTCGGCGGCGGCGACGACCACCACCACAACGTCGCCAACGGCGGCGCCGGTCACCTTCGAGTCGATGCGCGAGGCCGTCAACGGCTTCTATGGACAACTGCCCGCAGACGCCGAGGCCGCGTGGAACAGGCTGGACACCAACTATCAGCAGCGCAATGGACGTGCTGACTACCTCGACTTCTGGTCGACGATCCAGACGGTGTCGGTGCTTTCGGTGGCGCCGCGGGATGCGAACAGCGTCGTCGCCACGATTCGCTATGTACTCAAGGACGGTCGGGTTGACACCGAGAACCGTTGGCTCAGTGTGGTTCCACGCAACGGTGAGTTGCTGATCTACGACTCCGAGCGAATCGGGCCGGCGTAGTCGCTCAGCGTGCCAGGTGCGGCCGGCAGAAGGCGCACAGGCCTGAGCCGAGACTGGGATAGCCGCAGTACGGGCAGATGCCGACCCGCGCCGGGGGTGTCCCCTCGATGCTGTCGGTGTCGGACAACCGGTTGTCGAGGGTTGTGAGTTGGTTGGCCAGGACGGCCAGACGGCCGCCGAGTCGCTCGCGCTCGGCCTCCAAAGCGGTTCGCTCACACAGCCATTCCCCGAGAGCCACGCCGATCTGAGACCCTCGGCCTCGCCACGCCAGATCGGCCAGGCTGCGGTCCAGTTCATCGAGTCGTGCTGCCAGTCTCCGCAACAGCAGAGTCAGTTGGTCGCGGTCGGCCTGCATCAGTGTCAGGGGGTCGGAATGAGTCGCGGCGGTTGTCACGTCGTCTCCTTCCGGGTGGGTCGTCACCACGCCGTGCGGTGAATACCGGTGGGTAAGTTAGCAGGCCGCGCAGCACTAGGTCGAATTGTTGACGGGAACGTAAACCAAAGGTCCAATTCGCATTTAGAATCGGCTCCGAACCGTACGTCAGTCCCGACCCAGCGGGGCATTCGACGCCGCTCTAGAGGAGTTTCTGGTTGCGCCCATGCCGTCTCTGATTCCGCCGCTGCCCAGACCTCCGCTGGGTCTGCCGGACCCGCTTCGACGAATCCACGTCCCCAAGGATCTCGACTCGGTGATCGATGTCGGGGACGAGGATTCCCCCGAGGCCGGCGACGTCAGCCCGCGCCGCGTTCAGGCGATGTGGGCGGCGGTACTCGACTGGTACCGCAGTGGCGTGCATCCCGCGATCCAGGTGTGCGTGCGCCGGCATGGCGCGGTGATCCTCAACCGGGCGATCGGACACGCGAGCGGCAACGGTCCGGCCGACGGCAAAGGCACCGAAAAGGTGCCCATGACCGTCGACACCCCGTTGTGTGTGTATTCGACCTCGAAGGCGGTCACCGCCTTCCTGGTGCACAAGCTCATCGAGCGGGGACTCCTTGCACTCGACGACCCGGTCGCCGACTACATCCCGGGCTATCACAAGAACGGCAAGCACGAGGTGACCGTGGGTCATGTTCTGGCGCACCGCTCCGGAGTCCCGAACCTGCCCGGCAGCGCTTTCACACTCGACAACCTGGTCGACCGGCAATTCATGGTCGACACGCTCGTCGACGCCGTCCCGTTCGCCAAAGCTGGTCAACACCTGGCCTATCACGCCGTTTCCGGCGGGTTCATCCTCGGTGAGATCGTCAACGTGGTCACCGGCAAGGACATCCGTCAGGTGCTCGCCGAGGAGTTCCTTGAGCCGCTGGGCTTCCGGTGGACCAACTACGGCGTCGCGCCCGGGGACGTCGAGAAGGTCGCCCGCAATTACGTGACCGGACCCCCGACGGCGCCGCCGCTGTCGACCATGCTCACCCGCGCACTGGGTGTCGAACTCGACACGCTGGTCACACTCACCAACGACGCGCGCTATCTGACCGGGATCGTCCCGGCGGCCAACACCGTCTCCACGGCATGGGAGTTGTCCCGCTTCTTTGAAATCATGCGCAGCGGAGGGGAACTCGACGGGGTCCGTGTGATCGAGACCGACACCATCCGTCGTGCCCTACTGGAGCGTTCACACCTGGAGATCGACTTCACCCTCGCCTACCCGACCCGCTTCTCCTACGGCCTGATGCTCGGGGCGCGGATGGTCAGCCTGTTCGGCCTGGACACCCAGCACGCATTCGGGCATCTGGGTTTCACCAACATGCTGTCCTGGGCCGACCCGGAAAGGGCTATCTCGGTGTCGGTGCTTACCAGTGGCAAGCCGATCGTCTACCCCGAACTGCACCTGTTCCCCGGGATGATGCAACGCATCACCACCGTGATGCCGAAGGTGCCCAAGTCGGAGATGCTGATCTAGGAGCATCCGCACGGGCCCGCTATGCAGGTTACTGTCGGTATTCAATCCCCCGAATAAAAGGACGTGGCTCGCATGTGGCATTTGGATATCCCGAGTGAGAGCGAATTGCGTCTGTTGGCAACGATCAACGCCCCAGCCGTCGTCTCCATTTACCTGCCCACCACTCCGCTCAGCAAGGATGCCGCGGCCGATGCTGTCGTTCTTCGCAACCTGGCGCACGAGGCCATGGCCGAGGTCCGGCAGCGACCCGAATTGCCACGCGGTGACGACGACAGTATCGAGGAACAGTTGCTCGATCTCGTCGACGATGAGGAGTTCTGGGCCCATCAGTCGCACGGTTTGGGCGTGATCACGACCGCGGCGGGCCAATGGACCTTCCGACTGCCGCACCGGCCGCCGGCTCAGGTCCACGTCGACGACAAGGCTCATCTGCTGCAACTGGTTTCGGCGACGGCTGCCCTAGACGCTCACGTTCTGTGCCTATCCGAGGGTGCGGCTCGGTTGATCGACGTGGCCGCGGAACTACCGCCCAAGGAAGTCCGGGTGGCCGATCTTCCGACCGACGCGGCCAGTGCTGTGGGCAAGTCATCGATCAATGACCGTTCGCCGTCGGGCCGGCTCGTCGGCTCGGAAGGAAAGCGGGTGCGCATCCGCCAATACGCCCGGGCAGTCGACGATGCCCTGATGCCGTTGCTGCGCGGTGACGAGCGCCCGTTGATTCTGATTGCCCCGCAGCCGATTAACTCCATCTTCCGTCAGGTCTGCAGCGCACCGACGCTGCTGGCACACGGGATCGAGGCCAGTCCGGATAAGTGGAGCCTCACTGA
>CAXNJA010000048.1:0-17490 GCA_964202555.1 Mycobacterium sp.
CGCAGGGATGGCGCAGGGCCGCGAAGTGCACCCGGATCTGATGGGTGCGGCCGGTTTCCAGATGGATGTCGAGCAGGCTGGCCGCCCGGAACATCTCGAGGGTGTCGTAGTGGGTGATGCTGTGCCGGCCGTTCTCGGTCACCGCGAACTTCCAGTCGTGCCCGCGGTGGCGGCCGATCGGCGCGTCGATGGTCCCGCTGGAGGGATCCGGATGTCCTTGCACCACAGCGTGATAGCGCTTCTCGACGGTGCGTTGCTTGAACGCACGCTTGAGCACGGTGTACGCGTGCTCGGACAGTGCGACCACCATCACACCGGAGGTGCCGGCGTCCAGGCGTTGCACGATGCCCTGACGTTCGTGGACACCCGACGTGCTGATCCGGAAGCCCGCCGCAGCCAGACCGCCCAGCACCGTCGGCCCGTGCCAGCCCACCGTCGCGTGTGCGGCCACACCCGGGGGTTTATCGACTACGACGATGTCGTCGTCGGAGTACAGGATCGTCATGCCCTCGACTTCGGCGGGCGTATTCTCCACCGGCGCAGGGGCTTCCGGCAGGGTGACGGTCAGCCATGCCCCTGCCTCGAGACGGTCGGACTTGCCAACCGGGACCCCGTCGAGCACAACCCCGCCGCCTTCGGCGACGGTCGCCACCGCGGTTCGCGACAGACCCAGCAGCCGGGCCAGTCCGGCGTCCACCCGCATCCCGGCCAGCCCCTCCGGGACCGGCATCGACCGCTCGGCCATCAGACCGGCTCACTCCCGACGGCCGGCTCGCGGCCCGTCATCCGCCGGTCGGGGCTGTCGAAGTCGTAGCCGAAAATCGACAGGACCACCAGCAGGATCGCCCCGCCCACCACCGCCGGATCGGCGACGTTGAACACCGGCCACCATCCGATGGACAGGAAGTCGACGACGTGGCCCCGAAGCGGACCCGGCGAGCGGAAGAAGCGGTCGACCAGATTGCCCAGCGCCCCGCCCAGGATCATGCCCAGGCCGACCGCCCACCACGGCGAGACCAACCGGCGTCCCATCCAGATGATGCCGACCACGACGCCCATGGCCACCAGGGTCAGCACCCAGGTGTAGCCGGTCGCCATCGAAAAGGCGGCACCGGAGTTGCGGACCAGCGTCCAGGTGACGGTGTCACCGATGATCGACACCGGCACGCCGGGGGTGAGCAACTTGACGGCAAGAACTTTGGTAACGAGGTCCAGGACGAGGATCACGGCAGCCACCGTCAGCAACAGCCGCAGCCGGCGGCGCGGTGGCGCGACGGTCTGCTCGGCGATGCCGCCGGTCTCCTCAGTCACGCCCCCATCATTCCCTAACCGGCACGACCGGCATGATTACGGGCATGTCGCGCCTGGTTGTCATCACCACCGGCGGCACCATCGCCACCAACACCGGCCGCGACGGGGTGCTGCGCCCGGTGCGAACCGGTGCCGAATTGCTCGACGGCCACGACGTTGCAGTCGTCGACCTGATGCGGCTGGACAGTTCTGAACTCGGTCCCGAGGACTGGATTCGGATCGGCGAGGCGGTCACCGCGGCGACGGCGGACGGAGCCGACGGTGTGGTGATCACCCACGGGACCGACACCATGGAGGAGACCGCGCTGTGGCTGGACCTCGGCTACGACGGGACGGTGCCGGTGGTATTGACCGGCGCGGCGCGGGCGGCCGACGATCCCGAACCGGACGGCCCGGCCAACGTCCGCGACGCCCTGGCGGTGGCGGCCAGCCCACAGGCTCACGGCCAAGGGGTCCTGGTCAGCTTCGCCGGGACGGTATGGGATCCGCGGGGAATGACCAAGCGGGCCGATCCGGCGGTGTTCGGCGGGACCCGACTGGGCTCGGTGTCGGATGGGGTGTTCCGCCCGGAGGCCGCCAAGGAGCGGTGCTATCTGGGTAACCTGCGCTCGGCACCGAGGGTCGATATCGCCTCGGCGTACCCGGGGGCCGACGGCACCGCGATCGACGCTTTCATCGCCGCCGGAGCCCGCGGTCTGGTGATCGAAGCGATGGGCTCCGGGAACGCCGGCGCCGCGATGGTCGACGCGGTGGGCCGCGCCTGCCGGCAAGGTGTGGCGGTGGCGGTGACGACCCGGGTTCCCGGCGGCCCCACCGCGGCGACCTACGGCCCCGGCCGTGCCCTTGCCGAAGCCGGCGCGGTGCTGGTCGGACGGTTACGGGCCAGCCAGGCCCGTGTCCTGATGATGGGCGCCCTCGGGGCCGGCTTACCGGTCGGGGATGTCGTCGCCCGCTTGGGTTGACCCCGGCGGCTGCGCGAAGCCCCGCAGATAGTCCGGCCAGTCCAGGCTGTCCACCGGGTCGGCGGCGGTCAGGTCAGCATCATCGATGCCAAAGGTGCGCATCACACCCGGGCCGGTGCTGCGTGTCTCGAATCGCACGCTGACCACCCCGTGCCCAGCTCCCTGCACCCAGCCGTGGCCGTACCCGGGATGGCTGACGTCGTCACCGACCCGCCACCGCGACGGGACGCCGGCCACAAGCCCGGCGGGCAGGCCCCGGTCATCATTGACGGAGTCGACGTTCGTCTGATCCGAGTACTGCTCAAGCTCCGGGAACAGCGACTCCTGGCGGACATCGCTGAGGCCGGAAAAGCCAACTCCGAGAAGGCGTATCGGCCCGATTTCACAGGGATCGAGCAGCAGCCGGTGGGCGGTGGCGGTCAGTGTTGCGGCGTCGCCGGTGGCATACGGCAGGGTCGCCGACCTGGTCAGCGTGGACATGTCGGCCTTCTTCAGCTTGACCGTCACGGTGCGCGCGCCGCGGCCGTCGCGGGTCAATCGGCGGTGGGCCTGCTCGGCGATGGGTCCGGCGGCTTCGTGCAGTTGTTGCAAGGTGGTCAGGTCGATGGCAAAGGTCGATTCGGCGCTGATCTGTTTGGCCTCGGCGCGTTCGGTCACCGGCCGGTCGTCCTCGCCGCGGGCCAGCCGATGCAGCGCCGGACCGATGCTGGCACCGAGGATATCGGCGACCTCGGAGTCACTCAGGGCGGCCAGCTTGCCGACCGTGTCGATGCCCAGCCGGTGCAGCTTCTCCTCGGCAACCGGTCCGATGCCCCACAACCGGCGCACCGGGAGACTTGCCAGCAGGATCTGTTCCTCATCGCGCCGGATCACCCGGATCCCGTCGGGTTTGGCCAACCCGGAGGCGATCTTGGCGATCTGCTTGCCTGAGCCGGCCCCGACCGAGGCAACCAGCCCGGTCTGCTCGAGCACCCGCCGCCGAAGTTGCACGCAGTAGACACCGACATCCTCGGCCGTCGCACCGGCCAGTTCCACGGGCTCGCCGAACGCCTCGTCGAAGGACAACTGTTCGAGGACGGGCACCACCGCGCGGACAGCTTCCATGACCCTGCGGCTGGCGACGCTGTACACCGCACCACGCGGGGGCAGCACCACTGCCCCGGCACCGACTAACCGGCGCGCCTGGTGCACCGGCATCGCCGACCGGGCGCCGAACATCCTGGCCTCATAACTGGCCCCGGCCACCACCCCGCGACCGCCGAGGCCGCCGACGAGAACCGGCCGGCCTTGCAGGGTCGGCCGGGTCAGTTGCTCGACGGATGCGAAGAACGCATCCATGTCGAAGTGCAGCACCCAGCGCGACACCACTCAGGCCTTCGCGATCGCCACCCGCACGCCGTCGCCGATCTGCACCCCGTCATTCAACTCCTGGCCCGGTTCACAGAACTCGAAGCCGGTGGCGAGGATCTCGTGGGCGATGAGGTGACGGTGGGTGTCGGCCCACTGCGCCCGCTCCGCCGGAACGGCCATCACCACGGTGATGCGATCACTGACGTCCAGGCCGGAGGACTTACGCAGATCCTGCAGTTCGCGGATCCGGTCCTTGGCCCAGCCCTCGGCCTCCAACTCGGGTGTCACGGTGTCGTCGAGCACCACCAGACCCGCGCCGCCGGGCAGCGCGGCGGTGCACTGCGGGTCGGCCGCGACGAGTTTGGATTCGTACTCCCCCTCGTTGAGCACCACCTCCCCGGCGCTCAGCGTTCCGTCCGGGTTGAGCACACCCTGGCCGGCCTTGACCGCCTTGATGGCGTCTTGTACGGACTTACCCAGCCGAGGACCGGCCGCCCGCGCGTTGACGGTCAGTTCGAAGCGGCCGTGGGCGGCGATGTCGTCGGTCAACTCGACGGCCTTGACGTTGAGCTCGTCGGCAATCAACCCGGCGAACGGTTCAAGTTGCTGCGGGTTATCTACCGCCACAATCAGTTTCGTCAGCGGTAGCCGCACCCGAAGCTTCTTGGCCTTGCGCAGAGACGACGCTGCAGAGCACACCTCCCGCACCTGATCCATAGCGGCGACGAGATCGGGATCAGCCGGCACAATCCCGGCTTCCGGAAAGTCGGTCAGGTGCACCGAACGCTGCCCGGTGAGCCCGCGCCAGATCACCTCGCAGGCCATCGGCAGCAGCGGTGCCGCCAGCCGGGTAGTGACCTCAAGGGCGGTGTGCAAAGTGTCGATCGCGTCGCTGTCCTCTTCCCAGAACCGCGAACGGGACCGGCGCACATACCAGTTGGTCAGCGCCTCGGTGAACTGGCGCAGCAGCTCGCAGGCACCCGAGATGTCACAGACATCCATAGCTGCGGTCAGGTCATCGCGCAGTGCTGCCAGTTTGGCCAGGATGTAGCGATCCAGCACGTGCTGCGAGTCGGTCCGCCAGGTGCCCACCGCCGGGGCGTACAGCGTCAGGAAGCTGTAGGCGTTCCACAGCGGCAGCAGGACCTGCCGCACACCCTCCCGGATGCCCTGCTCGGTGACGATCAGGTTGCCGCCCCGCAGAATCGGCGATGCCATCAGAAACCACCGCATGGCGTCGGAACCGTCCCGGTCGAACACCTCGTTGACATCGGGGTAATTGCGCAGCGACTTGCTCATCTTCTGTCCGTCGTTGCCCAGCACGATGCCGTGCGCCACACAGGTCTTGAACGCCGGACGGTCGAACAACGCGGTCGCCAGCACGTGCAGGGTGTAGAACCAGCCGCGGGTCTGGCCGATGTACTCGACGATGAAATCCCCCGGGAAGTGGGCCTCCTCGCCCGCCGCGCCCAGGAACCACTGCGAGTTCTCGAACGGATAGTGCACCTGGCCGTAGGGCATGGACCCGGAATCGAACCAGACGTCGAAGACATCTTCGATGCGGCGCATCGTCGAGGCTCCGGTCGGATCATCGGGGTTGGGTCGGGTCAACTCGTCGATGTAGGGCCGGTGCAGGTTGGTCGGACGGACCCCGAAATCGCGTTCGAGTTCATCGAGACTGCCGTAGACGTCGATCCGCGGGTACGCCGGGTCATCGGATGACCACACTGGAATCGGGGTGCCCCAGTAGCGGTTTCGCGAGATCGACCAGTCCCGCGCATTGGAGAGCCACTTGCCGAACTGGCCGTCCTTAACATGTTCGGGGTACCAGGTGATCTGCTGATTGAGTTCCACCATCCGGTCCCGGAACTCGGTGACGTGAACGAACCATGACGACACCGCCCGGTAGATCAGCGGGTTTCGGCACCGCCAGCAATGCGGGTACGGGTGGTCGTAGGTCTCATGTCGCAGCAGTACCGGCTGGTTGACCGCCGCCGCGCCGGTGCCGTTCTTGAGGTCTTTGATGATCTGCGGGTTGGCCTCGAAGACCTGCTGGCCCTGGTAGTCCGGCACCGAGGCATCGAAGCAACCGCGTGCGTCCACCGGGGTGACCGGCACGATGCCGACGGTGTCGGTGGTCGCCTTGTCGTCCTCGCCGTAGGCCGGCGCCATGTGCACCACTCCCGTGCCGTCTTCGATGGTGACGAAGTCGCCCCGCAACACCCGGAAGGCGTTCGGTGAATCGGCGAAGTACGGGAACGGCGGCAGATAGCGCAGTCCGAGCAGTTGCGCGCCGGTGTACGTGCCCAAGATCTCCGGCTCCTCCCCCAGTTCCCGGGCATAGGCGGCCAGCCGGGCGCGGGCCATCACGTAGCGGCGCTCGTGGGCACCGATGAGGACGTACTCGACCTCCGGGTTGACCGCCACCGCCTGGTTGGACGGCAGTGTCCACGGCGTGGTGGTCCAGATCAGCAGGTAGGCGCCATCAAGATCGGAGTGCTCGGAATCCGCGGCGACGATCGGGAATCCGACTGTGATCGCGGGGTCCTGGCGGCGTTGATAAACGTCATCGTCCATCCGCAACTCGTGGCTGGACAGCGGGGTCTCATCGTTCCAGCAGTACGGCAGCACCCGCACGCCCTGGTAGGCCAACCCCTTGTCCCACAACTGCTTGAACACCCAGATGACCGACTCCATGAACGACAGGTCCAGGGTCTTGTAGTCGTTGTCGAAGTCCACCCAGCGTGCCTGACGGGTCACATACGCGCGCCACTCGTTGGTGTATCGCAACACCGAGTCCCGGCAGGCCTCGTTGAACTTCTCGATGCCCATCGCTTCGATCTGGGCTTTATCGGTGATGCCGAGTTGGCGTTGCACCTCGAGTTCGGCGGGCAGGCCGTGGGTGTCCCAGCCGAACCGGCGTTCCACCTTGTAGCCGCGCATGGTGCGATAGCGGGGCACGATGTCCTTGACGTACCCGGTCAGCAGGTGCCCGTAGTGCGGCAATCCGTTGGCGAACGGCGGACCGTCGTAGAAGACGTATTCCGGGGACCCTTCCCGCTGCTCGATGCTGGCCCGGAAGGTGTCGTCGGCGGCCCAGTAGTCGAGCACAGTGAGTTCCAGGGCGGGGAAATCAGGGGAGCCACTCGCCGGCTTCGGGTATCCGGTGCGGGTCACGACATCGTCCTCCTGCGTCCTCCGGTGCCCTCTCGGGCACGGGGACGACGACGCGCGGGTGCGCGAGCGCCGCGGTACCACCCCGCTTACGCACGTCCTGAAAGATCCGCAGGACGAGCGTCGCTCATTGCGGGCTGTGACGGGCCCGACCGTTCGGTTCTACTGAGTCGGCAAGCAGACCTGGCGACTGTTCTTCCGAAGACTCCCCGGTGATGGCCGGATCGACGCCGATGGAGATGAGTCTAGCGGCCCGGTCTGGGGGCCAAACAGCCGAGAGGACGTGGCAGGCTGACTTGGGTACCGAGTTGCCATCAGTACGATTGGCTCCGATGAGTCGGCATCGATTGCCAGGAGAGACGGACTCGAACGCCGAAGGTGGAGGCGTCTTCGGGCGGATCGGGCGTGTCGTCGTGCGCTGGCCGTGGCTGGTCATCGCGGCGTGGATCGCGCTGGCCGCCGGATTGACCCAGACCTTCCCGCCACTGGCGGTGCTGGCGCAGAAAGCGTCCGCCTCCATCCTTCCTGCCGAAGCGCCGTCGCTGGTCAGTTCCCGGCAGATCGCTGAAGCGTTCCGGGAGGGCGGATCCGACAACATCCTGCTGGTGGTGCTCACCGACGACAACGGTCTGACACCCGACGATGAGACGGTTTACCGACGCCTGGTGAGCGAACTGCGCGCCGACACCGAG
This sequence comes from Mycobacterium sp., assembly GCA_964202555.1. Classification (GTDB taxonomy): domain Bacteria; phylum Actinomycetota; class Actinomycetes; order Mycobacteriales; family Mycobacteriaceae; genus Mycobacterium. The sequence continues at coordinate 7,490 of CAXNJA010000048.1, forward strand.
GATGTGGCCGGGGTGCAGGACTTCGTAACCACGCCCCCGTTGCGGGAAATCCTGGCCAGCCAGGACGGCAAAGCCTGGTTGCTGCCGGTGAACATCGTCGGCGATCCGGGCACCCCGAAAGCGACCGCCGCCACCAAGAAGGTGATCGAAAAGGTCAATCAGACCGTTGCCGACTCCGGGGTGACGGCGTACCCCACCGGACCGGCCGGCACCTTCAATGACCTTCAGGACATCGGCGAGCAGGACCGGATACGCATCGAGATCGCCACCATCGTGGGAATCCTCACCATCCTGCTGATCATCTACCGCAACCTGGTGACGATGCTGCTGCCGCTGGCCACCATCGGGGTTTCGCTGGTCGCGGCCCAAGGTGTGGTGGCGGCTTTGGGCACCGTCGGTCTGGGTATCTCGAATCAGACCATCGTGCTGCTGACCGCGATCATGGCCGGGGCCGGAACCGATTACGCCGTCTTCTTGATCAGCCGCTATCACGACTTCCTCAGGATGGGCACCGACTCCGACACCGCTGTGCGCGGCGCCCTGGAATCGGTGGGCAAGGTGATTACCGCATCGGCCGCCACTGTTGCGGTGACCTTCCTCGGGATGGTGTTCACCAAACTGACTGTCTTCTCCACCGTGGGCGTCGCTCTGGCGGTGGCGATCGCCGTTGGCTGCCTGGGTGCCTGCACCTTCCTGCCGGCCCTCCTGGTGCTGGCCGGCCGGCGTGGCTGGATCAAGCCGAGGCGCGACTTGACCAGTCGGCTGTGGAGGAAGTCCGGAATCCGGATCGTACGCCGACCGGCGATCCACCTGATCGTGAGCTTGCTGATCCTGGTCGCTCTGGCGAGCACAGCCGGCTTGGCGCACTACAACTACGACGACCGCAAGGCCTTGCCGGTCAACACCGCCAGCATTCTGGGTTACGACGCGATCAGCCGGCACTTCCCGCTCAATGCCAGCCTGCCGCAATACGTTCTGGTCAAGTCACCCCAGGATCTGCGGACCTCGCGAGCGCTGGCCGACATGGAGCAGATGGCGTACCGGATCAGCCAACTGCCCGACATCGAGATCGTAAGGGGCATCACCCGACCGACCGGGGAGTCGCTCGAGCAAGCCCGCCTGTCCTTTCAGGCCGGCGAGGTGGGTAGCCGACTCGGCGACACCTCAGGTCTGATCAGCAGTCGTGATGCAGAACTGAACATGCTGGCCAGCGGCTCAGATCAGATCGCTGACACCCTCGGTGCGGTTCGCGACCAGTTGGGGCAGGCCGTGGCCACCGTCGGAGGCCTGGTACAGGCGTTGACGCTGCTGCAGAACCAGTTCGGCGGGGATCAACCACTGCAGGATTTCGATTCGGCCAACAAACTTCTCGATGCGATGCATGCTCTCGGCGACAGTCTGGGCATGAACGTCGCTGAGGCGCTCAAGGCGTTCAACCAGAACATCGATCCGATTCTCAACGCGCTCAATTCCAGTCCGGTCTGTAACGGCGACCCGGCTTGCGTCGCCGCGCGGGGTCAGCTTCAGCAGGCCGCAATCGCGCACGACAACGGCGCCCTGGACCGGATCGCCGAACTCGGTCAGCAACTGCAGAACATCCAGGGCAACCAGACGCTGTCGGCAACTGCCGAAACCCTCACCACCACGCTGGATTCGGTGAACCAGACCCTGGCCGCCGCCGGCCTCGACAGTCCGGCGAGTGTGCAGGCGCAGTTGTCCCAACTCAACGAGGGCATGACAACGCTGGCCGACGGCAGTCGCAAGGTCGCCGACGGCGTTCAGTTGCTGGTCGACCAGACCCGCAATCTGGGTGCCGGACTCGATCAGGCGTCGTCGTTCCTGCTGGGAATGAAGAACGAGGCCACCACGCCGTCGATGGCGGGCTTCTACATTCCCGCCCAGATACTCACCGGCGAGGAGTTCAAGAAAGCCGCCGCCATCTTCATCTCGCCGGACGGCCACACCGCCAGATACCTGGTGCAGACCAAGTTCAACCCCTTCACCGAGCAGGCGATGGACCAGGTGAACACCATCCTGGCCACCGCCCGCGGCGCCCAGCCCAACACCACACTGGCCGACGCGTCGATCTCAATGACCGGTTTCTCGGTGACGCTGCGCGATACCCGCGACTACTACTACCAAGACCTGCGGCTCATCGTCATCACGACGATTCTGGTGGTGCTCGGGATTTTGATCCTGCTGCTACGCGCCCTGGTCGCACCGCTGTATCTCATTGCGTCGGTGATTGTTTCGTACCTGTCGGCGCTGGGATTGGGCGTGCTGGCATTCCAGTTCGGACTGGGCCAGGAACTGCACTGGAGTGTGCCGGGCCTGACATTCATCATCCTGGTTGCCGTCGGCGCGGACTACAACCTTCTCCTGATCTCCCGTATTCGCGACGAATCGCCGTACGGCATCCGGTCCGGGGTCATCCGGACCGTCACCCAGACCGGTGGGGTCATCACCGCGGCTGGTCTGATCTTCGCGGCGTCCATGCTGGGTCTGCAATTCTCCAGTCTGACCACCCTGGTTCAGATGGGCTTCATCATCGGCGTGGGAATCCTGATCGACACCTTCCTGGTCCGCACTGTCACGGTGCCCGCCATCGCGGTGCTGGTCGGCAAAGCGAACTGGTGGCCGTCCAAATGGCAGCCCGCCCCGCCGACGAAGCCGGTGCGCGAACCCGTGGCGGCCGGCGTCGACTGACGCGGCCCACACACCCGGAGCTAGTGGATTTCGCCGCTGAGACCGAACTCGGTGAGTGTCTGGTCGAGCACCTTGCGCAAGTGCTCTCGGGAGTTGTCGGCATCCAACTGGAAGGCCTCGACGGCGATCCAGGTCTTGCCGTTGATCCGGCCGTTGATCACCACCAGGGTGCCCGCGGACCTGCGCAGGTCGCGAAGGGTGACGTTCTGATCCACCGACCTGGCGAAGAAAACCTCCGCGGTGGTCCCGTCGACGCGCGCGATGTCGTCGGGCAGATCACCCAAGTTCGAGCAGGACACCGGCGGTGCATCGTCATAGGCGAACATCTCGCTGGCGAACGCTTTGGCCATCGGCTGGGGAAACCACGGCACCAACGGCAACAACCCCAGCGAGGCATCGGGTTCGGTCGCGACCTTCGCCCGGGCCGCGCGGGCCGCGTTGCGGATCGCGGTCAAGTCTTGTGTGACCCCCGAGGGGTCGATGACCGCGGTTGCGAACGTCATCGCCAGGGCGCGGTCGTCGTCGAGACCGGTGCGCCCGCTGCCGGCCAGGATCAGACTCACCGACCCGTCCGACGCGCGGGTACGGCCGAGATGCTCGGCGACGCGGGCGGCATACCCGGCGGCGAGCGAGAAATTGTTGCCGCCCAGGGCCGCAGCTCTGGCATCCCAGGTCTCACTGTCAACGATGGCCACCGCCGACGGGATGATGACGACGGTCGCGTCGTCACCGGCCGGGTCCGGCGGCGCTGCCCCGGACTTACGTGCGCTCGTCACTCCCCGCGCGGCGACGCGGGCCACCGCCGAGAGCCCCTTGACCAGATTCGGCACTTCACGAACGGTCGCACGCAAATCGCTTGCGGCAGCGGCGATACGGCCGCGCGAACGTGGCGGCAAGTAGCCGAAGTCACGGCGGTTGCCCAAGATGGCGTCCCAGACCGCGACGATCGCACCACCACCGTCGACGAGGCAGTGCGAGACGACAAAGCTCACCGCCGTGGTTCCGTCGGTCAGTGGCTGCACGGCCAGCAACCAGCCTGGACCGAACTCCGGGTCGATCGGCCGGGTGGCCAATTCGTCTGCCCAGTCCATCAGTTCAGCCGGCGGTCGGGGATGCTCGGCGGTGATGATGTCGACCTGCGGGCCCTCGCGGGTAACCCAGTGCGGCCGGGCGAAGGGCAACGGGGACCGCTCGATCAGCCGGCCGAGCAGTCCGGCGCCGACCCGCTGGTGAAACGCCGCAAGCCCGTGGGCGTCCAGCGGATGTTTGTAGACCCATACACCCTGAACCAGTTGCCCCCGTTCGGTGGCACGAAGGAGTTCAAGGCCGGCCTGATCCAGATAATCAAGCTGCCCGCGGGCACCGCTGGGTGAGTTCACTCGTCGGCCTCCTCACTCGATCCGGGCGTTGAGGTCGAACTCCGCCAACGCGGACACGACTACCTCACGAAGTGCGACCCGGGTGTTCGCCCAACCGGGCTGGTAGGCCACGACCGACATCAACACCCGCCCGCCGACTCGACCCGCCATGACCGTGAGCAGTCCGCTGCGCTTCTCCAAGGCCTCCCTGGTGACGCGCCGGTCCATCCCGCGGATGAACATGTATTCGGCCTCAGTCCCGTCCGCCCGCAGCATCTCGGCCGGCAGGTCACCGACGTTGGAGCAGAACACCGGAATATCGGCACTGAAACCGAAGGCGGCATCGGCGATTGGGCGCATCGCCCGCTTCGGCACCCACGGGATCAAGGCCATGATCCCGGCTAGCTGGTCGGGTTCCTCCCGTGCCTTCTGCACACTGTCGCGCATGGCAGTGCGGGCCGCCGACAGGTCGCGGGCGACCACCGCCGGGTCGACCTTGGCGTTGGCCATGGAAACCGCGTTGGCGCGATCGTCATCGAACGATTCCCGCTCGCTGATCGGTATCAGCAGCGTGACTGTGCCGTCATCAGGGCTGACCCGGCCGAGTTTTTCAGCGACCTTGGCAGCGAAGCCCGCCAGCAACGAATGGCCGTTGCCGCCCAGCCGCTCGGCGGTGGCATCCCACTCGCCGACGTCGAGCGTGGCGAAGACCGCCGGTAGTACGACATTGCGCTTCATCTCGCCGGCCGAGATCGCCGTGAGCGCGGGCAAGTGCGCGGCCTTGGCTTCCTTGCGGCCGCCGGTCACCAGTTTCATGACGGCCGCCGCCGACCGGGCGGTTTCCGGCAGGTCTCGGACGGCCTGCCGCAGGTCAGCGAGCACCGCCCTGGTTCGGGTCCGGGACCGCGGGGGCGGGTAGCCCAGATCCGGCCGCATACCCAGGACGGCCTTGACCACCTGAGTCGAGGCCGCAATCCCATCACCGAGGGCGTGGGAACCGGTGAGGGTGATGGCCGTCGAGCCATCGGTCATCGGCAGCACGCCAATCCGCCACCCGGGTCCCCACTCCGGGTCCACCGGTAGCTGAGTCCGCTCGTCGAGCCAGTCGATGAGTTCGCGGCGGTCCCGCGGCGGGCACATCTCGATGTCCAAGGGGGCACCCGGGGAGGCCACCCAGCGGTGGCGTCCGAACGGCAGCGGGGACGGCTCGATCAAACGCCCGGCTATGCCGTAGCCGAAGTTCTCGTGGAATCGTCTGAGGCCCTCGTAATCGATCGGGTGCTCGTAGATCCAGGTGGCCTGGATGATCGACTCCTGATCGGTTGCGCGCAGCGCAAGAAACAAGCCCTGATCAGGGTAGGACAACAGATTTGCCGACTCGACACCTTCCGAGCGGCGACCGAACAGCCTGCGCCTGGGCCGAACCTCAACTGACACCGCTAGAAACCCAGCCTTTCGGTGAGTAGGAGGTCTGAACGTCGGACCCGGGTAGCCGCCGCAATCTGGCAGATCATAGTCGGGTCAGACCGCGTTTCCGGGGATGGGTATCAGCGAGCAACGGTGCGGGGCGGCTGTCGCGGCTGCTGCTACCCTGCCACCGCCCCGAGCAGAGTCGAATCGTAAGTGGAGCCGGACTCGACCACCGGCGTGAACCCCCGCTTGCGGGCCAAGGCGGCACCTCGTCGCACCAGTGCGGCAGTTCCCACAAATCCGGTCTGGTCGGTCATTACCAGAGGTGTGAGCAGCCGGTTGTGGACCAGTGAGAACGCCAGCCCCTCCTCGGGGATTGCCCAGCCGAATGAGCCCGCGAGGCCAACATGCCCGAAGCCGGGTAGCACGCCGGGAATGGGTAGCCCGTGATAGCCGAGGTGGAAAGCCAACGGAACGATCAGGTTGCGGTCCGGCCGGAGGTTTCGGCGACCGGTGAGCATCGTCACCCGCTCGGCGGAGAAGTAGCGCCGACCGTCGATCATGCCGCCGTTGGCCAGCGCTCCGTACATTTTCGCCAGTGCCCGTGCGGTGACGACTCCGTTCGCCGAGGGGAGCTCGGTGTCCAGCAGCGGAACATCCCGTTGGACAAGCTTTTTCACACCGGGGACGTACATCGCCCCGAACGCCGCGGACAGTTCCAGCCCGGCGACCGCCGGGGCTAGTGCGTTGAAGACGGGGTTGGGGATGTTGATCTGCGATCCGACGAAGCGGGCCGCCTGGGTCGGGGCGCCGGCCGGCGGGCGACCGAGATGGATGCCGTCGGTATTGAGCGGCTCAGCCACCTCGGTGCGCATCAGCTCCCGCATACCCTTGCCGGTGACCCCCCTTGCCAGCCCGGACAGCAGCCACCCGTAGGTGAGGGCGTGGTAGGCGGACTTTCCGAAGTGCCGGCCCACCGGGGCCGCGGCGATCCGCTCCTCCATGTGGCGATGGTTCAGGAGTTCCCGCTTGCGCACCCCACGCAGGTGGGACAGGCCCGCACGGTGACGCATCACGTCGCGCACGGTGATCTCGGCCTTTCCGTTGGCGCCGAACTCGGGCCAGTATTCGGCCACCGGGGCCGCGTAGTCGATGAGGCCGCGGTCGGCGAGACGGTGGATGACGGTAGAGGCCACCCCCTTGGTCGCCGAGAACACCATCGGAGCGGTATCGGCCTCCCAGTGCCGGCGGCCGCGGCGGTCGCAGGTGCCGGTCCACACGTCCACGACAGGCTCGCCGTCGAGGTAGACCGACAAAGCCCCGCCACCCAACAGTGGGTGCGGGAAAAGTGCGGAGAACCCGCGTACCGCGCAGGCAAAGTTGGCATCGGCGGCACCCTGCACCCCGTGGGGGAGGTCTACACCGCGACTGCCGCCTGTGGCCTGAATCACATAGCCAATCTACATTCTCCGGAAGCGGTCGGGTCAAGATCGTTGCGGATCTGTGATTAGCCGCGACGGTCAGTTACTTGCCGCATCCAGAATCTGTTGGGACGCCAGTGCGGGGGTGATCTCCCCGGCACGGACCTGTCGTTCGACTTCGGCGCGGATGTCCTTGACCCCGGGATGGTTGTGGACTTGATCCAAGACGCTGTCGCGGACCATGGCCCAGGTCCAGTCGACCTGCTGGGCCCTGCGTCTGGCCTCGAATTCTCCTGCCGCGGTGAGGATGTCGCGGTGCTTGAGGATGGTGTCCCACAATTCCACCAAGCCCACCCCCTCCATTGCGCTCATGGTGAGAACCGGTGGCCGCCAGAGGGTCTGCATCGGGTAGATCAGCCTGATCGCCGCGGCGAGTTCCCGTGCGGCGGCCTTGGCCTCGGTGGCGTGCGCACCGTCGGCTTTGTTGACCACGATGACGTCCGCCAGTTCGAGGACACCCTTCTTGATGCCTTGGAGTTGGTCGCCGGTTCGGGCCAGGGTGAGGAATACGAAGGTGTCGACCATGCTCGAGACCGCAACCTCGGACTGCCCGACACCGACGGTCTCCACCAGGATGACGTCGAAACCGGCGGCCTCCAGCAAGACGATGGTCTCCCGGGTGGCTTTGGTCACCCCGCCGAGGGTCCCCGACGTCGGGGACGGGCGGATGTAGGCGTCCGGGTGCACCGCCAGTCGCGCCATCCGGGTCTTGTCCCCCAGGATGGATCCTCCGGTGCGCGTCGACGAGGGGTCGACCGCGAGCACTGCGACGCGGTGGCCCTGTTCGATGAGGTACATACCAAGTGCCTCGATGGTGGTCGACTTGCCCACCCCGGGCACCCCGGTGATCCCGACGTGCATGGCCGGACCGGCGACGCCGACCGAATCGGTTCCCTGCATCAGTTCCATCAGCAGTTGCTGTGCCTGCCGGCGATGGTCGGCGCGGGTGGACTCGACGACGGTGATGGCCCGGGCCAACGCGGACCGGTCACCGCCACGGATCGCTGTAGCGAGGGCCGCGATATCGTTGTCGCCCAACGATTCTTTGCCCATCAGCTGTCCATCAGCTCAGGTCATAACCGAGCCGCTCGGCGAGCTTGTTCACCAAGCTGACCGCCGCGTCGGCGATGACCGTTCCCGGCGGATAGATGGCGGTGGCACCGGCGGCGTAAAGCTCGTCGAAGTCACCTGGCGGGATCACTCCGCCCACGACGATCATGACGTCCGGCCGGCCGACGCCGGCCAGTGCGTCGCGCAGTGCCGGCACCAGGGTCAGGTGCCCGGCCGCCAGAGACGAGACCCCGACGACGTGGACGTCATTGTCGGCTGCCTGCCGGGCAACTTCTTCCGGGGTTGAGAACAAAGAACCGACGTCGACGTCGAATCCGATATCGGCGAAGGCCGTGGCGATCACCTTCTGGCCGCGATCGTGGCCGTCCTGCCCCATCTTGGCGACCAGGATGCGCGGCCGGCGCCCGTCGGCCTCGGCGAACTTCTCGACCAGCCGGGTCGCTTCGGACAGTCCGGTAATGCTGCCTCCTGACCTGACTGCGTCGCGGTACACCCCGGAGATGGTGCGGATCTCGGCCTGGTGGCGGCCATACACCTGCTCGAGTGCGTCGGAGATCTCCCCGACGGTAGCCTTCGCGCGGGCGGCGTTGATCGCCAATGCCATCAGATTGCTGCCCAGACCGTCATCGCTTCGCTGCTGCCCGCCGGTGCCAACTCCCCGGTCGCTCGGATCAGCGGCGGCGCGGGTCAGCTCAGCCAGTGCGGTCCGCACCGCGGCATCGTCGCGTTCAGCCCGCAACTGCGCAAGCTTGGCCAGTTGCTCGACCCGCACCCGACTGTTCTCCACTTTGAGGACCTCGATGTCGGCGTCCTCGTCCACCTGATACTTGTTGACGCCGATGACCGGCTGCTGCCCGGAGTCGATGCGGGCCTGAGTCCGTGCGGCGGCTTCCTCGATCCGCAGTTTGGGGATGCCGTCGCCGATGGCCTGCGCCATCCCCCCGTGCGCGGCGACCTCGGCGATATGTGCGCGGGCCCGTTGCGCGAGTTGGTGGGTCAGCCACTCCACGTAGTAGGAGCCGCCCCACGGGTCGATCGGGCGGGTGGTGCCGGACTCCTGCTGAAGCAACAACTGGGTGTTGCGCGCGATCCGGGCGGAGAAGTCGGTGGGCAGCGCCAGCGCCTCGTCGAGGGCGTTGGTGTGCAACGACTGGGTGTGGCCCTGGGTGGCTGCCATCGCCTCGATGCAGGTGCGGGCGACGTTGTTGAACGGATCCTGGGCGGTCAGCGACCACCCCGAGGTCTGCGAATGCGTTCGGAGCGACAGCGATTTCGCGCTCTTGGCACCGAATCCTGCGACCAGTTCGCACCACAGCAGACGGCCGGCACGGAGTTTCGCGACCTCCATGAAGAAGTTCATCCCAATGCCCCAGAAGAAGGACAACCGCGGCGCGAACTTGTCGATGTCCAAGCCGGCGTCCAGGCCGGCCTGGATGTAATCGACACCGTCGGCGAGTGTGTAGGCGAGTTCGAGATCGGCTGTGGCTCCGGCTTCTTGGATGTGGTAACCGGAAATCGAGATTGAGTTGAACTTCGGCATCTTCGCGCTGGTGTAGGCGAAGATGTCGGAGATGATCCGCATCGAGGGCGTTGGCGGATAGATGTAGGTGTTGCGGACCATGAACTCTTTGAGGATGTCGTTCTGGATGGTCCCGGCGAGTTTCTCCGGCGGCACGCCCTGCTCCTCGGCCGCCACCACGTAGAGCGCAAGGATCGGCAGCACAGCACCGTTCATCGTCATCGACACCGAGACTCCGGCCAGGTCGATGCCGTCAAAAAGCTGCCTCATGTCCAAGATCGAGTCGATGGCCACCCCGGCCATTCCCACGTCGCCCTGCACCCGGGGATGGTCGGAGTCATAGCCGCGGTGCGTGGCCAGGTCGAAGGCCACCGACAGACCTTTCTGCCCGGCCGCCAGATTGCGCCGGTAGAAGGCGTTGGAGTCCGCCGCGGTGGAGAAACCCGCGTACTGGCG
>CAXNJA010000049.1:0-16771 GCA_964202555.1 Mycobacterium sp.
TCGACCAGTGCCGTCGGGGCCGGGATGAGGGCGATGGCTGCCCGCAACTCCGTCAGCGACCCGAACGGGTCGGAGCTGCCGTGGGTGAAGACGGTGGGCACGGTGATCGACGGAAAGTGTTCGGTGCGCAGCCGATCCGGTTTGCCGGGCGGATGCAGAGGATAGGAGAACAGCGTCAGCGCGGCCAGCGCTGCGGGATTGCGGGCGACCGCCATCGACGTCAGCCGGCCTCCGTAGGAATGCCCGCCGGCGATCACCGGGCCGGTGCTCAAAGAGCCCGCCGCAGCGATGGCCTCGGCAACCCCCGCCAGATCGGCGGTGGACGAACCCGACGGCGGCCCCTTCGGCCGGCGCCGCCGGTAGGGAAGGTTGTAGCGCACGGCCAGCCAGCCGCACCGCGCCCACTCGTCGCAGACAGCGGTCAGCAGCGGCGAGTCCCGGCTGCCGCCGGCCCCGTGGGTGAGCATCACGACCCCGTGCGGGAGACCGTCTGGCTGGTGCGCCACGCCGTCGATGTCGGTCAGGCTCACGTCGCCTGCAGCCGGAACAGCGCCGACACCGGCCCGTGCCCGCCGCCCAGCGGGTAGGCCGCCCGCAGACATTCGGTGACCCAGGACTTCGCGAACGCGACCGCCTCGGGCATCGGATAACCGTGCGCCAGTGCGCAGGCGATCGCCGCTGCCAGAGTGTCCCCGGCGCCGTGGTCGTGCACGGTGTCCACTCGCGGCGCGTCAAACCGGTGGAAGTCGCTGCCGTTGTACAGCAGATCCGGGCTGTCGGGTGCCGAGCGCAGGTGCCCGCCCTTGACCAGCGCCCACTGCGGCCCCAGGTCGTGCAGCGCCTTGGCGGCGTCGTGTTGGCTCTGGCTATCGACCACGTCGATGCCGACCAGGAGGCGCACTTCGTCGAGGTTGGGGGTGATGAGGCTGGCCAGTGGGAACAGCCGGGTGCGCAGGGTTTCCAAGGCGGATGGGTGCAGCAGGGGCTCGCCGTGCATCGAGGCGCACACCGGGTCGACGACGAACGGGGTCGACCCGGCCAGCCCGAGATCAGCCCAGGACTGCGCGACGGTCTCGATGATCTCCGACGAGGCCAGCATCCCGGTCTTGGCGGCCGCAACGCCGATGTCGGTCACCACCGCCTCGATCTGCCCGGCGACGATAGTGCTGGGGACCTCATGAAACGCCTTGACGCCCAGCGAGTTCTGCACTGTCACCGCGGTGACCGCCACAACCGGATGAACACCCAGCAGGGTGAACGTCCGTAGGTCGGCCTGCAGTCCGGCGGCGCCGCCGGAGTCCGACCCGGCGATCGTCATCACCCGAATCGGAGTCTGCCGCGGCGGCGTCAGAGGCAGAAAATTCATTGCGGCGCGCTCCCGTGTGCTTCCAGCACTTCACCGTAGCAGTGCGGCGAACGCCCGAAGGGCGGGTAATTTCGGACCTGTGGCTACCGAACTGACCAACCGCCAGATCGTGCTACGCCGCCGACCGGTGGGACTGGTGGGCGCAGACGACACCGAACTCGTGACCGTCGCGGCGCCAAGCCCCGAAGACGGGGAAGCACTGCTTCGGACCACGTATGTCGGACTCGATGCTGCGGTACGGACCTGGCTCAACGACCAGCCCGGATACCTGCCGCCGGTCGCACTGGGCGAGGTGATCCGCGCCGCTGGAATCGGCGAGGTCGTCGAATCCCGCTGCCCGGCATACCAAGTGGGGGACATCGTGACCACGTTGACCGGGTTTCAGGAGTACGCGATCATCCGCGACGATCTGTTCAGCACACTGATCCCCGGGGAGAGTGATCAGCGCGCCATCATGAGTGTGTACGGATCCAGCGGGGCTACCGCCTACTTCGGGATGATGGAGGTCGGCCAACCCACGCCCGGCGACACCGTCGTCGTCTCGGCCGCGGCCGGTGCGACCGGGTCGATCGCCGGGCAGATCGCCAAGATCGCCGGGGCGCGGGTCGTCGGCATTGCCGGCGGAGCGCGCAAGTGCCGGGCAGTCGTGGAGGATTTCGGCTTCGACGCGTGTATCGACTACAAACACGACGATGTGCCGGCCATGCTCAAGCAGCACTGCCCCAGGGGTGTGAACGTCTACTTCGACAACGTGGGCGGCGAGATCCTCAATGCGGTGCTGGGTCGACTGGCGCCCAACGCCCGGGTGGTGCTCTGCGGAGTCATCTCCAGCTACCTCACCGGTGAGCACCCGGGGCCGTCGAACTACGTCAATCTGCTCGCCAAAACCGCGTCCATGCGGGGCTTCAACGCGTTGCAGATGTGGGACCGCTTCGATGAGGCCTTCGCCGATCTGCGGCTGTGGGGTGCGCAAGGTCGACTCGTCCACCGCGAGACGGTCTTCGACGGACTTCAGTCCTGTGTGGACGCGCTCAACGGTCTGTTCACCGGTGCGAACATCGGCAAGATGCTGGTCAAGATCAGTGAGCCGTCCAGCGGGCCTTCCGATAAGCCAAAGCGAGGCTGACCGGATGCGTATCGGGATCGTCGGTGCAGGCATCGCCGGGCTTGCCTGCGCGCAGGGACTCGTACGGCAGGGCCACGATGTGGTGCTGTTCGACAAGGGTCGCGGGCCGGGTGGCCGGATGTCGACGCGCCGGATGGAGACACCCCGTGGGCTCGCGCACTTCGACCATGGCGCGCAGTACTTCACTGTGCGGGACAACGACTTCCGATCACAGGCCGACGCCTGGATTGCCGCGGGTGTCGTGGCGCCATGGCCCGCCGCGGGCGGCGATGCGTACGTCGGCGTGCCGGCGATGAACACCCCGGTCCGAGATCTTGCCGCCCGGCACCTGGTGCACTGGGCGACGCGTGTCACGGGGGTGCGAAGCAGCGGCGACGGGTGGTGTCTGACTGTCGCGGATGGCGAGCACCACGATGTGGACCTGGCTGTCATCGCGATTCCCGCCGAGCAGGCCGCTGTGCTGCTCGCCGACGCCGCCCCCGACGTGGCGGCCCGCGCCCGGGAGGTGGTGAGCCAGCCCTGCTGGACGGTCATGGTGGCGTTCGGCGAACCTGTTGGATTCGGTGATGACTGCTGGCGGACTGGCGACGAGGTCAATGACGCCATCGGCTGGGCCGCGCGCAACAGCGCCAAACCGGCGCGCAGCGGGCCGGAAAGCTGGGTGGTTCAGGCGACGCCCGAGTGGTCACGACGCCACATCGACGCTGATCCGGGTGAGGTGGTCGAGAGTCTGATCATCGAATTCGCCGGCGCGTTGGACGTCACCCCGCCGGCCCGCATCGGGTCGGCCGCGCATCTGTGGCGCTTCGCCCGTGTCCCGGCTGGGGGTGCGGGCCCGTTCTTCGACGGTGATCGTCGCCTCGGCCTGTGCGGTGATTGGCTGATCGGGCCGCGGGTCGAATCGGCCTGGCTCTGCGGTACGCGGCTGGCCGACCGGGTGGCTAGCGCAGGTCGATGAACACCGGGGCGTGGTCGCTGGGCGCGCCGATCCGGTCCTTGCCGCTCTTGCGTTCGTCGCGGGCGATCTCGGCGTGCACCACTCGGCTGGCCAGCGCCGGTGAGGCCAGGATGAAGTCGATGCGCATGCCCTGGCGTTTGGCGAACCGCAACTGGGTGTAGTCCCAGTAGGTGTAGGCACCCGGGCCCGGAATGAAGGGCCGGACCACATCGGTGAAGGTCTGCTCGATAGCGGCGAAGGCGGCCCGTTCCGGTCCGGTGACGTGGGTGCTGTCGCGAAAGACATCGACGTCCCAGACATCCTCGTCGCGGGGGGCGATGTTCCAGTCACCGACCAGCGCGATCTGCGCCTTGGTGTCGCAGGACAGCCACGAGTGCGCGGTATCGGTCAGTGCGGCAAGCCAATCGAGCTTGTAGCGGTAGTGCGGATCATCCACGGTGCGGCCGTTGGGCACATACAGGCTCCACACCCGGACCCCGGCGCAGGTGGCGCCGAGGGCGCGCGCCTCGACGGCCGGCCCACTCTTGCCGCCACCCCACATCGGCTGGCCCGGGAAACCCACTTGCACATCGTCGAACCCGACGCGGGAGGCGATCGCCACGCCGTTCCACTGATCGTGGCCGCAGTGCACCACCTCGTATCCGGCGCCCAGGAACGTCATTGCCGGAAACTGGTCGTCGGTGCACTTGGTCTCCTGCATCGCCAGCACATCGACGTCTTCGCGCTGCATCCAATCGACTACCCGGTCAACCCGGGTCCGGATGGAATTGACGTTCCAGGTGGCGACTCGCAGGGTGTCCATAACCGAATGCCTAGTGTCCGAAATACCTAGTGTCCGAACGGATCCGGTACGTCGCCGGGCATCCAGGACAGGCCGGGAACGCCCCACCCGTTGGACTTGACTGCGCGCTTGGCGGCCCGGGCGTGCCTGCCGAGCAGGGTGTCGACGTAAAGGAAGCCGTCAAGGTGGCCGGTCTCGTGTTGCAGCATGCGGGAGAACAGTCCGATGCCCTCCAGGGTGACCGGGTGGCCTTCCGCGTCGAGGCCGGTGACCCGGGCCCACTCTGCGCGCCCACACGGGAACGACTCCCCGGGCACCGACAGGCAGCCCTCGTCGTCGGTCTCCGGGTCGGGCATCGTTTCGGGGATTTCCGAAGTCTCCAGGACCGGGTTGATCACCACGCCTCGGCGGTGGCTGGTCTTACCGCGGTCGTCGGCGCAGTCATAGACGAACAATCGCAAGCCGACGCCGATCTGATTGGCGGCCAGGCCCACGCCGTGGGCGGCGTCCATCGTCTCGTACAGGTCGGCGATGAGGGCGGCCAGTTCCGGCGGCAGTGTGCCGTCCGGGCCGACGGGCACCGGCGTCGTCGGGGTGTGCAGAACGGGATCGCCCAGGATCGCGATGGGTCGGACAGCCATGGTCGTGCAGCTTAAAAGGTGGTCCGACGCGCGGGGTCCGGTGCCGTACCAATTGCTGTCGGCGTGATTCAATTGCCCGAGCAAAACCACAGGAATGTCATTTCGGTGAAAGGGTCCACGAATCGCATGGACGGCGCGACGGCACGGGCCCAGCGGGCGGTTGACGACGCCGATCTACCTGATGGGCTGAGCCGGCGGGAATACGACATCCTCGCCTTCGAGCGCCAGTGGTGGAAGTACGCCGGCGCGAAGGAAGAGGCCGTCAAGGAGCTCTTCTCGATGTCGGCCACCCGCTACTACCAGGTGCTCAACACCCTGGTCGACCGCCCCGAGGCGCTGGCCGCGGACCCGATGCTCGTCAAGCGACTGCGGCGGCTGCGGGCCAGCCGGCAGAAAGCCCGGGCCGCACGCCGGCTGGGCTTCGAGGTCCCCTGATCGTGCCGGCGGGCCGGGCATCATCCGGCGCCGGAACCAACACCGATACAGTGAGCGCGATGAACGAGCGCGTTCCCGACTCTGCCGGGCTTCCCCTGCGCGCCATGGTGATGGTGCTTCTGTTCCTCGGTGTGATCTTCATGCTGGTCGGATTCCAGGCGATGACTTCAGGCAACAACGCCTCGGAGGACACCCCGGCGATGTCGACCACGACCACGACCAAGCCGCCCGCGCCGCAGTCCGATGTCCGGGTCTACAGCGTGGTCGGTGATGAGGCGGCCGCCATCCGGACCTCTGACCGTTTGCGCGAGGCCGGCTGGAACGTCACCGATTCGACGACGCTGACCGCCGCTGACGTGGCCGCCACAACGGTCTACTTCGGTACCACCGACGGCGAGCAGGCCGCGGCCGAGGCCATCGGCAAGATCCTCGAGGCGCCGGTGGCTGCTCGCATCCCCGACATCGCCGAACAGCCACCGGGCGTGATCGTGCTGGTGACGGGTTAGGCTCTGCGACATGGTCAATTCAGCCAGCCCGCGTACCTTCGCTCCAGCAGTTGTCATCGCTTCCGTCGCGCTGCTGAGTGCATGCGCCCCTAACGCACCGGTCTCCACCCAACCCGGCACCAATCCGCCGATCTGGACGGGTTCGCAGGCGCCGGAGTCGGCCGGTGATGCTCACGGCGGGACTGCGCACGGCGGCACTGCCGGCGCGATGGGGCCCAGTGCCCCCGGGCCCACCGCCCCAGCCGACACCCTGACCGCGCAGATCAACGGTCCCGACGGCAGCCAGATTGCGGCGGCCACCATCGAGTTCACCGATGATGACGCATTCGCCACCGTGACCGTGCAGACCGTCGCGCCGGGCAAGCTCACCCCCGGATACCACGGCATGCACATCCACGATGTCGGCAAGTGCGAGATCAACTCGGTGGCACCCAACGGCGGAGCGCCGGGCGATTTCCTCTCCGCCGGTGGGCATTTCAACGGCGGCGGTGAGGGCGGTCACCCCAACCACGCCGGCGATCTGGCTTCGCTGCAAGTCCGCGGGGACGGCACCGCACTGCTGGTCACCACGACCAATGCCTTCGACAAAGCGGACCTGATCGACGGAGATGGAACGGCGATCATCATCCACGCCGGCGCCGACAACTTCTCCAACATCCCCGCCGATCGCTACCAGCAGTCCGACGGCGCCCCGCCACCTGATGACACCACGCTGGCCACCGGGGACGGCGGCAAGCGGGTCGGCTGCGGCGTCATCGGCGCCGGGTGAACCTAGCTGATGCGCGATCCGCTTCGCCTTCTCGCTGCGGCCGCTAGGTGAACGTCGGCCGGATCGACTTCGCCGGGTCCGCCCGGCCGACGTTGGGCGTCGAGTGGGAATTCGCACTTGTCGATGCCGATACCCGCGACCTGAGTAACGAGGCCGCGGCCGTGATCGCCGACATCGGTGACAACCCCCGCGTGCATAAGGAGTTGCTGCGCAACACCATTGAGGTGGTCACCGGGGTCTGTGACGATGTGGCCGAGGCGATGGACGACCTGCATGCGACGCTGACCTCCACCAATGCGGTGGTGCGCGAGCGAGGCATGGAACTGTTCTGCGCCGGCACCCACCCGTTCGCGCAGTGGTCGGCCCAGAAACTCACCGATGCCCCGCGCTACGCGGAGTTGATCAAACGCACTCAGTGGTGGGGGCGGCAGATGCTGATCTGGGGCGTGCATGTGCACGTGGGAGTCTCCTCGGCGCACAAGGTGATGCCGATCATCTCGTCGCTGCTCAATCAGTACCCGCACCTGCTGGCGCTGTCGGCGTCCTCGCCGTTCTGGGGTGGTGAGGACACCGGATACGCCAGTAACAGGGCGATGATGTTCCAGCAACTGCCTACCGCCGGCCTGCCGTTCCAGTTCGAGACGTGGCATCAGTTCGAGCGGTTCGTGCACGACCAGAAAACCACCGGAATCATCGATCAGATCAACGAGGTCCGTTGGGACATAAGGCCTTCACCCCACCTGGGCACAGTCGAAGTCCGCGTTTTCGACGGCGTCTCCAACCTGCGTGAGTTGTCGGCACTGGTGGCGTTGACGCACTGCTTGATCGTCGACCTGGACCGGCGACTGGAGGCCGGTGAGCAGTTGCCGGTGATGCCGCCCTGGCATGTGCAGGAGAACAAGTGGCGGGCCGCCCGCTACGGTCTGGACGCGATCATCATTCTCGACGCCGACAGCAACGAACGTCTGGTGACCGAGGACCTCGACGACCTGCTGACGAGACTGGCCCCGGTGGCCGAATCGCTGCACTGTGCCGACGAATTGGCGGCCGTGGCCGAGATTCCCCGCAACGGTGCGTCCTATCAGCGTCAGCGCCGGGTGGCCGAGGAGCACGACGGCGACCTGTGCGCCGTGGTCGATGCTCTGGTCGGCGAACTCGATGTCCGGGAGCGCCCGTGACTCGCCATCGCGGTGCGGTTCTTCTTGCGGCCACCGCCGTCGCCGTCGTCCTGGTCGGCGGGTGCAGTCGGGCAGTCGAAGGAACGCCGGTGGCCACCCCGGGGCAGGCCGGGATCAGCGCCAGCGGTGCCTTGCTGGACACCACCTGTGAGGAGTTCATCGCTGCGGACGAACGTGGCCGCCTCGAGGTGATCGTCGCCATCGGCGATGAGGGCAACCGACTGGTCGCCCTGAGCCCGGATGCCTGGGTGGACTTGGCGGCCGCGCTGTGCAATTTCGTCGACCCCGGTTCCAGGGTGGCCGACGTCCTGCGGGGAGCTGCACGGTAACCGTGATGAGCACACCCGCACACCCGATGTTCCCACTGCAGTCCGCGCTGCTGCCCGGCGACATCCTTCCGCTGCGGGTCTTCGAACCGCGCTATTCCCGCCTGGTGCAGGACTGCCTGGCCGCCGACGATCCGGCCTTCGGTGTGGTGCTGATCAGCCGCGGTTGGGAAGTCGGCGGCGGGGACACCCGCAGCGATGTGGGGGCGATGGCGCGGATCGAGCAGCACGTCGACCTCGAGGGCGGGCAGCACGAACTGATCGCGGTGATCGGCGAACGGATCCGGGTGTTGCGCTGGCTGGCCGATGACCCGTATCCGCGCGCCGTCGTGGAGGCCTGGCCGGACGAGCCCGGGCCGGCGGTCGGGCCTGAGGAGATCAGCGTGGTGGTCGACCGCATCCTGGCGCTCTATCAACGGGTAGCGCAGGTGCGCGGTATGGAACTGCGGCCCGACGCGCTGGCGGTGGAACCCGACGTCGCCGAGGACGCCTCCCGGCACCTCTACGCACTTGCCGCCCGCGTCCCGATCGGGCAGGCCGATCGTTACGCCATGCTGGCTGCCCCAACCCTGGCGGAGCGGATCACCGTGCTGCTCGACGCGGTCGACACCGTCGCGGCGATGGTCGAGTTTCAGCTTTCCGACCCGGACGAATAGGGCTCACGGGGGCCGGTTCAGCGATCGGCGGCGAACTTGCGTAGCGACTCGATCTGAGCGGGGTCCAACGACGGTCGCACGGTTTGGCGGGCGATGGCCACATCCTCGGCGGTGACGTCGGCGGCGTCGATCGAGCGGCGCATCGCCGTCAGCGCCGATTCGCGAAGCAATGCCACGCAGTCCGCGGCGCTGTAGCCGTCGAGATCGATGGCCACCGCCTTGAGGTCGACGTCCTTGCTCAGCGGCACCGATTTGGCCGCGGTCTTGAGAATCTCGTAGCGGGCGTCGGCGTCGGGGGCTTCGACGAAGACCAGTCGCTCCAGCCGGCCGGGCCGCAACAGAGCCGGGTCGATCAGCTCCGGCCGGTTGGTGGCGCCGAGTACCACGACGTCGCGCAGCGGCTCGATACCGTCGAGTTCAGTCAGCAGCGCGGCCACAACGCGGTCGGTGACGCCGGAATCGAAGCTCTGGCCGCGCCGGGGGGCGAGCGCGTCGATCTCATCCAGGAAGATCAGCGATGGCGCCGAATCCCTTGCACGGCGGAACAGTTCACGCACTGCCTTCTCCGAGGAGCCCACCCATTTGTCCATCAACTCGGCGCCCTTGACGGCGTGCACGCTGAGCTTCCCCGAACTCGCCAGCGCGCGAACCACGAAGGTCTTGCCCACCCCGGGCGGGCCGTAGAGCAGCACGCCGCGCGGTGGGTCCACACCGAGGCGGGCAAAGGTATCGGGGTGTTGCAGCGGCCACAGCACGGCCTCGGTGAGGGCCTGCTTGGTGGAGATCATGTCGCCGACGTCCTCGAGGGTGATCGAACCGACCGAGAGTTCCTCGGTGTTGGATCGGGACAGTGGACGGATCACGCTCAGCGCCCCGACCAGGTCCTCCTGGGTCAGCGTCGGCGGCTTGTTGTCCTCACTGGCCCGTGCGGCGGCCCGCAGTGCGGCCTCCCGAACCAGTGCGGCAAGGTCGGCCCGAACGAATCCCGGTGTGCGGTCTGCGATCTCGTTGAGTTGGAGGTCGGCCGCGGGAACGTCGCGGAGCAGCACTTCCAAGAGGGCCTTGCGGGTGGCGCCGTCGGGCAGGCTCAGCCCGAGTTCCCGGTCGCACAGATCGGGTGCCCGCAGCCGCCGGTCCACTGAGTCGGGGGCCTGGGAGGTGGCCACCAGAGCCACCTTGGGGGCCGCCACCGCCTTCTTCAACTCGCCCAGGATCATGGTGGCCACCGGCTCGGGCGGCTCGGGAAGCAGCGCGTCGATGTCGGTGACCAGCAGCACCCCGCCTCCGTTGATGACGTCGGCCACCGCCCGCGCGACGGCCTGGTGGCGTTCGGGTGCCGCCAGCGCGCCGGTGTCCGGGCCGTCGAGCCGGACCAGGCGCCGCCCGGCGCACACCGCCCGCACCAATCGGGCCTTGCCGACTCCGGCCGGACCGGTGATGACCACACCGAGGTGTGGTTTGGCGCCCAGCTTCTCCAGAAGCTCGGGCTCGTCGAGGGCCAGTTTGAGCCACTCGCCGAGCCGGCCGGCCTGGACGTGCTGGCCCTTGAGATCGTCGATGCTGATCGGGGGTTCTTCGGGCCACTGGGTGGGCTGGCTGACGGCGGCTGTGGAGCCGGTGGCCGGGGTGCTGGCGCCACCCCACGACACCGACGAATTCGGTTGCACCGAAACAGGTCCGGCCGGATCGGTTCCGGTGACGGTGAGCAACTCCGAGGTCCAGGTGATGCCGACAGATGTTGCCAGCGCAGCGCTGGCCGCCGAGGTGGTGCCGGGCCCGAGATCCCGCGGGAGCAGCGACACGGTGTCCCCAACCGTCAGCACCTTGCCCAACAGCGCCTGCCGCAGGGTGGTTGACGATACCGACCGGGTAGCCAGTGCGGAACCGCTCAACGTCACCGATCGCGCTCCGTAGACGGTGACCGCCGACACCAACACGGTGGCATCCTCGCGCAGTCCGGCGTTGGACAGCGTCACGTCATCGAGCAGTGCGGTCCCCGTCGGCGTCCCGGGCGCGGCTATCCCCACCACGGCGGCGGTGGACCGGGATCCCACCAGCGACACCGCGTCCCACTCCCGCAGCCCGAGTGCGGCGATGGCCTCCGGGTGCAGTCGCACCACGCCCCGGCGGGAGTCCAGCGCCGAGGTGTTGAGCCGCGCCGTCAGGGTCAGGCTGGTGGACGGACCACGCGACTCGGACAGAACTTCGGACAAGATCAGCCTCCTGGCTTACGTAGACCCAGCCGGGTGGACCGGCGGTGCGGGTGCTGGGCGCGACTGGCTGCGCGGCGCGCGGCGCGGCGTTGCCGGGAGGTGTCCTCCCAGCTTTCGGGGTGGGCTGCGGCCCAGCGTTGGCTGCGCATCGCGAACGGCATGTGCAGGACGTAGGCCGCGATGATCAGCATGATCAGCAGGTATGGGAAGACAAACGCGCCCGCCGCGATGATCGCCACCCCTGCCAGCAGTGGGGCCACCATGTTCGGTGAAACCGTGAAGGTGTGGATCTTTCGCATCGGGATCCGGCTGACCACCAGCAGCGACACCGCGATCATCCAGATGATCACCACCGTCTCCGCGGCCGCGGTCGACCACCACGGTCCGGGCCACTGCATCTTGGCTGCCAGTGGCCCGATGGCCCCAATTGCCCCGGCCGGCGCCGGCATCCCGACGAAGTAGTCCTTGGTGTACAGCGGCTGGTCGGAGTCCAGCAGCGCATTGAACCGGGCCAATCGCAGCACGATGCACACCGCGTAGAGCAGCACGACGATCCAGCCGACCCGGTTGTGGGACAGCAAAGTTGCATAGACGATGAATGCCGGGGCCACACCGAAATTCACCGCATCGGCCAGCGAGTCGATCTCCTCGCCCATCCGTGAGGTGGCGTTGAGCACCCGGGCCAGGCGGCCGTCGAGCGCATCGAGGATCGCCGCCGACGCCAGCAGTGCCATCGCTTCGGTCGGGCGTCCGTCCAAAGCGAACTTGACCGAGGTCATGCCCAGGCAAATCGCCAGAACTGTTGCCGCGCTTGGCAGTAGTCGTCGGTTGATCGGGTTGACCCGGGGCTGCGGTTTGATCACGGCAGCCGGGCCAGCACGGTCTCGCCCGCCAGCGAGTGCTGGCCTAGTTCGATGAGCACCTCAGAACCGGCCGGCAGATAGGTGTCCAGCCGCGAGCCGAACCGGATGAGTCCGTAGGTGTCACCGAGCTTCACCGACTCGCCCGGGTGGACATCGCAGATGATGCGGCGGGCGATCAGCCCGGCGATCTGTACGACCACCACTTCGTGTCCTTCCGGCGTGCGGATCACCACGCTGTTGCGCTCATTGTCCGCGCTGGCTTCCGCCAAATCGGCGGAATGGAAGCTACCGGGCCGGTGCTCGACGGCAAGCACTTCGCCGCCGACCGGGGCGCGTTGGACGTGGGCGTCCAACAGGGACAGGAAGATACTGATCCGAGGGACCACCTCCGACCCGCGGCCGAGTTCCGGCGGAGCGGCGGCCTCCTCGATCAGACACACCAGGCCGTCCGCCGGGGCGACGACCAGGCCGGGCCGGGTAGGCGGGGTGCGGTTCGGATGGCGGAAGAAGCCGGCGTTGGCCCCCGCCGCTGCCAGGCCCGCACGCCGCACCCAGCGGTGGTTGCGCCCCAGTGCGGCCACCGCCATCCCGGCCGCGATGAACGGGATCCCGGCGCTGTGCACCGGCGGCACCGTCGACCGGACCAGCGCGGCCAGCCGTTGAGGGCCGGACTGCAGGTTGTCATCGGGGCGTCTGGCCATCGGGCTGAGTCTAGTCGCGCAGTCCCTGGGAGAGGTCCCAGATGGTGACCTGGTGCCCGGCGGCGATCGCGGTGACGTCGGCCCCGATGTCGAGTAGGCAGTTGGCGGTCGCCAACCAGCGCAGGTGGTGCGACGCCGGTGGTCCGTAACTGGTGACCGTGCCGGTGCGGGGGTCGTACACGCCGCGACGAAACTGGCGCTTGCCGGCCGGCGATGAGATCGCCTCGGCCAGCACGGCCGTTCGACGGGTCCGATCGGCAGCGGGCAGGCCCATGGCGGTGCGCAGGGCGGGACGCAGGAACACCTCGAAGGACACCAGCGCGCTGACCGGGTTGCCGGGAAGGGTGGCGATGGGGCGGCCGTCGGCGAGCGTCCCGGCGCCCTGCGGCATCCCGGGCTGCATGGCAACCTTGACGAACTCCACCCCTCCGGCCGGGCCGAAGGCATCCTTGACCACCTCGTAGGCCCCTGCGCTCACTCCGCCGGATGTGATGACCACGTCGCACCGCCCGGCGTAGTCGTCGAGCACCGCGCGGAACTGGACGGCGTCGTCGCCGCACATCGCCACTGCGGCGACTTCCGCACCGGCCTCGTGCACCGCCGCGGCCAGCATGACGCCGTTGGACTCGTAGATCTGCCCGGGCTGCAAAGCGGTCCCCGCGCCGATGAGTTCGGATCCGGTGGACACCACCAGAACTCGCTGGCGGGGTGTCACCGTCAACTCCGCCAATCCCAGCGCGGCCGTCAATCCCAGTGCCGCCGGAGTGACCACCTGACCGGCGCGCAGCACCGTGGTCCCCGCCGCGACGTCTTCGCCGGCCCGCCGGATGTGCTGTCCCGGCCTGGGTGTGCGGGCCACCGCGACCACCTCGACGCCGGCGTCGGTCACCTCCACCGGCACCACTGCCGTCGCGCCGTCCGGCAGCGGGGCCCCGGTCATAATCCGGTGCGCGGTGCCCGGTGCAAGCGTCAGCCTGTCGGTACGTCCGGCCGGAATGTCCTCGGCCACAGGCAGTTTCACGGGCGATTCGGGGGTAGCCTCGGCGACGTCGGCGGCCCGCACCGCGTAGCCGTCCATCGCGGAGTTGTCGAACATCGGCAGCGACAGCGGCGCCACCACGTCGGCGGCCAAGGTCAGGCCCAGGGTGTCGGGCAGCGCCAGCGCGACCGGCGTACGGGCGCGGATCAACCCGGCGATGACACGCTGATGCTCTTCGACGCTGCGCATACCTACCGGGTCACACCGGGTACGTGACGCCGGTGAGTTCCTCGGAGACACTCCACAGCCGTTCCTGGACGGCAACATCCTTGGACTGCGCACTGGAGTCCACCAGCTTGGGGTAGCCGCGCAATTCCCGGAAGCCGTCGGGGCCGTAGTACGTCCCGCCGCGCGCCGCCGGGTCGGTTGCCGCACGCAGGGTCGGCAGGGCGCCCATCTCGGCACTGTTCAGCAGTCTGCCGGACAGCCAGTTGACCCCCGGCAAGTTGGCCCCGGGCAGGTGCCGGGTCAACTCCGTGGCAGCCACACCCGGGTGGGCGGCCACCGCCATCGTCATGGTCCCGGTGGCTTTCGCCGACGCCGCCAGGCGGCGCTGAAGGTCGTAGGCGAACATCAGGTTGGCCAGCTTGGACTGGCCATAGGCGGCCACCCGGTCGTACTTGCGGCGCTCCCACTGCAAGTCCGCGAAGTCGATCTTGGCCCGGAGGTTGTGAGCGATGCTGGCCACCACCACGACCCGCGATCCCTCCACCTCCAGCAGATTCGGCAGCAGTATTCCGGTCAGCGCGAAATGACCCAGATGGTTGGTGCCGAATTGAAGTTCGAACCCGTCGGCGGTGGTCGACTTCGGTGGGTACATCACCCCGGCATTGTTGATCAGCAGATCGATACGCGGATAGGCCGCGGCCATCTCGGCAGCCGACTGCTTGACCGCCGTCAGGGAGCCGAGATCGAGTTTGTGCACCGTGACGTCGGCGCCCGGGGTCAGGCGGCGAATGCGCGCGGCCGCCGACTCGCCCTTCGCGGTGTCCCGCACAGCCATCACTACCTTCGCGCCGCGGGCGGCCAGCACCCGGGCCGTGTCATAACCCAACCCGGTGTTCGAGCCGGTCACGATCGCCAGGCGACCGCTCTGATCGGGAACGTCTTTCTCAGTCCATGCCATGCCTAGAACATTACGGTGCGACCCCCGCGGCGGTGGAGGAGCAAGACCGGTGCGCTTACTGTCTGCTGCATGGCGGTCGGCGGAGTGCTGTTCGATATCGACGGCGTACTGGTCACCTCCTGGCAGCAGATTCCGGGCGCCGCGGAGACCCTTGCGGTGCTGGCTGAGCACCGAATCGCCTGCTCGTACCTGACGAACACCACTACCCGCACCCGCGCCCAGATCGCCGAGGCCATGTCGGCGGCCGGCATCGCGGTCCGCCCTGACGAGGTCATCACCGCCGCGGTCCTGACGGCCGATCATGTGCGGGCGCACTACCCGGGTGCGCGCTGTGTCCTGATCAACAACGGCGACATCACCGAGGACATGCCCGGCGTCGACATCATCGACATCGCCGAGGTTCGGGACGCACCGGACGTGGTCCTACTCGGCGGTGCCGGCCCCGAATTCAGCCACCTGACGCTGAGCCGGGTCTACGAGTGGATGACCCGCGATGTTCCGGTGATCGCCATGCACCGCAGTACCGCGTGGAAGACCAGCGACGGCTTGCGGATCGACACCGGGATGTACCTGATCGGGATGGAACAGGCCTCCGGCCGGCAGGTCACCGCAGTGGGCAAGCCCGCCCCGGCCGGCTTTCTCGCCGCGGCCGCCCGACTGGGCATCGACTGCGAGGAGATGTACATGGTCGGAGATGACCTCAACAACGATGTGCTCGCCGCCCAGGTGGTCGGCATGACCGGAGTGCTGGTGCGCACCGGAAAGTTCCGACAGGACATTCTCGACCGCTGGGCCGCAGACGAATTCGCCATGCAGCCCAGCCAGGTCATCGACTCGGTCGCCGACCTGCCGGCGGTCCTAGACCTGTAAGGACCGCACCGCTTCAATGCGGGCCTGCAACTGGTCGCCGTTGGCCGCGGCCACCGGCGGGCCGCCGCAGATCCGCCGCAACTCGTTGTGAATCCAGCCGTGCGTGCGGCCGGTGCGGTGATGGGTCGCGGCCACCAGTGCGTTGAGTTCGCGGCGCAGTTCGCGCAGCCGCCCGTGGGTCGTGCGGGGGGTCTCGATCCCGGATGCGGTGCGCGTCGCCAGTTGCTCGTCTTGGTGCCGGCGCAGCAACTCGCGCATCTGATCGGGCGCCAGCAGACCGGGGATGCCGAGGTAGTCGGCCTCCTCGTCGCTGCCGGCCGGGGTGGCGGTGCCGAACGAAGCGCCGTCGAAGATCACTTGATCCAGTTCGGCCTCGGCGCCGAGGTATTCGATCTTGTTGTCCGTCTCGCCGGGTTCGTCACGGCGCTGCGCGGCTAATTCGGCATCCAGCGGATCTTCGAGGGTTTCCCGGTGCGGCTTGCCCAGCACGTGATTGCGTTGCGCCTCCATCTCGCTGGCCAACAGCAGCAGGTTGGGCACCGACGGCAGGAAGATGCAGGCGGTCTCACCTGGCTGCCGCGAGCGCACGAACCGGCCGATCGCCTGGGCGAAGAACAGCGGCGTCGACGCGCTGGTGGCATAAACGCCCACCGCCAATCGCGGCACGTCGACACCTTCGGAGACCATCCGTACCGCCACCATCCAGCGGGAGGCTCCTTCGGCGAAGGAGGCGATCCGCTCCGACGAACGCTTGTCGTCGGAGAGCACCACCGTGGGTGCCTCACCGGTGATCTTCCGCAGCAGTTCGGCGTAGGCCCGCGCCGTGGTCTGGTCGGAGGCGATGATCATGCCGCCGGCGTCTGGTACGTGCTCGCGCAGCCCGCGCAGGCGGGTATCGGCCGCGGCGATGACCGCGGGCATCCACTCTCCCGCCGGGTTCAGCGCGGTCTTCCAGGCCCGGGCGGTCTGCTCGGCAGTCAGGGGCTCACCCAGGCGCGCCGCGTGCTCTTCGCCGGCGCTGTCGCGCCAACGGGCTTCCCCGGAGTACGCCATGAACAGCACCGGCCGCACGACCCCGTCGGCGAGCGCGTCGGAGTACCCGTAGGTGTGGTCGGCCTGCGAACGGGCGAAGCCGTCGGGCCCGGGCTCGTAGGTGACGAACGGGATGGCGCTGTCATCGCTGCGGAACGGCGTGCCGGTCAGCGCCAACCGGCGGG
>CAXNJA010000050.1:0-16453 GCA_964202555.1 Mycobacterium sp.
ACCATGTACTAGGATATGCAAGTATCTAGTTTCCCGTCCCCTTCCCCGCTCCGAAGGCAGTCCTCATGACCACACAGATCCAGCACTTCATCGACGGCCGGCGCAGCCCGCTTGCCAGCACCCGCACTGCCGACGTGTTCAACCCGAGCACCGGCAAGGTTCAGGCGCAGGTGTTACTCGCCTCGGCCGCCGACGTCGACACCGCGGTGGCCTCCGCCGTGGTGGCCCAGCAGGAGTGGGCGGCGTGGAACCCGCAGCGCCGGGCCCGGGTACTGATGAAGTTCATCCAACTGGTGAACGCCAACGCCGATGAGATCGCCGAGATGCTGTCGATCGAGCACGGCAAGACTGTTCCCGACGCCCTCGGCGACATCCAGCGCGGCATCGAGGTCATCGAGTTCGCCACCGGGATCCCGCACCTGATGAAGGGTGAGTTCACCGAGAACGCCGGCACAGGCATCGACGTCTATTCGATCCGCCAGCCACTCGGTGTGGTCTGCGGGATCACCCCGTTCAACTTCCCGGCGATGATCCCGCTGTGGAAGGCCGGGCCGGCCCTGGCGTGCGGCAACGCCTTCATCCTCAAGCCCTCCGAACGCGACCCCTCGGTGCCGCTGCGACTGGCCGAACTGTTCCTCGAGGCCGGCCTGCCGCCGGGGGTCTTCCAGGTGGTGCAGGGCGACAAGGAGGCGGTCGACGCACTGCTCGAGCATCCCGACATCAAGGCCTATGGTTTCGTCGGCAGCTCCGATATCGCGCAGTACATCTACTCGCGGGCGGCTGAGGGCGGCAAGCGGGCACAGTGCTTCGGCGGCGCCAAGAACCACATGATCGTCATGCCCGACTCCGACCTGGACCAGGCCGTCGACGCCCTCGTCGGGGCCGGCTACGGCAGCGCCGGTGAGCGCTGCATGGCCATCAGTGTCGCGGTCGCGGTGGGCGACGAGACCGCAGACCGGCTGCGCAACAGGCTCGCCGAGCGGGTCGAACACCTGCGGGTCGGCCACAGCCTGGATCCCAAAGCCGATTACGGGCCGCTGGTCACCGAGGCGGCGCTGGAACGGGTGCGGGGCTACATCGACGCCGGTGTGGCCGAGGGCGCCGAGATCGTCGTCGACGGCCGCGAAAAGGCAAGCGATGAACTGACTTTCGGTGACGAGAGCCTCGAGGGCGGTTTCTTCATCGGCCCCACTCTGTTCGACCACGTCAACCCTGAGATGTCGATCTACACCGACGAGATCTTCGGACCGGTGGTGTGCATCGTGCGGGTCAAGAATTATGAGGAGGCCCTGCGGCTACCCAATGAGCACCAGTACGGCAACGGGGTGGCGATCTTCACCCGCGACGGCGACACCGCCCGCGACTTCGTCTCCCGGGTCCAGGTCGGCATGGTCGGCGTCAACGTGCCGATCCCGGTTCCGGTGGCCTACCACACCTTCGGCGGATGGAAGCGCTCCGGTTTCGGCGACCTCAATCAGCACGGCCCGGCGGCCATCCAGTTCTACACCAAGGTGAAAACCATCACCGAGCGTTGGCCGTCCGGCATCAAGGATGGCGCCGAATTCGTCATCCCGACCATGAAGTGAGTTAGGACGACCGTGAACTTCACCATGATGGACGATGACGAGAAGGTCATCACCGACACCGCGGCCGCCTTCGCTGCCAAACATCTTGCGCCGCATGCCCTGGAATGGGACAAGACCAAGCACTTCCCCATCGACGTCATGCGCGAGTCGGCGCAACTGGGCATGGGCGCCATCTACTGCGGCGAGGACGTCGGCGGCAGCGGACTGCGCCGACTGGACGCGGTGCGGATCTTCGAGCAACTCGCCGTCGCCGACCCGGTGATCTCCTCGTTCATCTCGATCCACAACATGTGCGCCTGGATGGTCGACACCTATGGCACACCCGAACAACGCAAATCCTGGGTGCCGCGCCTGGCGTCGATGGAGTTGATCGCCAGCTACTGCCTGACCGAACCGGGTGCCGGCTCGGACGCTGCGGCGTTGCGCACCAAGGCGGTTCGAGACGGTGACCATTACGTCCTCGATGGCGTCAAGCAGTTCATCTCCGGTGCCGGCGCCTCCGACGTATACGTGGTGATGGCCCGCACCGGCGCTGACGGCCCGCGCGGCATTTCGGCGTTCATCGTCGAAAAGGACACCCCGGGACTGAGTTTCGGCGCCAACGAAGACAAGATGGGCTGGAACGCCCAACCCACCGCGCAGGTGGTGCTTGAGGGTGTGCGGGTGCCTGCCGACGCGCTGCTCGGCGGTCCGGAAGCCGAAGGAACCGGCTTCGGCATCGCGATGAACGGCCTCAACGGCGGCAGACTCAACATCGCCGCCTGCTCGCTGGGCGGCGCTGCGGCCGCCTACGACAAAGCCGCGAGCTACCTGGTGGACCGCCACGCGTTCGGCTCGGCGCTGATCGACGAGCCGACGATCCGTTTCGCGTTGGCGGACATGGCCACTGCCCTGCAGACCTCGCGGCTGATGCTGTGGCGGGCGGCCAGCGCGCTGGATAACGACGAACCCGACAAGGTCGCGCTGTGCGCCATGGCCAAACTGCATGTCACCGACGCATGTTTCGAGGTCGCCGATCGCGCCCTGCAACTGCTCGGCGGTTACGGCTACCTGCGGGAGTACGGCCTGGAGAAGATCGTCCGCGATCTGCGGGTGCACCGCATCCTGGAGGGCACCAACGAGATCATGCGGGTCGTGATCGGCCGTTCAGAGGCCACCCGCGCCCGGGCGGCGGTGTAACGCAATGAGCGCTGAGGAGACCACCATGACCACGATCGCATTCCTGGGACTGGGCAACATGGGCACACCGATGGCCGGCAACCTGGTCAACGCCGGGTATGCCGTGCGCGGTTTCGACCCGGCCCCGGCCGCCCGGGAGGCCGCCGGCGCCAAGGGTGTCGCCGTCTTCGACCGCGGAACCGACGCGGTCCAGGGTGCCGATGTGGTGATCACCATGTTGCCCAACGGGACTCTGGTCACACAGTGCTACGCCGAGGTCATGCCGGCCGCGAAACCCGGAGCGCTGTTCGTCGACAGTTCCACCATCGCCGTCAATGACGCCCGCCAGGTCAATAGCTACGCGGCCGAACGCGGCTTCGCTCAACTCGATGCCCCCGTCTCCGGCGGGGTCAAGGGCGCGGTCGCCGGGACGCTGGCATTCATGGTCGGCGGGGATGCCGCGGCCCTGGAGCAGGGGCGCCCGGCACTGGAAGCGATGGCCGGCAAGATCATTCACTGCGGGACGTCCGGTTCCGGGCAAGCCGCCAAGCTGTGCAACAACATGCTGCTGGCCGTGCAGCAGATCGCGGTCGGCGAGGCGTTCGTGCTGGCCGAGAAGTTGGGTCTGTCCGCCCAGTCACTGTTCGACGTGGTCACCGGCGCGACCGGCAACTGTTGGGCGGTGCACACGAATTGTCCGGTGGCCGGGCCTGTTCCGACGTCGCCGGCCAACAACGGGTTCAAGCCGGGCTTCGCCACCGCGCTGATGAACAAGGACCTGGGATTGGCGATGGATGCGGTGGCCTCCACCGGTGCCGCTGCGCCGCTGGGCAGTCACGCCGCGCAGATTTACGCGCGCTTCGCCGAGGAGCACGCCGATCTCGACTTCAGCGCGGTGATCGAAACGCTGCGCTGACCCGGCAATGACACCGCCGGACAGACCCGACCCCATCGCTGCGGCGCGGGCCAACTGGGTTCGTGAGGGTTGGGGCGGTGTCGCCGACGGCATGGTGGCAGTGACCTCGGTGATGCGGGCCCACCAGATCCTGCTGGCCCGGGTGGAGACCGCGCTGCGGCCCTACGACCTGAGCTTCTCCCGGTTCGAACTGCTCCGACTGCTGGCGTTCAGCCGGACCGGTGCGCTACCGATCACCAAGGCCTCCGACCGGTTACAGGTGCACGTCACCAGCGTCACTCACGCCATCCGCCGGCTCGAGGCTGATGGATTGGTCACCCGGACACCGCACCCCACCGACGGCCGCACCACCCTTGTGCAGATCACCGCGTTAGGACGCTCGACGGTGCAGGACGCCACCGTGACGTTGAATCAGCAGGTGTTCGCCGACATCGGGATGCCCGAGGCGCAAGCGCGCTCACTGGTTGCGGCCATCGAGACGCTGCGCCGGCACACCGGCGACTTCTGAGCGGTCAGAGCGTCAGGACGCGCGGTCCGTCGTCGGTGACCGCGACGGTGTGTTCCCAATGCGCCGCGCGGGATCCGTCGGTGGTGACTACGGTCCATTCGTCGTCCAGGATGCGGGTGCGCGTGGTGCCCAGGGTCAGCATGGGTTCGATGGCCAGCACCGACCCGGCGACCAGCAGTGGACCCCGCCCGGGTTCGCCCTCGTTGGGCAGGAACGGGTCCATGTGCATCCGCTGACCGATGGCGTGCCCGCCGTAACCGGCGACGATGCCATAGCGGCGGCCGTGCGCCTGTTCGGCGGCGCGGGTGCCCTGCTCGATCGCGTGCGAGACGTCCGTCAGGCGGTTCCCCACCACCATGGCGGCGATACCGGCCTCCATCGCGTGGCGGGTGGCCTCCGACAGCGCCGCGTCGGCCGGTATCAGGTCCCCGACGCCGAAGGTGACCGCGGCGTCGCCGTGCCAGCCGTCGATGATGGCGCCGCAGTCGATCGACACCAAGTCGCCGTACCCCAGCACCTCTTCGGCAGCCGGGATACCGTGCACCACCCGGTCGTTGACCGATGAGCAGATGCTGGCCGGAAAGCCGTGATAGCCGAGGAAGGACGGCGTTCCACCAGCCTGCCGGATGACGCTCTCGGCCACCTCGTCAAGATCCTTGGTGGACACTCCCGGCGCCGCGGCCTGCTGGACCGCACGTAAGGCCGCCGCGACCACCGAACCGGCGGCCGCCATGGCGTCGAGTTCACCGGCAGTGCGGGCCGCAACCGTTTTACGGCCGCGCAGACCGGGTAGAGAAACCATCCAGCGTCAGCGGCCGAGCGTCTGGAGCGCCCGCGCGAACACCTCGTCAAGGTCACCGACCGCATTCACGGTCTTCAACTCGGAGGTGTAGAAGTCCAACAGCGGGGCCGTCTCGTCGCGGTACACCTGGAACCGGTTGCGGATGACGTCTTCGGTGTCATCGGCGCGCCCCCGGCTCATCAGGCGACCTACGAGAACGTCCTCGGCTACCCGCAGCTCCAGGACGGCGTCCAGCTTGATGCCGCGGCGCTTCAGCATCTCGTTCAGGGCCGCGGCTTGCTCGACATTGCGCGGGAAGCCGTCCAGGACAAAACCGTCGGCGGCATCCTGCTCGTCCAGACGGGTGTCGACAAGGTCGTTGGTGAGGGTGGTGGGGACCAGGTCGCCGGCGTCGAGGTACTTCTTGGCCTCCAGCCCCAACGCGGTCCCGGCCTTGATGTTGTGCCGGAACAACTCCCCGGTCGAGATATGCGGCACGCCGAGTTCCTCGGCCAGTCGGACCGCTTGGGTACCCTTGCCCGCACCCGGCGGGCCTAACAGGACGACTCTCACTTGAGGAACCCTTCGTAGTTGCGCTGCATCAGCTGGCTCTCGATCTGCTTCACGGTGTCCAAGCCGACGCCGATCATGATCAGCACCGCGGTACCACCGAAAGGCAGATTCTGAACGCTACCGCTGTTACCGATCTGGAGGAACAAGTTCGGCAGGACGGCGATGACGCCCAGGTAAATCGAGCCGGGAAGGGTGATCCGGTTCAGGACGTAACTCAGGTAGTCGGCGGTGGGCTTGCCCGGACGGATACCGGGGATGAAGCCGCCGAACTTCTTCATCTCGTCGGCACGCTCTTCGGGGTTGAACGTGATCGACACGTAGAAGTAGGTGAAGAAAATGATCAACCCGAAGTAGATGGCCACGTAGAGGGGGTCGGCCGGGTTGGTGAGGTGTTCGGCGACGAATCGGTCCCACCAGGTGTTGCCGGGGCCGCTACGGCCGCTCTGAATCAACTGGGTGATCAGGTTCGGGATGTAGATCAGCGACGAGGCGAAGATGACCGGGATGACGCCGGCCTGGTTGACCTTCAGCGGCAGGTAGGTCGAGGTCCCGCCGTACATGCGGCGACCCACCATGCGCTTGGCGTACTGGACCGGGATGCGCCGCTGGCCCTGTTCGACGAAGACCACGCCGATGATGATCAGCAGCGTCGCGGCCAAGACCGCGGCGAACACCGGTCCGCCACGGGTGTCGAGGATGTTCTTGCCCTCGGCCGGGATCGCGGCGGCGATGCCGGCGAAGATGAGCAGCGACATGCCGTTGCCGATACCGCGCTCGGTGACCAGTTCGCCCATCCACATGACCAGCGCCGCACCCGCGGTCATCACAAGCACGATGATGATGAGGGAGAAGATCGACTTGTCGCTGAGGATTTCCACCGAGCAGTTCTGCAACAGCCCGCCGTTGGCCGCGAGTGCCACGATGCTGGTGGCCTGCAGGACAGCCAGCGCTATCGACAGATAGCGGGTGTACTGCGTCATTTTCGCCTGGCCGGCTTGTCCTTCTTTGCGCAGTTCCTCAAAGCGCGGGATGACGACGGTGAGCAACTGCACGATGATGCTCGCGGTGATGTAGGGCATCACGCCGACGGCAAACACCGACAATTGCAGCAGCGCGCCGCCGGAGAACAAGTTGATCAGCGAGTAGATCTGCGCGCCCGCACCACCGCTGACCTCCTCGATGCACTGCTGGACGTTGCCGTAGTCGACCCCGGGCGAGGGCAGCGTGGCACCGGCCCGGTAGAGGATCACCATGCCCAGCGTGAAAAGGATTTTCCGCCGCAGGTCGGCTGTCCGGAGCGACGAGATGAAAGCCGAAAGCACTCTTCCTCCTGGGCAACCGGACTAGGCGCGCGGCTGCCGATGGGGCTGGCCTGGCCAGCGTTGGCGGTAATCCTTATCAGCGCGCATAGAGCACGCTCAACAAGTCTACGAGCCTAACAGTTACCCCTGGCCGGCCGGGAATCCGCCCAGTTTGCCGCATTTAGAACCGGCAGTCGCCCAGCCACAGTGCCGTGGCGCCGGTCATCGAGCGATCTCCGCGGTCGACCAGGCCGGTGACGGCCGAGCCCAGCAGCCCGGCGGCCAGATCCGACATCGACGCCGCCGGCTGGGAGGACACCCGGGGCCGCACATAATCACGCACCGACGAGCCGGGATACCCCACGAGGCTGACCTCGGCGTCGGCGTCGAGTCCCACCAGCAGTTTCGCGCGGCGAATAGCGTCGCGCAGGCCGCCCAATTCGTCGACGAGTCCCCGCTCATGGGCATCGGCGCCGGTCCAGATCCGCCCGCGGGCTACCGCGTCGACCTCGGCAACCGACATCTGCCGTGCTTCGGCGACCCGCCGCACGAAGTCGTCGTAGAACAGGTCGGCCTCAGCTTCGACCATTGCGTGCTGCTCGTCGGTGAACGGCGCGTTGGCCGACCACGCGTCGGCGTTGGCGTTGGTGCGCAGCGAATCAGAGCCGAGACCGATCCGGTCCTTGAGGTCCCGGGCTATCAGTTTGCCGGTGACCACACCGATCGACCCGGTGATGGTGCCGGGATTGGCGACGATCTGATCAGCGGCCATCGCGACGTAGTAGCCGCCGGAAGCGGCCACCCCACCCATCGAGGCGACCACCGGCTTACCGCCTTCACGCACCCGGCAGACCGCGCGCCAGATCGTCTCCGATCCGGTGACCGCCCCGCCAGGACTGTCGACGCGCAACACCACGGCCTTGACGTCGTCGTCGGCGGCGGCCTCCCGCAGGGCCGCGGCAATCGTGTCGCCCCCGGCACTGCCGCGCGACATCGGAAAAGCCTGCGGTCCGCCGCGGCCGCTGACGATGGGGCCCGACACCGTCACCACCGCGATGGTGGGTTTGGCAGAGCGCCCGGGGATCTTCGGCGCACCGGTCCGGGTGTGCGCGTAGCGGGACAGGAACAACCGGGGCGGAGCGTCGTCGGAGTCCGGATCGTCGAGACCGTCGGCCCCGGCGAGTTCAGCGATCCGCCGGTAGGCCTCGTCACGAAAGCCGATGCGGTCCAACAGCTTCGAGTCACACGCGTCGTCGCGCAACAGCGGCGCGCGGTCAGCCAGCCGGTCCAGCGCGGCGGTCTCCAACCCGCGCGAGTCCGCGATTGCCTGCCACACCTGAGTGTGCAGGCTCTCGATCATCCGGCCGTCGGCGTCGCGGTGGGCGTCGGTGTAGCGGCTTTCGGTGAACATGTTGGCGGCGGACTTGTACTCCCCGCGTGCCACGAACTGGGCCTCAAGACCGGCCTTGGTCAAGGCGTCACGCAAAAACAGCGCATTGGTGGCGAAGCCGATCAGTCCGACGGTGCCTGAGGGCTGCATCCACACCTCGCCGAACGCCGATGCCAGGTAGTAGGACAGCGTGCCCGGGTAGGTCTCGGCCCACGCCAGTGACGGTTTGACCGCGGTGAAGGCGGCGATCGCCTCCCGGAGTTCCTGGACCGCCGCGGGCGGGGCGGCGGGCAGTTGCACCCGGGCGATCAGAGCGGCGACCCGATCATCCACGGCGGCACGGTGGATGGCGCTGACCGCTTCCCGCAGCACCATCGGCCGGCCCGCGCCGGTGACCACGCGCAGGGGGTCGAAGCCGGCCGTCTCCGGCGGCACCGACTGCAGGTTCAGTTCGAGGATGCAGCCGCCAGGCACACCACGGTGGCGGGCGGTGTCGATCCGGCGGGCCAACCCACGCAGGTCATCGGGAATTCCGGGAAGGAAGGAACGCATGTCTTCGAGGCTACCGTTCACCGGTACCCCGGCGAGCAGACACAAAATCGCACCGGAAACGCTCTTCCGGTGCGATTGTGTGTCTGCTCGCGGGTTTAGGAAACCTCGGTGGCCGATCCGCCGGCGCCGGTGATCTTCTCCCGGGCGCTGCCGCTGAACTTGTGGGCGGTCACGTTGACCTTCACCGTCAGCTTGCCGTCGCCGAGAACCTTCACCAGGGTGTTCTTGCGAACCGCGCCCTTGGCGACCAGATCCGCCAGGCTGATGTCGCCGCCGGCCGGGAACAGCCGGCTGATGTCGCCGAGGTTGACGACCTCGTAGGAGGTGCGGAAACGGTTCTTAAAACCTTTGAGCTTCGGCAACCGCATGTGGATGGGCATCTGCCCGCCCTCGAAGGTCACCGGCACGTTCTTACGGGCTTTGGTGCCCTTGGTGCCACGGCCGGCGGTCTTGCCCTTGGAGCCTTCGCCGCGTCCGACGCGGGTCTTGGCCTTCTTCTCCCCCGGTGCGGGACGCAGGTCGTGCAGTTTGATAACGCTCATCGGTCGCCCTCCACCGCTTCTACTTCTACGAGGTGGTGCACGACCTTGATCAGCCCGCGCGTTTGCGGGTTGTCCTCGCGAACCACCGACTGGCGAATCTTGCGCAGTCCCAACGTCCGTAGGGTCTCACGCTGCTTCCAGCGCGCACCGATGGTGCCGCGCACCTGAGTGATCTTGAGCTGTGTTGATTCCTGTTGGGCCATGACCTATCAATTTCCTTCACGCGCAGCGGCCGCCACGGCCGCTTCGCTCTCACGACGCGCCCTGAGCATGCCCGCAGGCGCCACGTCTTCGATGGGCAGACCGCGGCGTGCGGCCACCTCTTCGGGGCGCTGGAGCATCTTCAGCGCGGCAACGGTGGCGTGCACCACGTTGATCGCGTTGTCGCTGCCCAGCGACTTGGCCAGCACGTCGTGCACGCCGGCGCATTCCAGTACCGCGCGGCAGGCGCCGCCGGCGATGACACCGGTACCGGGGCTGGCCGGGCGCAGCATGACCACGCCGGCGGCCGCTTCACCCTGGACCGGGTGGGTGATGGTGCTGCCGATCAGCGGGACGCGGAAGAAATTCTTGCGAGCTTCCTCCACACCCTTGGCGATCGCCGCGGGCACCTCCTTGGCCTTGCCGTAGCCCACCCCGACCATCCCGTGACCGTCGCCGACGATCACCAGCGCGGTGAAGCTGAACCGGCGACCGCCCTTGACCACCTTGGAGACGCGGTTGATGGTGACGACCCGCTCGAGGTAGTTGCTCTTCTCCCCGCCGTCGCGGCCGCCGCGGCCACCGCGGTCGCCACGGTCATCGCGACGGCCTCGACCGCCGCGGTCGCCGCCGCGTTGCTCGTCGGTGCGGGTACCCGCCGACGGGCCACCGGTGTTGGTGGTGGCCTCCGCCGGAGCCGAAGTCTGGTCCGCCATTATGCGGTCCTTCCGTTGTTCAGAACGCTCATCAGTTCAATTCCCATATCGCTTCGTCCTGCCCGCGGGCTAGAACTTCAGTCCGCTTTCGCGGGCGGCGTCGGCCAGTGCCGCGATCCGGCCGCCGTAGGTGTTACCACCGCGGTCGAACACCACGGCCTCCACGCCGACAGCCTTCGCGCGTTCGGCGATCAGTTGGCCGACCCGCTTGGCGTGGGCCTTCTTGTCGCCCTCGACCGCACGGACGTCAGCCTCGATCGACGACGCGGCGGCCACGGTGGTGCCGTTGGCATCGTTGACCAGTTGGACGTGGATGTGCCGCGAGGACCGGTTGACCACCAGCCGGGGCCGCAGTTCGGTGCCGACCACCTTCTTGCGAAGCCGGGCGTGCCGACGCTGCCGGGAGGCCCGGCGAGCAGCCGAGGGGGTGGTTCCGACCGGCTTGCGCTCGACGGTTTCAGTGTTCGCCATGTCTACTTACCTGTCTTTCCGACCTTGCGGCGGACCTGCTCACCCTCGTAGCGCACGCCCTTGCCCTTGTAGGGATCGGGGCGACGCAGCCGACGGATGACCGCCGAGATCTGGCCCACCTTCTGCTTGTCGATGCCGGTCACCGAGAACTTCGTGGGGGCCTCCACCGCGAAGGTGATGCCGTCCGGCGGTTCGATGACGACCGGGTGGCTGAAGCCCAGGGCGAACTCGAGATTGCTGCCCTTCTGCTGCACGCGGTAGCCGACGCCGAAGATCTCCAGCTTGGTGGTGTAACCCTGGGTCACACCGGTGATGAGGTTGGCGACCAGGGTGCGGGACAGGCCGTGCAGCGAACGGCTGCGCCGCTCATCGTCGGGCCGGGCCACCACGATGGCGCCGTCGTCGTTGCGGGATACCGTGATCGGCTCGGCGACGGTCAGCGCCAGGGCACCCTTAGGACCCTTGACCGCCAGATTCTGGCCGTCGATCGTGACATCGACACCGGACGGGACCGGCACCGGTTGCTTTCCAATACGCGACATGTCTAAACCTCCCTCACCACACGTACGCGAGGACTTCGCCGCCGACGCCCTCACGGGCGGCCTGGCGGTCGGTCCTCAATCCGGCCGAGGTGGAAATGATCGCCACGCCGAGCCCGCCGAGAACCCGCGGCAGGCTGGTGGACTTGGCGTAGACCCGCAGGCCGGGCTTGGACACCCGGCGCAGGCCGGCGAGGCTGCGCTCCCGGTTGGGGCCGTACTTGAGTTTGACCACCAGCGCCTTGCCGACCCGAGCATCCTCGGTGTGGAAGTCGGTGATGTAGCCCTCCCGCTTGAGGATCTCGGCGATGTTCGCCTTGATCTTCGAGTGCGGCAGGGTCACCTCGTCGTGGTACGCCGAATTGGCGTTGCGCAGACGTGTCAAAAAGTCCGCGATGGGGTCCGTCATGGTCATGACTGGGCCTATCTACCTTCCTCGCAACGGTTCCCGCCCGGGTCAGTTCCCTGGGGGCCTGCTGCGCCAGTGAATTCGAGTTTTACCAGCTGGATTTCTGCACACCCGGCAGTTCGCCGGCATGCGCCATCTCACGCAGGCAGATGCGGCACAGGCCGAACTTGCGGTACACCGCGTGCGGCCGACCGCACTTGTTGCAGCGGGTGTAGGCCCGCACCGCGAACTTCGGCTTCTTGTTGGCCTTGTTGACCAGCGCCTTCTTTGCCATCTGCTCACTTCTCCTTGAACGGGAAGCCCAGCGCCCGCAGCAGCGCCCGTCCCTCGTCGTCGTTGGTCGCCGAGGTGACGACGGTGATGTCCATGCCCCGCGGCCGATCGATGGAGTCCACGTCGATCTCGTGGAACACCGACTGCTCGGCCAGGCCGAAGGTGTAGTTGCCGTGCCCGTCGAACTGCTTGGGGCTCAGGCCGCGGAAGTCGCGGATACGCGGCAGGGCGATCGAGACCAGGCGGTCGAGGAACTCCCACATCCGATCCCCGCGCAGCGTGACGCGAGCGCCGATCGGCATCCCCTCGCGCAGCTTGAACTGGGCGATCGACTTGGTGGCCTTACGGATCTCGGGCCGTTGACCGGTGATGAGCGCGAGGTCATTGACCGCACCGTTGATCAGCTTGGCGTCACGTGCGGCGTCTCCGACGCCCATATTGACGACGACCTTCACCACACCCGGGATCTGCATCACGTTGGCGTAGTTGAACTCTGAGTTCAGGGCTTCGCGAATCTCGCTGCGGTAGCGCAGCTTGAGCCGCGGCTGCACCTTCTCCTCGACAGAAGTCATGACTTGATGTCCTTGCCGTTGCGCTTGGAAATGCGGACCCGCTTACCGGTTTCCTCGTCGACGCGGTAGCCGACCCGGGTGGGACTGCCGTCGGAGTCGACGACCATCACGTTGGAGACGTGGATCGCAGCCTCCTGGGTGACGATGCCGCCGGAGGACGCGCCGCGCTCATTGGCCGACTGCGCGGTGTGCTTCTTGATGCGGTTGACACCCTCGACCAGGACCCGATTGCGTTCCGGGAAGGCCTGAATGACCTTGCCCTTGGCACCCTTGTCCTTGCCGGAGACCACCAGCACGGTGTCGCCCTTGTGGACCTTCATCTACAGCACCTCCGGGGCCAGCGAGACGATCTTCATGAATTTCTTCTCACGCAGTTCGCGGCCCACCGGGCCGAAGATGCGGGTGCCGCGCGGGTCGTTGTCGTTCTTGATGATCACCGCGGCGTTCTCGTCGAACTTGATGTAGCTGCCATCGGAACGCCGACGCTCCTTGACGGTGCGCACGATCACGGCCTTGACGACCTCACCGCGCTTGACGTTGCCGCCGGGGATGGCCTCCTTGACGGTGGCCACGATGATGTCGCCGATACCGGCGTAGCGCCGCCCTGAGCCGCCCAGCACCCGAATGCACAGGATCTCCTTGGCGCCGGTGTTGTCGGCGACCTTGAGCCGCGATTCCTGCTGAATCACCAGATCTCCCTACGTTGTGCACGCGCGGGGCAACTTTCTGCGCAAGCAGAAAGCACCCTCGTCGTGCTTGGTCTTCGTCACCCCGGAGCACGCGGGGCCGACGTTCGCACGCCGGCCGAGGTCTGCCCCAGGCAACCCCCGAATACTAGGTGACAGGCACGGCGCGAGCCAAATCCGCCCCGTCTGACCCGCGAGCAGACACTAAATCGCACGGATAAGGCCTCCGCAGTGCGATTTTATGTCTGCTCGCCCGGGCTGAACCGCCCCTTAGCGGCTCACCACACAGCGGAACCCGATGTGGGTGGTGGAGGTGTCCTGCGATTCCGGCGAACGGGCGGCCGGGCGGAACCGGTGGCAGTACTCCGGAGCGCACAGGTGCGATCCGCCCTTAAGGGCCTGCATGATGCTCGGATCCGGGTCGACCGGGATCGGGCAGCAGGAACTCGCGGGCTGCTGCTGCGGCGAATACGGCGTGGTGGTCCATTCCCAGACGTTGCCGATCATGTCGAGCAGACCGAAGCTGTTGGGCGCGAAACTGCCGACCGGGGAGGTGCCGACCCAGCGCGTGGCGCCCACCCCCTGGGCGCCGTCGTTGCGGTACGGAAAACGGCCCTGCCAGGTGTTGGCCATCAGTTGGCCGTCCACCCTCGGGTCCTCGCCCCAGGCGTAGTCGGTGATGACACCGGCGCCGGCGGCATACTCGAACTCCGCCTCGGTCGGCAGCCGCCGGCCGGCCCAGGCCGCGTACGCAGCGGCGTCGGGGTAAGCCACCTGCACGACGGGATGGTCGTCCTTACCCACGATGTCGCTGCCGGGCCCGAAGGGGGCACGCCAGTTCGCCCCGGGCGCCCAATCCCACCACTGCCGCCAATCGTTGAGGTTGACCGGGCCCGGTGAGCCGGTGAACACCAACGCCCCCGGCAGCAGATCCGCCTCGGCCACGCCGGGGTAGAGCGCCGGATCCAGCGGGCGTTCGGCGACGGTGACGTAGCCGGTGTCCTCGATGAAGGCCGCGAACTGCGCGTTGGTCACCGGGTGGCGTTCGATCGCGAACGCACCCACGGTGGCGGTGCGCAACGGCGCCTCCTCCGGGTAGAAACTCTCTGAGCCCATCCGAAATGAGCCGCCCGGCAGATCCACCAGTTCAGTCAGCACACCTGCCAGCGTATGCGCCGGCTAATCCCGGGCGAACGCCAGCGCCAACTCACGCTCGCGGTCCACGTAGGGCGTCCCGGAGACGTCGACCACCACCTTGGCGATGATGCCGCCGGTGAATGCGAACGGCGTGGAGTATCTGCCGCACACCGCCTGCCCGCTGTTGCGGCCCACCTGGACCGACGCACCGGCCAGGCCGAAGGTGGCCGGATGGGTGCGGACGTCGGCAAGGGTGGCCACGACGGTGTCGTCCACGTAGAGCGACACCGTCCCGACCGGGGTGTGGCTGCCCTGCGCGGTGCCGGTGCGGTCGTAGCGGACGCCGAAGACGTGCTTGCCCGGGGGAACCGGATCCGGTGCCGATACCGACTGTTCGTCCTCGCCCATGAAGTTGTAGACGTAGTGCAGTCGGCGGTCCTTGATGAACAGCACGTGCCCGCCGTGACCGGCGCCCTGTTTGAACAACACTCCCTGGGCGTCGGCGGAGTCGACGCTGACCTCGGCCAGCACCGAGAAGGACATGCCGCGCAGTTCCACCATCGCCCCCAACCCAACCGGAGCGGTTCCCGGGTAGTAGGTGAACGTGGTCTGTCCGGCGGTCAGCGTCGGCCGGAACCGGGTGAAGGTCTCGAACACATTGAGGTCGCCCAGGGGCAGTCCGTTGTACTTGCCGGCCTCGGAGAACCAGAGTTCTTTCAGTTCCTCCAGTTTCGCCGGGTTCTCCGCGGCCAGGTCGCGGC
This sequence comes from Mycobacterium sp., assembly GCA_964202555.1. Classification (GTDB taxonomy): domain Bacteria; phylum Actinomycetota; class Actinomycetes; order Mycobacteriales; family Mycobacteriaceae; genus Mycobacterium. Next base: position 15,073 of record CAXNJA010000050.1, read on the forward strand.
ACTGACTGCGGTCGGCGGCGATGTGGAACAACTCCCAGCGGTCGTCGTCGAAATGCCCCCACCCGGCCGGACTGGCGGCGTGCACAGTGTTGGCGAACCAGCCGTCGTGCCAGATGCCACGGGTACCCAGCATGGAGTAGAACTGTGTGGTCTTGCCGGTGTCGGCGGACGGATCCTTCAGAGCCGCAGCGAAACTCGTGCCCTCCAACGGCCGTTGCGCGACCCCGCCCACGGTGGCCGGCGCGCCGATACCGAGCAGTTCGTAGACGGTCGGGGTCACGTCGGCGACGTTGACGTAGTTGTCCCGAACCTCACCGTGAGCCGCGATGCCGGCAGGCCAGGAAATGATCGCGGTGTCGGCGATGCCGCCCTCGTGGGAGGCGTAGCGCTTGAACAACTTGTAGGGCGTGTTGAACGCCATCGCCCAGCCGATCGGATAGTGGTTGTAGGTCGACGGGCCGCCGAGTTCGTCGTACAACCGCATGCTGTCCTCGACGGTATCCATGTAGCCGTTGAAGAACTTGACCTCGTTAACCGACCCGTTCGGGCCGCCCTCGCCGGAGGCGCCGTTGTCGGAGATCACCACGATGATCGTGTTGTCGAGTTCGCCCGACTCCTCGAGGTAGTCCAGCACCCGGCCGATCTGCGCATCGGTGTAGGACAAAAAGCCGGCGAACACTTCGGCCATCCGGGCGAACAGGCGCTTCTCTTCGTCGTTCAGCGACTCCCAGGGCCGCACGGTGTCCTGCGCCGGCCAGGGCTGTCCGTCGGGGCCGGCGACGTCGGCGTAGGGGTTCATCGGGGACAACTCGGTATCAGCCGGAACGACGCCGAGTTCCTTCTGCTTGGCCAACACGATCTCGCGGTAACGCTCATAGCCCATGTCGAACTTGCCGGCGTAGCGGTCGGCCCACTCGGAGAACACCTGGTGCGGGGCGTGCCCGGCGCCGGGGCACAGATAGGTGAACCAGGGCTTTCCCGGCGCGATGACCTTGGCGTCGCGGATGAACTCAATGGTCTTGTCGGCCAGGTCTTTCGACAGGTGATAGCCCTCCTCCGGGGTGGCCGGCGGATCGACCTGATGATTGTCGTAGACCAGGTCGGGATACCACTGGTCGGCCTCCCCGCCGAGGAATCCGTAGAACCGTTCGAAGCCGCGGCCAAGCGGCCAATGCCGTTTGGTGGCAGCCAGATTGGATTCCTCAAGGGGGGTCAGATGCCACTTGCCGATGCAGTAGGTGTTCCATCCGCGCTCGACGAGCACCTCCGACAGCAGCGCGGCATCGTCGGGAATCCGTCCACTGCAGTTGGGGAATCCGTCGGTGAACTCCTCGACGGTGGCCATCCCGACGCTGGTGGGGTTGCGGCCGGTCAGCAGCGC